>NZ_QEHL01000007.1:1511-24909 GCF_003116525.1 Pseudarthrobacter sp. AG30 | reverse complement strand
GGCGATGTGGAAGAAGTGCAGCCCGAAGTCCACCAGGGCACCCACTGCGGGTTCGCCGTTGAGCAGCAGGTGTTTTTCCTGCATGTGCCAGCCGCGGGGCCGGGCCACCACCACGGCCAGCGGCGCGTCGGTGCGGAGCCGGTACTCCTTGCCTTCCTCCGACGTGTAGCTCAGTGTGCCTTGCGCGGCGTCCCGGAGATTGAGGATGGCGTCAATGACGTTGGCCCAGGTGGGGGTGCTGGCGTCCTCGAGGTCCGCCAGCCACACCTTGGCTCCGGAGTTCAGGGCGTTGATGGCCATCTTCGCCGGTGAGGCAGGCCCGGTCATTTCCACCCGGCGGTCCTGCAGGGCGGCGGGTGCGGGCGCAACTTTCCAGTCGCCGTCGCGCACCTCCTGCGTCTCCGGCAGGAAGTCCAGCTTGCCGGTCTCTGCCACCCGCTGCCGCTTGGCGGCACGGGCCGCCAGGAGCTCGTTGCGGGTGCCGGCGAACCGGTTGTGGAGCTCCTCCACGAAGGCCAGTGCCTTGGGGGTGAGGATCTCCTCAGCGCGGTTGATCGGCCGGGGATCTGTGACGGTGATGGCCATTTCTGGTCCTTTCCTTGTGCGGGAAGTCGGGCGGTCAGGCGGAGGCCAGTGCTGCCACCGGCTCCTTGGCGGAATCGGCGGGAACGGCAGCCGTTGCCACATGTGAGGCGTGGGCCGCGGCCGCGACGGCCGCCGCGACGTTGGCGGTCACGTGCGGGTCGAAGATGCTCGGGATGATGTAGCTGGCATTGAGCTCATTATCATTCACCCGGTTGGCGATTGCCTCCGCGGCGGCCACCAGCATTTCCGGGGTGATGTCGCTCGCTCCGACGTCCAGGAGCCCACGGAAGAGGCCCGGGAAGGCGAGGACGTTGTTGATTTGGTTGGGGAAGTCGCTGCGGCCGGTGGCCACGACGGCGGCGTGCCGGGAGGCGATGGCAGGGTCCACTTCGGGGGTGGGGTTGGCCATGGCGAAAACGATGGAGTCCTTTGCCATGGAGGCCACGTGCTCTTCGTCGAGGATGTTCGGGGCGGACACGCCGATGAAGACGTCCGCGCCTGCCAGGGCCTGGTGCAGGCTGCCGGAGAAACCCTCCTGGTTGGTGTTCTCAGCGACCCAGGTGCGGTGCGGATCGTTGTAGGTCTCGCCCTGGTGGATGGCGCCCGAGCGTCCTGCCGCCACGATGTGGCGGGCACCCTGGGCCTTGAGCAGCTGGATAATCGCTGAGCCTGCGGCGCCGACGCCGGAAACCACGATTTTCACGTCCTCGATCTTCTTGTCCACCACGCGCAGCGCGTTGACCAGTGCCGCGAGGGTCACGATGGCGGTGCCGTGCTGGTCGTCGTGGAACACCGGGATGTCCAGTTCCTCGCGCAGGCGGGCTTCGATTTCGAAGCAGCGCGGCGCGGCGATGTCCTCCAGGTTCACGCCGCCGAAGACGGGGGCCAGGAGCTTGACGGTGCGGATGATTTCCTCGGTGTCCTGGGTATCGAGGCAGACCGGCCACGCGTCCACGTTGGCGAACTGCTTGAAGAGGGCGGCCTTGCCTTCCATGACCGGGAGGGCGGCGGCGGGGCCGATGTTGCCCAGGCCAAGCACTGCGGAGCCATCGGTGACGACGGCGACGGTGTTGCGCTTGACGGTCAGGTTGCGGGCGGCGGCGGGGTCTTCGGCGATGGCCAGGCAGACGCGGGCCACGCCGGGGGTGTAGGCGCGCGACAGGTCGTCGCGGTTGCGCAGCGGGACCTTGGGGACCACTTCAAGCTTGCCGCCGAGGTGCATCAGGAAAGTGCGGTCCGAGACGTGCTGGACGGTGACCCCGTCGAGGGCGTTGAGGGCGTCCTTGACCCGCGCGGCGTGGGCGTCGTCGGTGGTGTTGCAGGTGACGTCGACGACGAGGGTTTCGTGGTGGGACTCGGTGACGTCCAGTGCGGTGATTGCGGCGCCGGCTGCTCCGACGGCTGCCGCGAGTTCGCTGGTGGCGCTGAAGCTCGACGGTGCTTCCACGCGCAGGGTGATCGAATTTCCGGGGCTGGGGTTCGCCATTGAATGTCCTCCTGTTAGGCCTTGTCCGGCTTCTGCTCTGATCCGAATATTTTCGTATTATGGATATTATTATCTACTTTATGGAAACACAACCCCTTCGTGATGTGACTGCCGAGGGACATCGCCGCGCGTCCTGCCGTGCTGTATGTTGGGTGGTCTAAGCAACTCTTTTCACGATGCGGATAAGAGTTGTCGGATTCCGAGCCATAGGAGACAACGGAATGGCAGAAAAAGCCTCCGGCGGAGTGCAGTCGGTGGAGCGCGTCTTCGAGCTGCTGGAGCTCATCACGGATGCCGGCGGCGACGTCACGCTCAGTGAGCTGTCCTCGTCGACCGATTTGCCGCTTCCCACCATCCACCGCCTGCTCCGCACGCTGGTATCGCTCGGCTACATCCGCCAGCTGCCCAACCGGCGCTATGCCCTGGGTCCCCGGCTGATCCGGTTGGGTGAAGGCGCCAACAAGCAGCTCGGCGCCCTGGCCCGCCCGCAGCTCAAAACCCTGGTGGACCGCCTGGGGGAGACCTCCAACATGGCCGTGCTTGATTCGGACATGGTGATCTACGTGGCCCAGGTCCCTTCGCTGCACTCCATGCGCATGTTCACGGAGGTGGGCCGGCGCGCCCACACCCACGCCACCGGCGTCGGCAAGGCCATCCTGGCCCAGCTTGACGACGACACCGTCCGCGGCATCGTGGCCCGCGCCGGAATGCCCACCCCCACCGCCAAGAGCATTGGCGACGTCGAAGAACTCCTGGCCGACCTCAAGCTCATCCGCGAACGGGGCTACTCCATCGACGAGGAGGAGCAGGAGCTCGGTGTCCGCTGCTTTGCGATGGCGGTGCCCAACGCCCCCACGCCCACCGCGATCTCGGTGTCCGGCCCGGTGTCCCGGGTGGACGAAAACTTCGCCGACAAGGCCGTTCCCGTCCTCCGCGAGGCCGCCGAGGCCATCTCCCGCGAACTCAACCGCACCTGATACTGCGGAACTGCTGACGACGACGGCCCGCACCTTCGCTGGAAGGTGCGGGCCGTCGTCGTTCGCTGTGTCCTTGCTAATGCTCAGATGCCTTTTCGGCTGAGTCGATCCGGACTTCCTTCCCGTCGCAGTCGATGAGCTTGCCGTTCTCGAACCTGTCGCCGTCCGCCAGGGAACGGAGGGCCTCCGCCTTGACCAGCCGCTCGGTGCCAGCGACGAAGACGGACTGGTTGTCCGAATTTCCAGCCCGGAAGTGGTTGAAGAGAAGGTTCAGCAGGATGGCCATGACGGCCGCGGAGCTGATGCCGGAGTGGAAGATGGTGCCGAACCAGGACGGGAACTGGTCGTAGAACGTGGGTGCGGCGATGGGGATCATCCCGAAGCCGATGGATGCGGCCACCACGATCAGGTTCATGTTGTTCTTGTAGTCCACTTTGGACAGGGTCCGGATGCCGCTGGCTGCAACCGTGCCGAAGAGCACCACGCCGGCACCGCCCAGGACGGGCGTCGGCACCGCGGCCACCACCCGGCCAAGGACGGGAAGCAGCCCGAGGACCACCAGGATTACGCCGCCGGCGCTGACCACGAACCTGCTCTTGACGCCGGTGATGGCCACCAGGCCCACGTTTTGGGCGAAGGCGCTCTGGGTGAAGGAGTTGAAGAGGGGCGAGACGGCGCTGGACAGCATATCCGCGCGCAGGCCGTTGCCGATCCTCTTGGAGTCCACCTTGGTGCCCACGATCTCGCCCACCGCGATGATGTCCGCGGACGTCTCCGTGAGGGTCACCAGGATGACGATCAGCATGGAGACGATGGCTGCGATCTCGAATGTGGGGGGTCCGAAGGCGAAGGGGGTGGGAAAGGCGACAATCTCGCCCTGGCCCACCTTGGAGAAGTCGGCCATGCCGAAAACCAGGGCGATGAGGGTGCCCAGGACCATGGCAAGGAGGATGGAGAGCCGGGAGATGGCCGCACTGCCCACCTTGCTCAGGAGCAGGACGATGCCCATGGTGCCGGCGGCGAGGCCGATGTTGGCCACGCTGCCGTAGTTCGGAGCCTTGTTGTTGCCGCCCATGGCCCAGTTGGCAGCCACCGGCATCAGCGTCAGGCCGATGGTGGTGATCACGGTTCCGGTCACCACCGGCGGGAAGAATCGGATGATCTTCGAGAACAGCGGGGTGATCAGCAGGCCGATCAGGGAGGCTGCGATGACGGATCCGAACACCGCCTGGATCCCGCCGCCGCCGTGCACGATGGCCACCATGGTGGAGACACCGGCGAAAGACACGCCCTGCACCAGCGGCAGCTGCGAGCCGAAGAACGGAATGCCGACGGTTTGCAGGATGGTGGCGAGGCCGCCGACGAACAGGCAGGCGGCGATGAGCAGGCCGATGTCCTGGGAGTTCATTCCCGCGGCGGCACCGATGATCAGGGGAGGGGCAATGATGCCGCCATACATGGTCAGGACGTGCTGGAAGCCGTAGGCAAACATGCTTCCAACGGGGAGCCGCTGGTCCTCGGGGCGGCCAGGCCGTGCGCCTTTTCCAGCGGCTGCGGCGGCAAGTTTCTTCTTGGTGTTCATGGCAGACTTTCTTGGTTCATGGCAGACGTCATCGTCTGGCTAACTGGTGTCTGGCTAACAGGTGTTGTGAAGATGTGGGAGTGGTGCCGGGTGTGGCGTCGACAGGCTCAACCACCGATGGCTGAGCCTGTCGAAACCATGGGCGTGGCCCTTTAGCAGAAGCCGGCGATGCCCGACCACGCCGCCGGTGCGGCAGCTGCGTCATCACGCTGGACGGTGGCCTCGATCAGGCCGTACGGCCGGTCGGCGGCGAAGAAAACCTCGTTGGGGTTGTCCAGGCCGAACGGGGAGAGATCCACCAGAAAGTGGTGCTTGTTGGGCATGGAGAACTTGATCTCGTCGATTTCGCTGTGCGCCTCCAGCACCTTTGCGCCCATGTCGAACAGGGTCTGCTGCAGTGCGTGGGAGTACTTCTCAGTGAAGCCTTCGAGCAGGAGGCCCTTGACGTCGTCGTAGCTCTTGTTGAAGTCCAGGCTGCTGAAGTCGGTGCCGGCCTTGAAGCGCCAGCGGGCTGAAACGTCCGTGGCGAGGATGCGGTCGGTGGTCTCCGGAAGCGTCGTGTAACGGTCGCGGGGGTAGCCCACGAAGCCGGACTCCGTGGACTTGAGGACGGTCAGGTCCTTCAGTCCGGAGATCAGGTGGCTGGCGGCGCCGTCGCGGACCAGGACCGCGGTTCGCACTTCCTGGCCGTTGCGGACGAATGAGTGGTCGTGTTCGCTGCCGTGCGCCTGGATGCGGCTCCAGGCGTAGGATTCCGCTTCCCAGCGGCCGCCGGTGACCCAGTCGAAGCTGGAGGTGAAGTGCTCGCCGAGGCGCAGCAGGAACGCCTCGGGCGAACCGATGCCGTCCCGGGCGAAGGCGTAGATGGTGTTCTTCTGGGTGTCCGTGGCCACCACGTGGGCGTTGTCGCCCTCAAGGTGGGCCGCGGCGAAATCGCCCCGCAGCTGCGAGGTGACGTTCAGGTCTTCGATCTCGTGGCGGTTGGTGTCCCTGGTGATCTTGACGACGCGGACTTCGGCCTTGCCGTACTGGTTTTCGCCGAGAATGATCTTGCTGCTCATGGTCTTTTCCCAATCTCCGGTAAGTGGAACCAAGGTTCCATCACTGAAATTAAGCGCGCGTTTCAAGCGCGTTTCCGGTGGAGCCGACCCAACAAAAAAGAGCCGGCATCCATTGATGCCAGCTCATTACGACCCTGCCTGCTGCTCCCAGGTTACGTGACGTGCGCCACGAGTTGCCTACCAGCGTACCCCCGCCGGGCGGTGGTGTACATCACAACCCCAAAATTCCGTTTGTGACCGGATCGCCCGGGAAGGGCCAGGCGGCCGACTGTTGACGCCCCGCAGTGTTGCTTCTAAACTTTCACAAAGCAGAATTTGCTTTCCGCAATACGAAATTAGGAGGTTTCGATGTACCAGCAGGACACCCCTTCCGTGCCGGCCGCCCCGGCCGCGGGAACCGGCGCACAGGAGTTCTACCTCCCCATCGGCGGCGGGATTGACCCGGACTTGTTCGTTCCGGAAGAACGGCACCACGAACGCGGGCTGTTCTCGCGCTGGGTCCACGCGTTGCCGGTATTCGGCCGGCGGATGTGAGTACCGCCCCTGCCTACCTGCGGAACCACGCCGGCCAAACACAAGTAGTCGCTACTGGCGACCCCGGCAGCGAACTCCCATAGCCTGAGGCGGTAAGTCGTTGCCCGGAGTTGGGCTTGCGTGCCTGCCCGGGCCGGATTTCCGTTGAGCGCCGGGGAGGCGAGGATGCAGGAACGTGTGAAGCAGCCCGATTCCCGACGTGGGACGTGCGGGGCATGTCCATGAAGACCCGCCTCCTGCAATGCGTATGCTGCCTCCTGGTGGTTGGCGGCCTTTCGGCCAGTGCGGTCCTCGCCCCGGCGGAGTCCGGACTGCCCGCGGATCCCGCGGAGGCGGCTTCCGGGTCGTCCGGAGTCATTATCCCTGCACCCTCTGGAAGTCCCGGGCCTACCGGCTCCGCCGCACCGGCAGCACCGCCGGAGGCCCCGGAAGTACCCGGATTGGATGCCTCAACCGGGGCTGCAGCGCCGGCCGACGCCGCCCCCTCGGAGGCCGTTCCTCCCGCTGCGCCACCCGCCGATGACACAGCCCAGGGCGACCCGCTAGAAGGCAAACCCGTCGTTTCCAGCCAGGGACTGGGCCCCGCCGGGGTTCCCGGCGCCTGGCACTTGGTGTTCGATGAGGAATTCAACACCCTGAACCCCGGTGTCTGGACCCCTTACTGGTTCAACGACTGTGATCCCAAGTCCAAGATGAACGGTGTCAAAACCTGCTCCAGCAACATTACGGTTGCCAACGGCGAGGCCGTCCTCCAGCTCTCCGACTCCGATTCCGGGGCGCTGCTGTCCACCAATCCCAAGGATGGGGTCTCCGGCCACGTGGGCTTCCAATACACCACGGGATACGTCGAAGCCCGCATCTATTTTCCGGGTACCTGCTCGGGCGGCATCTACAACTGGCCAGCCTGGTGGACCACCGGACAGTCCTATCCGAAAACCGGTGAGATTGACATAGCGGAGCCCTTGGCGGGGAACATGAGCACCGTGTATCACTCTGCGAGTGGCGGCGAGTTGGGAAGTGCCATCGTGGGGTGCTGGGCCGGTGGGTACCATACCTACGGCGTGCATCGGATGGCGGGTGTCAACGACATCTATTTCGACGGCCGCAAGGTCTATTCATATTCGTCTCAGGACGGCAACGCGCCGCACTACTTGCTCCTGAACGTGGGACTCAACCCCAACCAGAGGACGTTCGGACCGGACGGAGCCATCAAAGTCGACTGGGTGCGGGTCTGGCAGTAGCGGCGAGGCTCAGGAACCGGGGTGTCCCGGCCACTGCTTGCCTGCCCAGGGGTCGTAGTCCGCGATGAGGTCCTCCTGCGGCGGGCGTTTGTCCTCGGGGACATGCTGGAGGTTGACGCGGACCCGGTACCAGAGCGAGCTGGACCCGCGCATCCCGTCGACAAGGACGTCGGCCGGCTGGAGCGTGCCAACGGCTGCGGGATGCCGGGCCTTCCACTGGTCAAGGGCTGCCAGCGCCTCGGGCTTTGTCTTGGTCCGGGCAACTTCGATAAGCGGCATCAGCGACTGCCGGCGGCCGGTTCCATTGCCGCTGCGGGGCGCTTTCTCTGCCGGGCCGAGTTTTTCGGCCAAGGCAAGGAGCCCGTCGAGTGTGCCCACCGCGTCATCAATGCCGGCGTGCGGGTCGCCGATGTCCGCAAAGCGCTGCGGCACTGTCTGCACTGTGAACTGCTCCGGCCGTGCGGTGCGGACTTCCTCCCACGTGAGCGGCGCAGACACCCGGGCGTCAGGCAGGGGCCTGACCGAGTAGGCGGAGGCCACGGTGCGGTCCTTGGCGTTCTGGTTGAAGTCCACAAACACGCTTTCACCGCGCTCCTCCTTCCACCACCGTGCCGTGGCGAGGCCGGGCGCGCGGTTTTCCACCTCCCGTGCAAGGGTTTCGGCGGCGAGCCGGACATCGCGGTACGACCACTGCGGGGTGATGCGCACCAGGATATGCAGCCCCCGCGACCCGCTCGTCTTCGGCCAGCCCACCAGCCCCGCGTCGGCCAGGACCTCCCGGGCCACGTAGGCGACGTCCACAATCTGCGACCAGTCCACGCCAGGCATCGGATCGAGGTCCACCCGGAGTTCGTCCGGGTGCTCCAGGTCTTCGGCCCTGACGGGATGCGGATTCAGGTCCAGGCAGCCAAGGTTGATGACCCAGGCCAGGCCCGCCGCATCCCGGATGACAGCTTCTTCCGCCGACGTTCCGGACGCGTAATGCAGTGTGGTGGTGTCGACGAAGGGTGGATGGTTCTCCGGCACGCGCTTTTGGAAGAAGGGCTCGGCGTTGATGCCCTTGGGAAACCGCTTGAGCACCATCGGCCTTCCACCCGCGCCGCGCAGCGCCCCGTCCGCCACGGCCAGGTAGTACCGCACCAGGTCCAGCTTGGTCAGCCCGGGGTCTGGGAACACCACCTTGTCCGGGCTCGAGATCCGGACCTCAACACCTTCGATATCCAGGACTTCGGCCGGCGTCTTTGACGGAGTCATGCCGCCACGGTAGCAGTGGCCCGGTTCCGTGTCAGCCGTTCACCGGACCCCGTTTACCAGGCGCTTGGCCGCCGCTGAGTGCTCAGCGATGAGCCCGGCGATGTCCAGGCCGGGGATTTGTCCATCCACGACGCGCCACTGGCCGCCCACCATCACCCGGTCGGCGCGGTCGGCGGCGCACAACAACAAGGCGGCGACGGGGTCATGGCTGCCTGAGAAGCGCAGGTCTTCGAGCGCGAACAGGGCAAGGTCGGCCTGCATCCCTGGCGCCAGCTGGCCCACCCCGGGCCGTCCCAGCACTGCGGCCGAACCACGGGTGGCCCAGCCGAGTGCCCGCTCCACGGGGACATCAGCGCCATAGCGGAGGCGCTGGAGGTACAGCGCCTGCCGCGCCTCCAGGATCATGTTGGAAGCATCGTTCGACGCCGAGCCGTCCACTCCCAGCCCCACCGGAACGCCCGCATCCTCAAGTTCCAGGACCCGGGCCGTGCCCGAGGCGAGCCGCATGTTGGAGGTGGCGCAGTGGGCGACGGCGGTCCCCGCCGAACCGAGGCGGCCGATTTCTTCGTCGCTGAAGTGGATGCCGTGCCCCAGCCAGGTGCGGTCCGTCAGCCAGCCCACGCTCTCCAGGTAGTCCACGGTCCGCAGCCCAAACATCTCGCGACAGAAGTCCTCCTCGTCAAGGGTTTCGGCCAGGTGGGTGTGCAGCCGGACGTCCAGCCGTTCGGCGAGCGCGGCACTCTCGGCCATGATTTCCTTCGTGACGGAGAACGGCGAGCACGGCGCCAGGGCGATCTGGATGACGGCGTCCTCCCCGCGCTCGTGGTACGCGCCGATCAGCCGCTCGCTGTCCGCCAGCACCACCTCCGGTGCCTGGACCGTTGACTGCGGCGGCAGGCCGCCGTCGTCCGTTCCCAGCGTCATGGAGCCGCGGGTGAGTGTTGCCCGCATGCCCAGCCGGCGCACGGCCGCCACCTCGATGTCGATGGCGTTTTCCAGGCCGGCGGGGAAGAGGTAGTGGTGGTCGGCGGCGGTGGTGCAGCCGCTGAGCAGCAGCTCAGCGAGGGCGGCGGTGGCGGCGAGCTCCACATCCTTGGGCGTGAGCCGGGCCCAGACCGGATAGAGGTTCTGCAGCCAGGGGAACAGCGGGGCGTTGGCCACCGGACCCCAGGCGCGGGTGAGCGTTTGGTAGAAGTGGTGGTGGGTGTTGATCAGTCCCGGCAGCAGCACGTGGCTGCCGGCGTCGAACGTCTCGGCGCAGGGTTCGGACGGTATCTGTCCGGCCGCCAGGACCTCGGTGATGACGCCGCCGCTGATGACAACCCCGCCCGAGGCGTCAAGGTTGTTGGCGGTGAATGCGGCCTGCGGATTCCGGATCCAGAGCCGGGGTGCGGGTGCGGGAAGGGGCTGGTGCATGGGATGTTCCTGTCCTGAGCGCGGTGGCAATTTTTCCAGCTCAGTGAGGCCCTGTCTGCTGATCCAGGTGGCCGCGGCGGACCGCGGATCCGATGAGATTAGCCAGCCCGGGCGCGGGGCGTCAACACCGGCGGGATGTGACTGGAGGGGGTTAGCGGACCGAAACATGGATTTCACATAGCGAAAATAAATTTCCAGAAAACTATGGCGCGGGCCACAAAGCGGTGCTAATCTCGATTCTGCCAAAGGCGGGCACCCGAACCCGGGAAGCTATCTACCAGGCGCAACTTAACCTTCACAGCACATGCTGAAGCCTGGTAACCGTCGCACCTGGTTCTACTGGTCCTTGCACGGCAACAGGCTTCCCGGCAAAAGGAAGTCGCATCATGAGTACCACCGTCACGGCCGAGCAGTTCCTGGCCAGATCCATTCGGCTGGCAACAGCCAACGTCCTAAACAGCGGCGGCCCCTTCGGCGCCATGATCGTCACCGCGGACGGCAAAACGTTCGACGGCGTCAACCGCGTCACCGCGGACAACGATCCCACGGCCCACGCCGAAGTCACCGCCATCCGCACCGCCTGCCGCGAACTCGGCACCTTCGACCTCAGCGGTGCGGTCCTCTACACCAGCTGCGAGCCATGCCCCATGTGCCTGGCCTCCGCCCTCTGGGCCCGTGTTGACCGCGTGGTCTACGCCGCCGACCGGCACGATGCCGCCTCCGTGGGCTTCGACGACGCCGTCTTTTACGAATACTTCGAAAACCAGGACAGGGACTCCCTGATGCCGGTATCCAAGCTGGAGCTGGGCGATCCCCAGGCACCTGCACCGCTGGAACCGTTCAATACCTGGAACACGGTCGAATCCAGGATCGACTACTAGGCCGGGCGGCTGAGATGACCATCCTGGACCATTCCCACGAGGAGCATCCGGCTCCAACCACCAGCACCTCGCGGCGGTCGCCGCGTACCCCATCCGTACCCGGCCCGCCGGCGTCGGGATCCTACCTGGACCGCTTCTTCCAGATCACCCGCCGTGGCTCAACCGTTGCCCGGGAATTCCGGGGCGGCCTGGTCACCTTCTTCACCATGGCGTACATCGTCATCCTGAACCCCCTCATCCTCGGCGGTTTCAGCGCCGACAACGCCCCCACCGACGTTGCCGGGGGATGGTTGTCCGCATCCCAGGTGGGTGCCGTCACCGGCCTCACCGCCGGCGTCATGACCATCCTGTTCGGCCTCATCGCCAACCTGCCGTTCGGGCTCGCCGCCGGACTGGGCATCAACTCCTTCCTGGCCGTCTCGGTGATCCACGAAGTCACCTGGCCCGAGGCCATGGGGCTGGTGGTCATCAACGGCATCCTGATCGTCCTGTTCGGCGTCACCGGCGCCCGGACCGCCATCTTCAGGGCCGTTCCCAAGGAACTCAAGGCCGCCATCACCGTGGGCATCGGCCTGTTCATCGCCTTCATCGGCTTCGTCGACTCCGGCTTCGTCCGTCCCACCACCGGCGGCCCGCCCGTCCAGCTGGGCGACGGCGGCTCCATCACCTCCGTGCCAACGCTGGTGTTCGTCGTCGGCCTCCTGGCCATGGGGATCCTCGTGGCGCGCAAGGTACAGGGCGGGCTGCTCATCGGCATCGTTGGCACCACCGTGCTGGCCGCCGTCGTGGAAGCCATCATGAAACTGGGTCCTGCCGGCACCACCAACCCCGGCGGCTGGCACCTGAACACCCCTGTCCTGTCCGGCCAGCTGGTCTCCGCACCCGACCTGGGCCTGGTGGGCCACTTTGACCTCTTTGGTTCGTTCAGCCGGATCGGCGGACTTGCGGCCACCATGCTGGTGTTCACGCTCGTGTTCACCAACTTCTTCGACGCCATGGGGACCATGACCGGCCTGGCCAAGAGCGCAGGCGTCGCACACAAGGACGGCACGTTCCCGCGGCTGAAATCCGCCTTCATCGTCGAAGGCTTCGGCGCAGTGGCCGGCGGGGCAACCTCAGGTTCCTCCAACACGGTGTACATCGACTCCGCGGCAGGGATCGGCGAAGGCGCCCGGACCGGCCTGGCATCAGTGGTCACCGGGCTGCTGTTCCTCGGCTCAATGTTCCTCACCCCGCTCACCAGCGTGGTCCCGCTGGAAGTCGCCGCCGCCGCCCTGGTGGTGGTGGGTGCCATGATGATGGCGCAGATCCGCGAGATCAAGTTCACCAAGTTCACCGTGGCGCTGCCTGCCTTCCTCACCATCGTGACCATGCCGCTGAGCTATTCGATCGCCAACGGCATTGGCGTCGGCTTCGTGAGCTGGGCGGTCATCGGGGCGGCATCAGGCAAGGCGAAAAAGATCCACCCGCTGATGTGGGTGGTGAGCGCCGGGTTCCTGGTGTACTTCGCCCGCGGGCCGATCAACCTCCTGCTGGGCGGCTGATCGTTGCCCCAGCCGCACAGGGGGCCGGGCCAACCCTTGGCCCGGCCCCTGGCAGGACAGACAATGGACACCACCGCCGCGCGGAAGAAGGAGTGCCGCCATGCTTGACCTGATCCCTTCGCTCGGCCCCTGGCTGCCCCGACTCGCGGACAAGCGGTTCGCAGTGGCCACCATCGTTGCCGCCTCGGGTTCGGTGCCCCGCCCTGTGGGGACCTCCATGCTCGTCACGGAGTCCGGTGAGGTGCTTGGCAGCCTCTCCGGCGGTTGCGTGGAAGGCGCCGTGGTGGCGCTCGCCCGGGAGGCAATGGACGACGGCGGCCCGCGCCACCAGGTCTTCGGCTTCAGTTCCGCCGATGCCTTCGCCGCCGGGCTCACCTGCGGGGGACAGCTGGAGATCCACATCCAGCCGGTTCCTGCAGCCGTTACCGGTGAACCGGAGCAACCGCTCCGGGCCGCCGTCCGGCAACTCGCCGGCCTCCGCCACGACGAACCCGTGGCGCTGGTACGGCTGCTGGGAGCATCGGGCGGTGCCGCCGTCGTACTCCCGGACCCGGCCCGGCACCACGGACCGGCATCCCCCGAACTGGCCCCGCTGCTGCACGGAGAGTCAGCGCTTCGGGTGGAATCCATCCTGCGCAGCGGCGGCGCCGGTCTGGTCCCGCTGGTCCAGGCAGGGGACTGCCTGCCGGACCGCGACCTCCACAGCAGGCATCCCGGGGGGCCCGCCGTCCTGGTGGAGTCCCGGCTCGCCCCGCCACGCATGCTGGTGTTCGGTGCCAACGACTTCGGGGCGGCCCTGGTGCCGGCGGCCAAGCTGCTCGGCTACCACGTGACCCTGGTGGATGCCCGGCCCGCTTTTGCCGGCCAGCCACGGTTCGCCGTCGCAGACCAGGTGGTGACGGACTGGCCGCACCGTTACCTCGCGGCGGAAGCAGCCGCCGGCCGCCTGGACAGCCGCGCCGTGGCGGCCGTCTTGACCCATGACCCCAAGTTCGATCTTCCGCTGCTGGAGGCCGCGCTGGCCCTGGACCTCGCCTACGTGGGCGCCATGGGATCGCGCCGCAGCCACCTCCAGCGGGTCGAGGAACTCCTCAGCGCCGGGGTCCTGCCGGAACGGATTGCCCGGCTGCACTCACCCATCGGACTGGACCTCGGCGCCACTACCCCCGCCGAGGTGGCGGTCTCCGTCACCGCCGAGCTCATCGCCGCGCGCAGCCGCGACGCCACGTGCGCGCCGCTGCGCGACACCGCCGGCACCATCCACCACCGCGCGCCGGAACCGGCGCCCACAGACCTTACCCCGCAGGAGATCGCATGGACATGAACACCATCGAGGCGGTGGTCCGCACCACCGACCCCGCAGATTGGCGAGACGGCGACGCCTGGCTGGCCGGCGGAACGGTCCTCTTCTCCTACGGCAGTTACGCCTTTGGGCCTCAACCCCTCAAGCGGCTGCTGGACCTCGGCTCAGCCGGCTGGACTCCCATAACCGTCAGTGACGACGGCATCGACCTCGCCGCCACCTGCACCATTGCCGAGCTGTACACCCTGCCGGCCGGCGCCGGCGCGGACGGCCGCGGCTGGCCCGGGCTGGACCTGGTCCGGGCCTGCTGCGATTCCTTCGTGGCTTCGTTCAAGGTGTGGAACATGTCCACCGTGGGCGGCAACCTGTGCACGTCCCTGCCCGCCGGGCCCGTCATCTCGCTCTGCGCCGGACTGGACGGCGTTGCCACGGTCCTCGCACCAGGCGGCGGCAGCCGCACCGTTCCCGTGGCGGACTTCGTAACCGGTGACGCCACCAACTGCCTGGCACCGGGCGAGCTGCTTCGCAGCGTCCACCTCCCGGCGTCGGCCCTTTCTTCCCGGGTGGCGTTCCGCCGGCTGTCGCTGAGCAACCTGGGCCGGTCCGGGGTGCTCCTGATCGGACGGCTCGACGCCGCTACCTCCCTGGTCCTGACCGTCACCGCGGCCACCAAGCGGCCCGTTCAGCTCCGGTTCGACGGCCTGCCCGATGCCGACCGGCTGGCAGCTGCCTTGGACGACGCCATTCCCGCGGACCATTACCACGACGACATCCATGGCCTGCCCGCCTGGCGCCGGGACATGACCTACCGATTGGCCGAGGAAATCCGCGCCGAGCTCGCTGCGCCGGCGGGAACGCCCGGGCTGCCCGTGTCCGGCGACTTCTGGCCGCCCCGGAGCGATTCCGCTCCCGTTTCCACAGCACTTCCGAAAGGGGCCTGAGCATGGGCATCGAGATCAACGGCACCGCGTCCGGGGCGGCTCCGCGCCCCGGCCAATGCCTGCGGACGTTCCTGCGGGAGCAGGGCAACACCGGCGTCAAGAAGGGCTGCGACGGCGGCGACTGCGGCGCATGCACGGTACATGTGGACGGCACGCCCGTTCACAGCTGCATCTATCCCGCCGTCCGGGCCGAGGGGCGCTCGGTGACCACCATTGAGGGGCTGGCCGGTACTGCCGGCGGCCCCCTGCATCCGGTGCAGCAGCAGTTCATGGAGCGGCAGGGGTTTCAGTGCGGCTTCTGCACGGCCGGCATGGTGATGACGGCGGCCTCGTTCGACGACGCCCAAAAGGACAACCTGCCCCGGAACCTCAAAGGCAACCTCTGCCGGTGCACGGGCTACCGCGCCATCGCCGACGCCGTCTGCGGGCACCCCGGGCACCCTGATCCCGAGGGGCCGGGCTCCGGCATCGCAGGGGAGGGGCAACCGGACCCTGCGCCGGGCCGGCTGGGTGACGACGTCCCGGCTCCAGCCAGCCGCGCCGTAGTCACGGGCGCTGCCCGCTACACCCTGGACCTGCCCAAAGAGGAGCAGCAAGGGCTGCTGCACCTGAAGATCCTCCGTTCCCCGCACCCGCACGCCCGGGTGCTTTCCATCGCCAAGGACGCAGCGCTGAACGTGCCAGGCGTGGTGGCGGTCTTCACCTCCGAGGACGCCCCGGAGCAGCTGTTCTCCACCGCCCAGCACGAACTCTTCACTGACGACCCGGACGATACCAGGGTGCTCGATGACGTGGTGCGGTTCATCGGGCAGCGGGTGGCCGCCGTCGTGGCTGAATCGGTGGCCGCCGCGGAAGCCGGTGTCCGCGCACTCCAGGTGGAATATGAGGAACTTCCCGCCGTCTTCTCGCCGCAGGAAGCGCTGCTGCCTGGTGCCCCCCTGGTCCACGGAGACAAGGACGCCGTGAAAGCGCGCATCTCCCGCCCGGAGCGGAACGTGGTGGCTGAACTGCACTCGGAACTGGGCGACGTCGCCGGCGGCTTCGCGGGCGCCGACTTCATCCACGAACAGACCTATCAGACCCAGAGGGTCCAGCACGTCGCCCTGGAAACCCATGCGGCCATCGCCACCGTAGACGACGACGGGCGGCTGCAGGTCCGCACCTCCAGCCAGGTCCCGTTCCTGGTCCGCCGCACGCTGTGCCGGGTGTTCGGGCTCGAAGAGGACCGCGTGCACGTGGTGGCCGGACGCGTGGGTGGCGGATTCGGCGGCAAGCAGGAAGTCCTCACCGAGGACCTCGTGGCGCTCGCGGCCCTGAAACTGAAGCGGCCGGTCCAGCTGGAACTGACCCGCACGGAACAGTTCACCGCCACCACAACCCGGCACCCCTTCACCATCAAGCTGAAAGCCGGTGCCGCCAAGGACGGCCGGCTGACAGCCCTGCAACTGGACGTGGTGACCAACACCGGCGCCTATGGCAACCACGGCCCGGGCGTCATGTTCCATGGTTGCGGTGAATCGCTGGCGGTCTACAAGTGCGCCAACAAGAAGGTGGACGCCCAGTCGGTCTACACCAACACCGTCCCGGCCGGCGCGTTCCGCGGCTATGGCCTCAGCCAGATGATTTTTGCGATCGAGTCCGCGATGGATGAGCTGGCCGCCGGGATCGGGATGGATCCGCTCGAGTTCCGCCGCCGGAACATGGTCCGGGAAGGGGACCACATGCTGTCCACCCAGCCCCAGCCGGAGGAGGACGTCCTCTACGGAAGCTACGGTTTGGACCAGTGCCTGGACTTGGTCCGGGACGCCCTGGACCGGGGCAGCGAACGCTACCGGCAGGCTGGGCTTGAGGACCTCGGGCCGGACTGGATGGTGGGCGAAGGCGCGGCGCTCTCCATGATCGATACCGTCCCGCCGCGTGGCCACTTTGCCCATGCCCGGCTCCGGCTCCTGCCGGACGGAACGTACCAGGCCG
This sequence comes from Pseudarthrobacter sp. AG30, assembly GCF_003116525.1. Taxonomy (NCBI): domain Bacteria; kingdom Bacillati; phylum Actinomycetota; class Actinomycetes; order Micrococcales; family Micrococcaceae; genus Pseudarthrobacter; species Pseudarthrobacter sp. AG30. The sequence continues at coordinate 8,130 of NZ_QEHL01000007.1, read as the reverse complement.
ACGTCGGGACCGCCGAGTTCGGAAACGGGACCACCACGGTGCATGCCCAGCTTGCCGCCACGGCGTTGTCCACGGAGGCATCCAGGGTGGCGGTGCGGCAATCGGACACGGACCTGGTGGAGCACGACACGGGCGCGTTCGGTTCGGCCGGAACCGTGGTGGCCGGCAAGGCCACCCTTGAAGCTGCCGAAGAGCTGGCCGTCCGGATCCGGGCGTTCGCGGCCGGCATCCGCCAAACGCAGGCCTCCGCGTGCGTCCTCGACGGCGACGCCGTGGTGGTCGACGGAACCCGCGTGGCACTTGCTGAGCTGGCGCAGGCCGCCGAGGAAGCCGGCGTCGACCTCGCCGCCGAAGGACGCTGGGGCGGCACGCCGCGTTCGGTTGCCTTCAACGTGCACGGGTTCCGGGTGGCGGTGAGCCGCGGCACCGGCGAGCTGAAAATCCTGCAGAGCGTCCAGGCGGCCGACGCCGGCGTGGTGGTCAACCCGCGACAGTGCCGTGGACAGATCGAAGGCGGGATCGCCCAGGCCATTGGTGCCACGCTCTACGAGGAAGTGGTGGTGAACGACGACGGCAAGGTCACCACCGACATCCTGCGTCAGTACCACATCCCGACCTTTGCGGACGTGCCGCGCAGCGAGGTGTACTTCGCGGACACCAATGACACGCTGGGCCCGCTCGGCGCCAAATCGATGAGCGAGAGTCCCTTCAACCCCGTGGCCCCGGCGCTCGCCAACGCCATCAGGAACGCCACCGGAGTCCGCTTCGCGCAGCTTCCCATCGCCCGGGACCGGATCTACCTGGGGCTGAAGGAAGCAGGCCTCGTTCCGGCTGAGGCGGGCGCGGTGCGGTAATCCAGGTGTAGCCTGTGGCCATGACGGGCGAGACAGCCATGGATGCGGGCCGGGACGGAGGCATGCCGGGCCCCGCGCCCGCCGCCACGGCCGCGGCGGACACCGTGGTCGACCGGCTGTTCTTTACGTTCAGCGGCCTCAGCTCGATCTGGTTTGCCGTGCTGCTCCTGCAGTCGAGCCTGGAATGGCCGCACATCTGGGTCCTGGTGGTCTTCTGGGCAGCGCTTGCCTACCTGGTGCTTCCCCGCCTGCACCGCATCCTCACCAGGATCTACCTGCCCGACTACTTCATTGGCCGTTCGCGCACCAGCGACGGATTGCTTGCGGACCCGGTCAACGTGGCCCTGCGTGGCCGGGAGGCCCAAATCCATGCAGCCATGCGGCAGGCCCGATGGACCCTCGCCGATCCGGTGACCTTCGCCTCAAGCCGCCGCATCATCACTTCCACGCTGACCAGGCGCAGCTACGACGAGGCGCCGGTGAGTCCACTGTTCCTTTTTGGCCGCCAGCAGGATTTCGCCTACCAGCAGGAGGTGGACGGCAACCCAGGCAGACGCCACCACATCCGCTTTTGGAAGGTACCCCCGGGCTGGCTGCTTCCCGGGGGCATCCCGGTGGACTGGCTCGCCGCCGGGACCTACGACAGGGCCGTGGGACTTTCCCTGTTCACACTGCAGGTAACGCACAAAATCGCCCCAGGCATCGACGAGGAACGGGACTACGTGGTGGGGTCCATCCAAGCGGCTGCGCCGGAAGCGGCCGTGACGATCATCAAGGACTTCTCCACCGGCTACCACTCCAGGAACGGGGGAGGGGACAACATCATGACCGACGGCGACCTGCCCATTGTGGACCTCACCCGGATACCGGCGGCTGGTCCTGGACCGGCCCGGGTGCAGGCTGCGAAGGAGCGGCGGCCACTGCCCACTCTCTTCGGGGCAGTCCTGGTCACATGCAGGGGATTCGCCGCCCTCTTCCTGGCTTTCCTGCTCCTGGCCGCCGCATCCGACGAAACCCTGGCGCCTCCGCTCCTGGGCGGTTCCGCCGGCGACCTGGACGTGTCCGGGGCACTGCTTCCGGGGGCCATCGTCATGGGGGTCTTCGCCCTCGCTGAGTTCCTCCTTGCATGGTTCATCGCCCGGGGCGGAAACCGCGCCCGGGTAACTGCCATGACACTGGGGAGCCTTTCCATCATCACCCAATTCGCCACCACTGCCTCGGGCGGACCGCCCATCACGCTGGGCACCACGCTGGTCAGCTTGTCGCTGGACATCCTGCTGATCCTCGCACTCTCCAGCGAACGGTCCAGGACCTTCGCCCGGCGGCGGACGGGCGCCCTGGGGCACCCCGGGTCTTTGGGCGGCGTACCGGTGCCGGGCAGCTAAATTCCTTCGGAGGATTCACCCAGCTTTACGCCAAACCCATATAGTCAGGGGATGGAACAGCGGATTTTAGGTAAGACCGGACGGAACGTCTCCATCGTGGGGCTGGGCACCTGGCAGCTCGGCGCGGACTGGGGCACCGTGGACCCGGCACAGGCCCAGGCCATCCTCGCCGCCTCCGTGGAGGCAGGCGTCACCTTCTTTGACACGGCCGATGTCTATGGCGACGGAAAGAGCGAGCAGGCCATCGGGAAGTTCCTCGCGGACAACCCGGGGCACGGCGTCACCGTTGCCACCAAGATGGGCCGCCGGATGGAGCAGCGGCCGGAAAACTATTCACTGGCCAATTTCCGCCAGTGGGTGGACCGCTCACGGAAGAACCTGGGCACCGAAACCCTCGACCTGGTCCAGCTGCACTGCCCGCCAAGTGCCGTCTACAGCAACAACGAGGTGTATGACGCGCTGGACACGCTGGTCGCCGAAGGCGCCATCCGCAACTACGGTGTCAGCGTGGAACGAACGGACGAGGCGCTGGAGGCGATCCGCCACGAAGGGACCGCATCGGTACAGATCATCCTGAACGCCTTCCGGCTCAAGCCGCTGGATGAAGTCCTCCCCGCGGCCAAGGCTGCCGGCGTGGGCATCATCGCCCGGGTGCCGCTCGCTTCCGGCCTGCTGTCCGGAAAGTACTCGAAGGACACCACCTTCGCGGAGAACGACCACCGGAACTACAACCGCCACGGCGAAGCGTTCGACGTGGGAGAGACCTTCTCCGGCGTCGACTTTGAGCTGGGCCTGAAGGCCGTGGCGGAGTTCGAGCAACTGGTGCCCGCCGGGGCCACCACGGCACAGGCCGCCATCGCCTGGATTGCGGCGCAGGACGGCGTCAGCTCCGTCATTCCCGGCGCGCGCAACGTGGAGCAGGCCCAGGGCAACGCCGCCGCTGCCGGTGTAAGTGTTGGCAAGGAGTTCGACGACGGGGTCCGCTGGATCTACGACCACTACTTCCGCGAGGCCATCCACCCCCGCTGGTAATACCTGTCCGCAGGTATCGGCGTGCGTTCCGGCAGCGGCATCAAGGAGTTCGTGGCGCGGCTGGCAGCCGCGGAAACCGGACCGGCCTGCACCAACTTCTTCTCCGACGCGGCGCCGGAGAATGCGTTGCGCCGCCGGAACCTGGAGATTTATTTGCAGGAAATGCGAGACCGGCAGCCCGGCGTGCTGTTGGTAGGGGAGGCGCCGGGTTTCAGGGGCATGCGCATTACCGGCATTCCGTTTACCAACCGGACCATCCTGGAAGGCCCGCCTAACAGCTTTGGACTCTTTGGCCCGGGCAAGGGGTACGTTGTGCCGCCCGAAGCTGCTGGGGTAGCTGCCGAGCCAACGGCAACGGTGCTGTGGCAGGTCCTGGAAGAAGTAGATTTCCTCCCACTGCTGTGGAGTGCCTTCCCCTGGCACCCGCACCAACCCGGAAAGCCGTGGTCCAACCGCACGCCCAAGCCGTCCGAAACCAAACTCGGCACGCCCTTCTGGCAGGAACTGGCCGGATTGTTTGGAATCAGCTCCATCGTTGCGGTGGGCAACGTGGCCCAGCACAGCCTGCAACGCAGCGGGGTGGCTGCGCCCAAGATCAGGCATCCGGCCCACGGCGGCCGCTCGGGCTTCAAGCAAGGGCTGGAGGAATTGCTCGCCGCTGGTGGTTGAGGGCACCGGTGGTTGAGCTTGCCGAGACCGGGAGCCGGGTGGGTGGGGCTGCCGGTGGTTTGGCTTGTCGACACCTGTCCCGTGTCTTTGGGTGACCGGTTGTCGTGGCCGGCCCCTAAATCTCTGCCCCTTGAATGTCGTACCCCCTTGTGATGATGGGTTTATGGGGAAAGCGGCGGTGGTGGGGGCGTTGGCGGATATTCGTGCTGCCCTTGCGGTGTTGGTTGCCGAGGTGGACGGGTGTGGTGCGGAGCCGTTTTCGGTTGCTGATCCGTTGGCTGGGTTGGCGGATGGTTGCCTTGATGTTCTGGCCGGTGTCCGTGAGGTGGAGGCCCGGGTCGCTGGTTTGAAGGCGCGGGCTGCGGTGGCGTTTGCGGATGCTGCCGGTGTTGTGGCGGGGCCGGGGGTGCCGGTGGTGGCGCAGGAGATGGCGGTCGCGGCGGAGGTTGGGTGTGTGCTGGCGCTGGGTCCGCGGGCTGCGGGGGCGTTCCTGGCCACCTCGCAGGCTGTGGTCAAGGGGTTGCCGTTGACCTTGTCGGCGTTGCAGGCGGGGGTGATCTCCTGGCAGCACGCCACGGTGTTGGCCGATGAAACGGCCGGGTTGGATGCTGCGGGGGCGGCGGGGTTGGAGGCTCATTTCCTGGACCCTGATGCACCGGATGCGGTGCGGGGGTGTGCGGTGGGGGAGTTGCCGGCGCATCGGTTCCGTGCCAAGGCCAGGGTTTGGCGGGAACGCCGCCATGCCGGGAGTATTGAGCAGCGTCACGCCAAGGGGGTGGTGGACCGGCGGGTGGAGTTCCGGTCGGACCGGGACGGGATGGCTTGGCTGGGTGCGTATCTGCCCGCGGACCAGGCAGCAGCGGGGTGGAACCGGCTGACCGCTGTTGCCCGGGGCGTGCAGGGACCCGGCGAGGCCAGGACCCTCACCCAGCTCCGGGCCGATGTGTTTGCCGCAGCGATCCTTACCAGCGGGCTCGCCCCCGGCCGCGCCACAGGAGGCGGTGGCGGAGGTGGTGCTGAGGGCGTGGGCCAGGGGTTCGATGCCGGGACCGGGGACGGCGGCGGGAACGGGGTTGATGCCTTGAACCGGGTCGGGTCTGGGGCTGGCTTGTCATCTTCGGTCCGGGCGCAGGTGTTGGTGACGGTGCCGGTCTTTTCGTTGCTGGGGTTGACGGATGAGGCGGCGGTGCTGGATGGGTATGGGCCGATTCCGCCGTCGATGGCGCGCCGGTTGGTCGCTGAGGGGGCGGGCTCGTTTTACCGGGTGCTCGTGGATCCGCGGGATGGGGCACCGTTGGAGATTGGCAGGAAGAGTTACCGGGTGGGCAAGGCGATGCGGAACTGGCTCAGGCTCCGGGACGGTAAGTGCCCGTTCCCCGGGTGCAGCAACTCCTCCCTGGACACGGAGGCCGATCACATCCTGGCCTGGGCTGATGGTGGGACTACCGGGATCAGCAACTTGGGACAGCCCTGCCCGAAACATCACCGGCTCCGGCACACCACCGGTTGGAAACCTACCCCGGCCAGCAAAACCGAACCACCGGGCTGGACCTCACCGGCCGGCCGCCACTACACCAGCGAACACCAAGACTGGGAACCCACAAAGTGGCCCCATGGATGCCTTGGGGGTGCCGCAGACATTGTCCGCCGCCGCGGATCTCCTTGGGAGGATGCCTTGGAGGGGTTCCTGAGCGCCCATTCCTGAGTACCTGAGTGTTTACCGGAGAAGGCGGAGCTGGTCCGGGGTGTCGATATCCTCGCCGCTGGACTGGTCACTGCAATCCACTTCATCTACGAGTTCCGGATGGGTACGGAGGAAGATGCGCGCGCCAGCGTCACCGGTCACCGTTGCGGCCACCGAGGGCCGCAGCGACCCGTCGATGAGCAGTGGATGCCCGCGGCGGAGTTCCCATGACTGCCCTCTATTGCCGTCGTGGCCGGCACTGCCATCCGGGCTGTGGGTATCCGGCGAGCCGCCGAGCGGGCTGCCGGCGTCCGGAAGGCCACCGAGCTGGCCGCCGTCGGACTCAGGACCGCGGTAGGCTGCAGCCGTGATCCGACCCGGATGGTGGGCGGCCAACAGCCGCCGTACGATCTCAGGGGTCAGCCCTGGCTGGTCCACGAGGGCAATGAGCAGGTGGTCTTCAGGATCCGCGGTGTTGTTACCCAGCAAGAACGAGCTGCCCATGCCGGACTGCCATTCCGGATTGACCACCACGCGGCAGCAAGCGAGGGCGGCGGCAGCCTGCACCTCGGATGCTCCTGCGCCAACGACAACTACCACCTCCCGGCAGCCGCCCTTCAGCAGCTTGCCGGCGAGCACCTCCACCAGGGGCCGCCCCCGGTATGGAAGCAGGGCCTTTGGGCCCAGCCCCAGGCGGGTGCCCGCCCCCGCGGCAAGCAACACCCCCGTCACCCGGACGCCCGGCCCTCCGGATTCCTCAATGTTCTCCATAGCTGCACCCTAGCCAACGCCAAAGCAGTCGGGGCAGCTTTCCCCGGAAACTGCCCCGACTGCCGCCGACGTGGACTTAGGCGTCCCCGCCAGCCCCGCCGGTAGTGCCGGCGTTGACGTCCAGGAGCTTGTACCGGTCCATGGCGTATGACGGTGCGCTCTCCTCAACCTCCCCACGTGCCGCGAGCATCTGCAGCGCTTTGACCACGATGGAGTGGGTGTCG
>NZ_QEHL01000007.1:0-1342 GCF_003116525.1 Pseudarthrobacter sp. AG30 | reverse complement strand
GTCGCGGCGCAGTTCGTTCCAGGAGGTGACGGACCAGACGTCGGCGGAGACGTTCCAGTCGTCGGCGAGGATGCGTTGGGCGTCGATGGCCCAGGGCACGGAGACGCCGGAGGCGAGGATCTGGGTGCGGGGACTGCTTTCGTTCAGTCCTGCGGCCTTCGCTGGGTTGAGCAGGTAGATGCCCTTGATGAGGCCTTCGATGTCGAGGTTTTCGGGTTCGGCGGGTTGGACGATGGGTTCGTTGTACACGGTGAGGTAGTACATGAGGTTTTTGTCCGTTGAGTCCGGCCCGTACATGCGTTCGAGGCCGGAGCGGATGATGTGTCCGATTTCGTAGCCGTAGGCGGGGTCGTAGGTGAGGACGGCGGGGTTGGTGGAGGCCAGGAGGGGGGAGTGGCCGTCGGCGTGTTGGAGGCCTTCGCCGGTGAGGGTGGTCCGTCCTGCGGTGGCGCCGATGATGAAGCCGCGGGTCATTTGGTCCGCGGCGGCCCAGAAGGCGTCGCCGGTGCGCTGGAAGCCGAACATGGAGTAGAACACGTAGACCGGGACCAGGGGTACGCCGTGGGTGGCGTAGGCGGTTCCGGCGGCCGTGAAGGCTGCCACGGCGCCGGCTTCGTTGATGCCGGGGTGGATCAGCTGGCCGGCGGGGGACTCTTTGTAGGCCAGGACGAGGTCGCGGTCCACGGAGAGGTAGTTCTGGCCCTTGGGGTTGTAGATCTTCGCGGTCGGGAAGAACGCGTCCATCCCGAACGTCCGGGATTCATCCGGCACGATGGGCACAATCCGGTCCCCGAACTTCTTGTCGCGGAGCAAATCCTTCAGCAGGCGCACGAATGCCATGGTGGTGGCAGCCTGCTGCTTGCCCGAACCGCGCATGGCAACCTCGTAGGACTTCGGCTCAGGCAGTTCAACCGCCTCATGACGGGAACGGCGCTCCGGAACGGACCCTCCCAGCGCCCTGCGCCGCTCCATCAGGTAGGCAATCTCCGGGGCATCGGGGCCAGGGTGGAAGTAGGGAGGGCGGTAGGGGTCGGCATCCAGTTGTTCATCCGAAATGGGAATGCGCAGGTAATCCCTGAAGTCCTTGAGGTCCTCGACCGTCAGTTTCTTCATCTGGTGCGTGGCATTCCGCCCCTCAAACCGTGGTCCGAGTCCGTAGCCTTTGACGGTGTGGGCGAGGATGACGGTGGGTTTGCCCTTGAACTCGGTGGCGGCTTTGTAGGCGGCGTAGACCTTGCGGTAGTCGTGTCCGCCGCGTTTGAGGTTCCAGATCTGGTCGTCGGTGAGGTCCGCGACGAGGTCTTTGGTTTGCGGGGTTTTACCGAAGAAGTGTTCGCGGACG
>NZ_QEHL01000059.1:0-291 GCF_003116525.1 Pseudarthrobacter sp. AG30 | reverse complement strand
GTCAATAAGACAGACGCTATGCGAGTCATTTGAATTGCAGCAAGGCAGCAATCGAGTGAATCACCGGGAGTGTAGTTAACTACATGACCGGTGTGAACGAGAGCAGCTAACGCCGCTGCGGTTCGAAGGACGAAGTCATAGGAAGAATTTGTTCGTTGGAGCCTGGCCTATCCAGGCCTCCGTCGAAGACCGCAGGTGTTTCGCAAGAAACTTAATCCCCTGCGTAGACGGTGACAGAACGCTAAGATTATTTTTGGATATTCTGGCTTGTTTCTGCTCACCGTATTTAGA
>NZ_QEHL01000006.1:74336-176381 GCF_003116525.1 Pseudarthrobacter sp. AG30 | reverse complement strand
GGGGTCGTGTTGTTCGGGTTTGTAGTGGCGGCCGGTGGGTGAGGTCCAGCCGGGTGGTTTGTTTTTGGTGGCTGGGTCGGGGGTCCAGGTGCTGTGGTGTTTGAGGCGGTGGTGTCGGGGGCAGAGTTGGGCCAGGTTGTGGGTTCCGGTGGTGCCGCCGTGGTGCCAGGGGTTGAGGTGGTCGGTGTCGTTGTCGGGGGTGTGGTTGGTGCAGCCGGGGAAGGTGCATTTGGTGTCCCGCAGCCGGAGCCATTGTTTGATGGTCTCCGGGAGCCGGTAGCGGGTACGGCCGATGTCCAGGGGTGCCCCGTCGCGGGGGTCGACCAGGACCCGGTAGAACGATTCCGCCCCGCCGGCGACGAGCTTCCGCGCCATGGATGCCGGGACCGGCCCGAATCCGTCCAGCACCGCCGGCTCATCGGTGAGGCCGAGCAGCGAGAACACCGGGACCGTGACCAGGACATCCGCCCGCGGCGTGGGGATCTTGCCGATGTCAGTGGAAGCACATCCCCGACCTGCGTCATTACCGGAACCCGCAGCAGCGGCGGCGGGTTCGGTGTCGGCGGCCGCGGCGGTGTGCTTGGTGGTGGGCTGCAGCCCGGCGCCGAGGAGCAGTGACGCGGCGACGTCGGCGCGGAGCTGGGTGAGGGTGCGGGGCTCGTCGGGGGTTTGGAGGCCGCGGGCGGTGGCGGTGCTGCGGTTCCAGATCGCGCACGCGGTGTCCCCGGGCAGGTAGAGCGAGAGCCAGGCCATCCCGTCGCGGTCCGGGGCGTAATCCATCCGCCGGTCCGCCACCCCCTTGGCGTGGCGTTTTTCCAGGGTTTCGGGGTGGTGGCGTTCCCGCCAGGCCCGGACCTTCGCCCGGAACCGGGACGGGACAAGGTCACCGGGGGCCGCGCCGCGGGCGGGGTTGGGTGCGTCGGGGTCGAAGAAGTGCGCCACCAACCCGTCCGCCCCTGCAGGGGTGAGGCCTTCGGTTTCGTCGGCCACGATCCGGGCGTGCTGCCACGACATCGCACCCGTCGACAGGGCCTCGACCACAGGCGGCAGGGAGCAGACCCGGCGGGACTGCTCCACCAGCGCCCCGGAAACCCCCGAGCTGATGGTCAGGATCCCGGCGATCTCCTCCACCACGGACATCTCCGCGAACGTGCGCTCCTCCACCGGGGCGTCCGGCGGAAGCAGAGCATGCTGGATCTCAAAGGCATCCGCCACGTCCCGCGCCTTCACCGCCGCCAGCTGGGCCTCCAACCGGGCCACCACCTCCAGCCGCCCCAGACATGACTCATACCGCCGCTGCAACACATCCACTTCAGCACCAACATCGGCGCCGGAACAAAGCGCAGCATCCTCCCGAACCAGCCCGCTGAGCGCAGCGACAGAGGCAGAGACACCCTCCATCACCACCGCCAGATCCGCACCGATTCCCATAAAGAAATCATCCAACCAGGGTCCGACATTTATGGAGGAGGCTTGTGGTTCAGCGCCCTTCCGCATAATTCAGCGATCCTCCCCGGGAACGCTTAAATGAATTCGGCCGCCATCGGGTGGTGACGCCGTTGTCACCACCCGATGGCGGCCGAAGCTTTTTGGGCGCACGCCCCTAAGGCCCTCTCCGGAACTAAGCCGGAGAGCGCAAGGGATGGTCAGATGGTGACGGCCCCGTTGGCGGTTTCAAATGTGACGGACAGGATGCCGGGAGTGCCGTGCGGCGCTACCCACTCGACCGCAACGTCTTCAAGCGGTTTCTCCACCGGCTCGCCCAGCCACTCGGTCACCCGCGACGCGGAGCCGGCAATGGTCAGGCAGCTCATCTTGAGGTTGCTCTCGTAGGCATTGGAGGGGTGCAGGGACGGGTCGCCTTCCCATTTGAGCATGTAGGGGACCTGGGGGTCTGCAATAAGGCCCAGGATGCCTATCTGCTTCCACACGAGTTCGCGGCCATCCGGGAACTTGCGGTTGCCGTTTACGGCAGCTCGGCCCAGGCGTTCCTCGAACGGGGCAAGGTCGTCCACTTCGACGCACCAGCCCATCCAGCCGCCGCCCGCAGCGGAACGGGCACGAACTGCCTGTCCGAACGGTGCTTTGTCCGAAGCCGGGTGGTCCAGGACCTCCACAACTTCGAGGTATTTGTGCCCGGCAAGGGGGATGATCATATTCCGGGTGCCGAACCGGGGGTGGACCCCGCCCTTCACTGCCTCAACGCCGAGGGCAGTTGAAATACGTTCGGTAGTGGCCGCGAGGCCATCGTGTTCACAGGCGTAAGAGACGTGATCCATGCGCATGGCAACATCTTGGCACTTTGTGATCGGGCTCTCAGCTAAGGGTGCCCTTACTTGGATTTGCGTCCCTGGCAGTGGTTGAAGAAGCCCCCGGCAGGTCGGGTTCAGCTTGCGATGTAGTAGCCGAAGGTGTCGGCGATGAGTTGGACGGTGCCGGCGGAGTTGTTGGTCAGGGCGATGGTTCCGTCGGCGGCGACGGGGGTGATGACCAGGTTGGGGGTGGTTTGGTCGGTGTTGAAGTTGAGGTTGGAGGTTCCGGGGGTGGGGGTGCCGCCGGCGTGGACGGTGATGTTGCCGAAGCTGGTGGGTGAGGTGACGGTGACGTTGACGGCGACGGCGGAGACTCCGGTGGTGGGGATGCCGCCGTGGCCGGTGACGGGGACGCGGATGGTGGCTCCGGGTGCGACGGGGCCGCTGGCTCCGCCGGTGCCGTAGCGGGTGTCCAGCTGCCGGAAGGGCGCCTGCGACGAGAAGGTGCCAGGGTCTACCGGGGCACCTGCGATGTAGTAGCCGAAGGTGTCGGCGATGAGTTGGACGGTGCCGGCGGAGTTGTTGGTCAGGGCGATGGTTCCGTCGGCGGCGACGGGGGTGATGACCAGGTTGGGGGTGGTTTGGTCGGTGTTGAAGTTCAGGTTGGAGGTTCCGGGGGTGGGGGTGCCGCCGGCGTGGACGGTGATGTTGCCGAAGCTGGTGGGTGAGGTGGCGGTGACGTTGACGGCGACGGCGGAGACTCCGGTGGTGGGGATGCCGCCGTGGCCGGTGACGGAGACGCGGATGGTGGCTCCGGGTGCGACGGGGCCGCTGGCTCCGCCGGTGCCGTAGCGGGTGTCCAGCTGCCGGAAGGGCGCCTGCGACGAGAATGCCCCCGGCAGGCGCGGGCTGGCAGGCACGTGCAGCAGTTTGTTTGGCGTTCCGGCGCCGGCACCGGCGATGGTTCCCGGAACAGCCGTCGACAGGACGGTGTCCGTGACCTGCGCAGGCGTGAAGAGCGGGTGCCGGGAGAGGATGAGGGCTGCCGTGCCGGCAACGTGCGGTGAGGCCATGGAGGTCCCGCTCAGCGATGCCGTGGCCGTCGACGACGTGTTCCAGGTGGAGGTAACGCCCACCCCCGGGGCGTAAAGGTCCACGCACTGGCCGTAGTTGGAGAACGAGGCCTGGTGGTCCGAGGAGTCGCTCGCGGCCACCGTCAAGGCGGACGGGACCCGGGCGGGCGAGGACGTGCAGGCATCCGTGGCCGAATTCCCGGCCGCGACGACGACGGAAATTCCATCGTCGACGACATTCTGGACTGCGGTGTCAAGGAGGCTGCTGACCGGTCCGCCAAGGCTCATGTTCACCACGGCCGGAGTTCCTGCGGCATGGTCCCCGGCAATCCAGTCGAGTCCGGCGATGATGTCCGAGTAGTAGCCGGACCCGTCGCAGGCCAAGGTCCGCACGGGCACGATCGTGGCGGATTTGGCCACGCCGTAGACGGTTCCGGCGATGATCCCCGAAACGTGGGTGCCGTGTCCGTTGCAGTCACTTGTCCCGCCGCCGTCGGAAAGTGCCGTCCATCCCGCGGCAACCCGTCCGCCGAAATCCACGTTCGAGGGGAGAACTCCGGTGTCAACCACATAGGCGCGGACACCGAGGCCGGAAGCGTCATACGTGTAGGCGCCGGACAGTGGCAACGCCTGCTGGTCCAGCCGGTCAAGACCCCAGGGCGCGGGTTTTTCCGTGGCGGAAATCGTCGATACCGCATCGGGTTCCACGGCTGTTGCCTTGCCGGACCGCAGCAGTGCGGCGGCTTGCGCCGCCGTGGCTTTGATCGCCGCTCCGTGCAGGGCCTTGCTGAACGTGTGGTCGACGGCGACCCCCTGGGAACGAAGGTCGCGCGCCGCCGTTGGGACGTCAGTTCCCGCCGGGAACTGGACCAGGTAGCGGCCATTGGGGCTGTCGGGAGCGGACGAGGGAGCGGCGGCGGGCGCGGTGGCTGCCGCTGGCGGCGCCGAGGCTTGCACTGGTGTACCGCTTGAGCAGAAGGCGACGGCGGACAACAGTGCGGCGGCAAGGGCCAGGCGCAAAGACTGGGGCAACGGAATCGAATTCCTTTGTGCGTGGTTGGGGGCGACGGGATAACGTCGTCCGGCTTCCACGGTATCCGGGCCAGGACGGCTGGCGGCCAAACCTCGGGCGATCCTTCGCATTATTTGTGGAACCTTGGAAAACCTCCACATCGGACTGCCATCGCGCCCGGATCCGTCCCCCGCCCGTCGGCTGAGACCCCCACGGCCCGCACACAGCGGCAAGACCATGTTCGTCACAATGCTGTCCCGGCCGGAGTGATGTTCCTACACTGGGCGCAGGTCATGAGTGCCAGCGTTAAGCCCCGGCTCGCTGGCCGGCAACCCTCCATCCGCGGTGGGGTGCCCCGGGTGAGGACCAGGCTGTCCGGCAATTGCCGGAAGCAAGCGCGGCCCGTGGTGCTCCCAGCATGCCGGGCCCATGTCATAGGAGACTGAGATGTCCAACGGATGGTCCTTCGAAACCCGCCAGATCCATGCAGGCCAGGAGCCTGACAGCGCCACCGGGGCCCGCGCCCTTCCCATCTACCAGACCACGTCCTTCGTGTTCCCGAGCGCCGAGAGCGCAGCCAACCGTTTTGCGCTGGCCGAACTGGCGCCGATCTACACCCGCATCGGCAACCCCACCCAGGACGCGGTGGAGCAGCGGATCGCCAGCCTCGAAGGTGGCCTGGCCGCTTTGCTGCTGAGCTCGGGGCAGGCCGCGGAAACCTTCGCCGTCCTGAATATCGCCGAGGCCGGGGACCACATCGTGGCCAGCCCCAGCCTGTACGGCGGCACCTACAACCTGTTCGCCCACACCCTGAAGAAGTTCGGCATCACGGTCACCTTCGTGGAAGATCCGGACAACCTGGATCAGTGGCGGAATGCCGTTCAGCCCAACACCAAACTGTTCTTTGGCGAGGTGGTATCCAACCCGCGCCAGGACGTCTTGGACATCGAAGGCATCTCCCAGGTGGCCCACGACGCCGGCGTTCCCCTGATCGTGGACAACACCCTGTCCACGCCCTACCTGATCCGGCCGCTGGAGTGGGGTGCGGACATCGTGATCCACTCCGCCACCAAGTACCTGGGCGGTCATGGCTCGGCGATTGCCGGCGTCATCGTCGACTCCGGCAAGTTCGATTTCGGCAAGGACCCCGGCCGGTTCCCCGGTTTCAACACCCCGGATCCCACCTACAACGGGCTGGTCTACGCCCGGGACCTTGGCGAGGGCGGCGCACTGGGCGCCAACCTTTCCTACATCCTCAAAGCCCGTGTCCAGTTGCTGCGCGACCTTGGCTCGGCGGTTTCGCCCTTCAACGCCTTCCTGATTTCGCAGGGCCTGGAAACGCTGAGCCTGCGGGTGGAACGGCACGTTTCCAACGCCACGGAGGTGGCGCGCTGGCTGGAGGGAAGGGACGACGTCGAATCGGTCGCCTACGCGGGGCTGCCGTCCAGCCCCTGGTACGAACGGGGCCGCAAGTACGGGCCCAAGGGGACCGGCGCCGTCGTCGCTTTCAACCTGGCCGGGGGCGCGGAGGCGGGCAAGCGCTTCGTCGACGCCCTGGAACTGCACTCGCACGTGGCCAACATCGGCGACGTCCGTTCGCTTGTCATCCACCCGGCGTCGACCACCCACAGCCAGCTCTCGCCCGAGCAGCAGGTGGTGGCCGGCGTCAATCCGGGGCTGGTCCGCTTGTCGGTTGGCTTGGAGCACATCGACGACATCCTGGCCGACCTGGAGGCCGGTTTCCGCGCGGCCAAGGGCGGCGCCGACGCCTGACCGCCGGCACGCCGGGGCGCTGCCGGCCGGCAGCGCCGGGAAGTCACAACCAGTCACACTCTTGGCCTGGACCGGGGGGTGTTTCGTACACTCGAACCAGGTCATGAGTGCCAGTGACAGCCCCGGCTTGCTGGCCGGCAACCCTCCTTCCGCGGTGGGGTGCCCCGGGTGAAGACCTGGCCTGCCGGTCAAATGACGGCAGGCAAGCGCGTAGAAGAGGTCTTGCCATGACGGTTACCGTCGCCCGTACCACCATTCCCGAACACGGAGTTGTCCGCTACGCCTCCATCGGAGGACTCGAGCTCGAGGGCGGCGGCTACCTGCCGGATGTCACCCTGGCGTACGAGACCTGGGGCACGCTGAACGCGGACGGCAGCAACGCCATCCTGATCGAGCACGCCCTGACGGGCAGCACCCACGTGACCCGGGGCGACACCGACGAAGAGGGCTGGTGGGAACAGCTGGCCGGTCCTGGGGCGCCCGTCGATACGGACAGGTTCTTCGTGGTGTCCGTCAACATTGTGGGCGGCTGCTACGGGTCCACGGGCCCGTCGTCGGCCGCCCCCGACGGAGCACCCTGGGGCTCACGCTTCCCCCTGGTCACCCTGCGGGACAGCACTGTTGCCGAGGCCCGGCTGGCGGACCAGCTGGGCATCGGGAGCTGGTACGCCGTCCTTGGCGGTTCCATGGGGGGTGCCCGCGCCCTGGAGTGGGCGGTGACCTACCCTGACCGGGTGCAGCGCTGCGCCGTCATCTCGGTCGGCGCTGCCAGCACGGCTGAACAGATCGCTTTCGCCCAGGCCCAGACCCTGGCCATCCGCCAGGATCCGAACTTCAACGGCGGCGACTACTACGGCGGACCGTGTCCGGAAGACGGACTGGCCCTGGCACGGCGGATCGCCCACATCACGTACCGGTCCGCCGCGGAACTGGAAGGGCGCTTCGGCCGGGAACCCCAGGCCCCCGAGTCGCCCCTGCACGGCGGACTGCTGGCAAACCGCGGACGCTACCAGGTGGAAAGCTATCTGGACCACCAGGGCAGGAAGCTCGTCCGCCGGTTCGACGCCAACAGCTATATCGCCCTCACCGAGGCATTGATGAGCCACGATGTCTGCCGTGGCCGCGGGCCGCTGGCCGAGACCCTGGCCTCCGCCACCGCCCGGTTCTTCGTTGCCGCCGTGGACTCCGACCGGCTCTACTTCCCGTCCCAGTCCCGCGAATTGGCCCAGGCCCTGCCGGGTGAGGTTGACGTGCATATGATCTCGGCACCGATAGGCCATGACGGCTTCCTGACCGAGATCGGACAGCTGGGGAACCAGCTCCGGACGACGTTCCTGGCCTAGCTGCGCCCGTCCCGGCAGCGGCCGGCTGCTGCCCTGCGGTGCTTCCGGTGCACGCTGCCGGTGGACGCCGCGGTGCCACAGTGCGGCAGGCCCGGGGTGGAAGTACGGCATGATCGTGTCATGAAAGCCGCCGTCCTGTATTCGACCGTTCCCGCCGCCGGACAGGCATCGGGAAACCCCACCTACGCTGACGCGAAACCGTTGGTCGTTCAGGAGCTGGACCAAGCACAGCCGCGCGCCGGTGAGCTTGGGGTTGCCATCACCTATTCGAGCCTGTGCCATTCGGACCTGTCCGTGGTGGACGGCTCCAGGGTCCGGCCGCTTCCGATGGCATTGGGCCACGAAGCGGTGGGACGGGTGGTGTCCGTGGGCGACGGGGTAGCCGATGTGTCCGTGGGAGACCACGTGGTGCTCGTTTTCGTGCCCAGTTGCGGCCATTGCCGGGCCTGCCGGGCCGGGAGGCCCGCGCTTTGCCACCGCGCTGCGGAGGTCAACGGCTCCGGTGACCTGCTGCATGGGCCGGCCTTGCTGCGCACGCCGGCGGGGGAGCGCATCAACCACCATTTGGGCGTCTCGGCGTTTGCGGATTACGCCGTGGTGGCGCGGGAGTCGGTGGTGGTGATTGACGACGACGTCCCGGACACCGTCGCGGCGATGTTTGGTTGCGCCGTGCTCACCGGAATGGGGGCCGTGCTCAATACGGCAGGCGTCAGTCCGGGACAGTCCGTGGCTGTCTTCGGCATCGGCGCAGTAGGCTTATCGGCCGTCATGGCGGCCCGCCTCGCCGGGGCCGCCGGAGTGATTGCCATCGATCCGAATCCGGGCAAGCACCCCTTGGCCCTGGAGGCCGGTGCCACGGCGGTGGGAACGCCTGCGGATGCGGCCCGTCTTGTGGCCGAGGCTGCCGGTGACGGGGTGGATGTGGCCGTCGAAGCAGTCGGCTTGGCCGGCGTGATCGCAACGTGCCTTGATCTGGTGACGCGGGGCGGCGCGGTTGTCTCGGTGGGACTGCCCCATCCGTCTGCTGAACTGTCCGTTCCGGCACTGCAGTTCGCAGGCGCGGGCAAACGGCTCCTCGGCTCCTACATGGGCGACGCGGTTCCCCGCCGAGACATCCCGGCGTACCTGGGCTACTGGCGGGAAGGCAGGCTTCCGGTGGAACTGCTGCACACCGATACCCGGCCGCTGGCGGACGTCAATGAAGGCCTGGATGCGCTGGCGTCCGGGCAGGTGGTCAGGCGGCTCTTCCGGGCTTGAGGCGTGGCGGCGGCTGGGGCTCAGCCGTTCATGATGTCGCTGCGGCGCTTCATGTAGTCCTCCATGGACATTTCGCCGTTGCTGTACTGCTGGTCCAGTTCTGCGAGCTTCCGGGCACGGAATCCCTGGGGCGCTCCCGGCGGGGGAACGGCCGGGCCTGGAGGCGGGCCGGCCGGCGTGTGGCCGGTACCCTGCTGCTGGCCGGGGAACTGCTGGCCCAGACCCTGCTGGCCCAGACCCTGCTGGCCCGGGAACTGCTGGAACGGCGGTTCCTGGGGCGCGCCGTAGCGGGGGTCCGGCATGGGGGGCTGCCCGTACTGGTAGGGCTGTGGCTGTGATTCACCGGCCGGGGTGGGCTGGCGGAAGCCGCCGGAGTAGTAGTCCTGCTGGGTGTAGCCGTCGCGGGGCTGGTTGCTCTGCGGCCCCGCGGACCCGGGAAACTGGCCGGACCCGGGGAACCCGCCCGGCCCGTACTGTCCCGGAAACTGGCCAGGGTACTGGCCCGGCAAGCCTTGGTCCCGGTCCCGCCGTGCCATGGACCGCCGGTACATCCGCATGGCCATGGGGACAACGAAGGACAGGATGATGATCCACAAAAACAAGCTGCTCACGGTGCCGCGCCTCTCAAAGGTTGTCCCTCCAGCGTAACCCCGTGCGGTCCTACCGGCGGCTGGGTTCCGAGGTTCCCAGCGGACCCTCGCCGGACCCCAACGGAACGCCCGGGCCAAAGACGGGACCCGGCGTCGGCCGTTTCGCCGTGACGCCGTCACCGGAGGACTGGTGCCGGAGCCGGCGCAGGACCCAGGGCACGAAGTATTCGCGCGCCCACACCAAGTCCCCGGTCCTTGCCTCGCGCCAGGTCCGGGGCGGCAGATCCTTGGGCTGGAGGGGTTCCAGCGAATGTTCAACGTTAAGAGAATCCAGCACCATGGCCGCGATGGTGTGGTGCCCCAACGGGGAGAAGTGCAGCCTGTCCTGGTCCCACATCTGCGGATCGCTCAGTTGCCGGAGGGACCACATGTCGGCGATGACGGCGTCGTGCCGGGCCGCGACAGTCCGCAGGTTCTCGTTATAAATGGCCACCTTGCTCCGGATCCTGCCCAGGACCGAGGAGCCTGTGTCCGGACCGTTGAACAGGACCACGGTGGCGCCGCCCATGGACAGGATCTGGACCACGGAATCGAGCTTTTCGGCCAGTGCGTCGGGGTCGCCGCCCGGGCGGATGAGGTCGTTGCCGCCTGCTGACAAGGTGACCAGGTCCGGCTTCAGGGCCAGGGCCGGGGCCAGCTGCTGGTCCACGATCTGCTGCAGGAGCCGGCCCCTGACGGCGAGGTTGGCGTAGGCGAAGTCCGGCTTGGTGCGGCCCAGTTCTTCGGCCACCCGGTCGGCCCAGCCGCGGTGGCCTCCGGGGCTTGCGGGCTCGGGGTCGCCGATGCCCTCGGTAAAGGAATCGCCCATCGCCACGTACCGGCTCCAGGGGTGGGAACCGGGGTGCACGGACGGGGTCTGGATGGCACTTGCGTCAGTCACTGTCCTATCCTGCCTTCCGCTTCAATGGCTACGCCAACGTAGGTTGTTACTTTCGGGTAACTGTAAGAATGGAAACCATGACTGACGCCGAAGTATTTCCCGCTCCCGTTGTCCTGTGGTCCCACCCCGAAGACCAGCGTGCCGGCAAACCGCTGCTGGTGCTGCTCCATGGCTACGGCGCCAACGAACAGGACCTGTTCAGCCTTGCCGGGATGCTTCCGGGGGACTTTGCGGTGGCATCCGTCCGAGCGCCGATCGCCATGGGCCCGGGCTTCACCTGGTTCCCGCTGACGGCGTCCATCGACTACTCCCTGGACCGGGTCAAGGCGGCGTCGGCCTACGTCCAGGAATGGATCGACACCATCAGGGAAGGCCACCCCTCCGTCTCCCTGCTGGGCTTCTCCATGGGCATGGCCATGGCCACCACCCTCCTGCGGCAGCGTCCCACGGACTTCGCTGCCGTCGTCGGGCTCTCGGGCTTCGTGGTGGACGCCGCGGGCGACCCCACCTTCAAGGATGCCGAACTGGACGGAACCATCCCCATGTTCTGGGGCCGGGACCAGCAGGACCCGGTGATCACCCAGGACAAGATCGAGTTCACCATGGGGTGGGTGCGCAAGCACGTCAAGCTCACCAAGGTGCTCTACACGGGCATGTGGCACGGCATCAACCAGCAGGAGATCGGCCACGTGGGGGAGTTCCTCACCCACGAGGTGCTCAATAAGTAGGCGTCCGACGACGGCGCCGCGGCCGTGGCGGTCAGCCCGCCTCCGGCGCGACCACCTTCACGGTGTGCCCGTTCACGGTGACGGTGTCGCCGTGGTGCAGCTGGCGGCCGCGGCGGTCGTCGATTTCGCCGTTGACTTTCACCAGCCCGTTCTTGATGAGCTCCGTTGCCTCCACGCCGTCCTCCACGAGGTTGGCAAGCTTCAACAGCTGGCCCAGCCGGATCATGCTGTCGCGGATGGGGACGTCGTCAATGGGGTTGCTCATACAGCAATAATGCCTGAACTAAGGTAGATCCAATGACCTCCCCTCCACGCCTGCCCGTCCTCGCAGGCCTGCCCCTGGCGGTGGGCGCCGGCCTGGCCATCCCCGTCCAAGGCCGCATCAACGGGGCCCTCGGCGCCCGCCTCAACGACGGAATCGCCGCTGCCGTGGTCAGTTTCAGCACCGGCCTGCTGGTGATGATCCTGATCTCGCTGGTCCTGCCGCGGGGCCGGGCCGGGCTGGCGGCCATCCTCCCGGCCGTCCGTACCCGGGCTTTTCCCCGCATCTACGTGCTGGCCGGCGCCATCGGCGCGCTGTTCGTCTTCGCCCAGTCCTTTACCGTGGGCCTCCTCGGGGTGGCCCTCTTCACCGTCGCCACCGTCACGGGACAGACCGTGAGCGGGCTGCTGGTGGACCGGCTGGGGATCGGCCCGGCCGGGAAGAAGTCCGTCACGGGAATCCGCATCATCGGTTGCGTCCTGACCATCGCCGCCGTCGCCTGGGCAGTGTCGCCGCGGTTCAGCGGGGGAGGCGCCGGTACCGGCGCCGACCCGGCTGCGTTGCTCGTTCCGCTGCTCCTGCCGGTGGCCGCAGGCTTCCTGATGAGCTTCCAGCAGGCCATGAACGGCACCGCCACCGTCCACTACGGCACCCCCATCGCCGCCACCCTGGTCAACTTCGTGGCCGGCACCATCGTGCTGTGGGCGGCGTTCGCCGTGAAGCTCGCGGTGGCCGGGCCGGGCAATCCGTTGCCCGCCGACTGGTGGTACTACCTGGGCGGTCCCATGGGCTGCGTGTTCATCGGCCTGGGTGCCCTGCTGGTCCGCAGCCTCGGCGTCCTGGTCACCGGGCTCGGCATGATCGCGGGCCAACTCCTGGGGTCCCTGGCACTGGACCTGGTGCTGCCCGCGCCTGGCACCGTCGTCGCCCCTGCCACGGTCCTTGGGACCCTGCTCACCCTCGGCGCCATCATCCTGGCAACCTTGCCCTGGCCGCGGGGCGCGCTCCGGGGGCGCCGGCCGGTAGGCTAGTACACGCAGCTTTTGACGCATCTTCCCCCATCCGCCCACCCGGTGCCCGGTGTGCCCTGCACGCCGCAGCCGGGGTTTGCACACCGCGGACCGCACCCAGCGGCCCTGTAGAAATTGGAGTTACCCCATGGCAGCAAAATCCGTCCTCGACCAGGTCATTTCCCTCTCCAAGCGGAGGGGCTTCGTGTTCCAGGCCGGTGAGATCTACGGAGGTTCGCGTTCTGCCTGGGACTACGGCCCCTTGGGCGCTGAGCTGAAGGAAAACATCAAGCGCCAGTGGTGGCAGTCCATGGTCCGCGGCCGCGAGGACGTGGTGGGCCTTGACTCCTCCGTGATCCTGCCCCGCCAGGTGTGGGAGGCCTCCGGCCACGTCGAGGTCTTTTCCGACCCCCTGGTGGAATGCCTCTCCTGCCACAAGCGGTACCGCGCCGACCACCTCGAGGAAGAGTACGAGGAGAAGAAGGGGCGCCCGGCGGAAAATGGCCTGAAGGACATTGCCTGCGCCAACTGCGGCACCCGCGGCCAGTGGACCGAGCCACAGGAGTTCTCCGGCCTGCTCAAGACCTACCTCGGCCCGGTCGCCAGCGAGGAAGGCCTGCACTACCTGCGCCCCGAAACCGCCCAGGGCATCTTCGTGAACTTCAACAACGTCCTCACCACGTCGCGGAAGAAGCCGCCGTTCGGCATCGGCCAGATCGGCAAGTCCTTCCGCAACGAGATCACGCCCGGCAACTTCATCTTCCGCACGCGCGAGTTCGAGCAGATGGAAATGGAGTTCTTCGTCGAGCCCGGCACGGATGAAGAGTGGCACAAGTACTGGATGAACGAGCGCATGGCCTGGTACACCGGCCTGGGCATCCGCGACGAGAACCTGCGCTTCTTCGAGCACCCCAAGGAGAAGCTGAGCCACTACTCCAAGGGCACCACGGACATCGAGTACCGCTTCGGGTTCCAGGGCTCGGAGTGGGGCGAACTGGAAGGCATCGCCAACCGGACCGATTTTGACCTCTCCACCCACGCGAAGGCCTCCGGCACGGACCTGAGCTACTTCAACCAGGCCACCAATGAGCGCTACACCCCCTACGTGATCGAGCCCGCGGCCGGCCTGACCCGTTCCTTCATGGCGTTCCTGGTGGACGCCTACACCGAGGACGAGGCCCCCAACGCCAAGGGCGGCGTGGACGTGCGCACCGTGCTGAAGCTTGACCCGCGCCTGGCCCCCGTCAAGGCCGCCGTGCTGCCGTTGAGCCGCAATGAGGACCTGTCACCGAAGGCGAAGGCACTTGGCGCCCAGCTGCGCAAGAACTGGAACATCGACTTTGACGACGCCGGTGCAATCGGCCGCCGGTACCGCCGCCAGGATGAGATCGGCACCCCGTTCTGCATCACCGTGGACTTCGATACCCTCGAGGACCAGGCCGTCACCATCCGCGAGCGGGACACCATGGGCCAGGAACGTGTTTCCCTGGACAAGGTGGAGGGTTACCTGGCCGCACGGCTGATCGGCGCCTGAGCATGGCCATCGAATACCGCCCATGGCGCGATGGTGACGACCTTGCGCTGCTGGAAATCTGGGGTGACCCGGACACCGGTGAGGCCCGCCAGTTCCGCGGCGCCCTGGCACTGTCCTCCAACGGCCGGGACGGCACGCCGTGGCGCCGCTGCATCGTGGCCGAGGACGTTATTGACGGCGTCGGCATCCCGGTAGCCGCCGGCGTCGTCTACGAGGCGTCCCTGCACCCGGAACGCCTCTGGACCTACATTGAGGTGGCCCGGGACCATCGCCGCGCCGGCATCGGCGCCAGCCTGCTGACCATGCTGCGCCGCGAAGCCGAAAACGCGCCGTCGGGTGTCACCAGGCTGCGCGCCAAGGTGGAGCCCGGCACCGCCGGGGCCTCCTTCGCCGAAGCGTTCGGGCTGGAACCCATCCAGCGCTCGCGCCTGGTGGTCGTCGAGCCGGGCGCCCTCCGGCTGCCCGTCTTCCCGGCCAAGGACGGGGACGGTGCGGCCGGCGGCGAGAACGCAGGCTCCGACGTCGTCATGGACCTGGCCACCGGCTCGGTGGAGCTCACCGACGTGGTGGGACGCTACTACACCGCCATCCATGACTGGGATTCACCCGGGGTCCTCTCCGTGGGACAGGTGCAGAAACTGTTCCTGGACGAGCTCACCGGCGCGCACGGCGCCATCGTGCTGCGGGCCGAACCGGAATCGGCTTTCGGGGCCGGCGTGGCGCCGAGCAAGAAGGGCCGCATCCGGGCCTTCGCCGTCAGCTACGCGGCCCCCGCCGGGCCTGATGCCGCACCGGCCCACCTGCAAACCCCTGGTGCAGAGACAACGGGCGCCGACATACCGACGGACGTTTTCGTGGGACATGAGCCGGCATTGTCCGCCGCGGACGCTGCCGAGGCCGTGCGCGACATGCTCGCCCTCATCGCGTACCAGCACCCGGTGATGCTGGAACTGGACGACTCGATGACCGCGCTGCGCGCCGCCGTCGAACCCCTCCTGGAGTCCGGCAAGGCCCGCCTCGCCGCGGCGGAAACCCTGGTGGTCTCCGACTGACCGGGGCCGGCCGGCCAACCCGGCAGCCAAGGCAGCGCCAGGTTTTGCCGTGACCTTCACGGCAAGACCTGGCGCTTACTTCGTTTGGCGGGAACCACGACGCCGGCCCGCGGCGGCGTCTGCGGCGTCCAGGCGCTGCCGCTCGGCGTCCGAAGGAGCGCCGCCGCCCAAGTGCGCCGGCATCCACCACGCCCCGTGCTCCGGCTGCAGCGGAAAGCCTGCAATGCACCGGTCGATCCCGGCCTGGAGCGTGCCGCGCAGCGCCTCCGTGGCCTCCTCAACGTCAACGTCATGCGGAAAGACGATCGGCGCTCCCACTTCGAGGCGCACCGGTGCCCGCCAGCTGTGCCGAAGGGAAAATCCGTGGCCGCGGGTCATCACCCGGTGGGCACCCCAGACCGAAACCGGAATGACCGGGACCCCGGCTTCCGCAGCCATCCGCACGGCACCGGTCCTGCATTCGCGAACCGTGAAGCTGCGGCTCACCCCGGCCTCCGGGAAGACCGCGAGGTACTCGCCGGCCCGCAGCTTGGCCACCGCGGCATCGTAGGCGTCTGAACGGTCCGCATAGCCCACCACCACATGGCCGCTGGCGCTGATGGCGGGGCCGGCCAACCAGTGGTCTGCGGCGCCTTGATGGACGAGGAACCGCAGCTGGGCACGCGTATGCCGCCACAGGAGCAGCTCGACTACCGCGAAGTCCACGTAGCCGAAGTGCGTGATGGCGAAGACCGCTCCCTTTCCGGGGGACGCCCGGCGGGAAGGGCCGGTGGCCGGTTCCTTCGCGGGAAGGTTTTCCAGGCCGGTCGCCTGGATGTCCAGCCGGAGGACCCAGCGCAGGAACTGCCCGGTACGGACGATGACCCGGTAGAAGGTGTCGTTGGACGGGGGACGCCAAGGCATCGGGACGGCGCCTAGAGGGTGACGTGCACGGACGATTCCGGCAGCAGCTGCGTAAAAGAACGCGGCGGCCGGACAGGGGCGCCCGTGCTCTCCGCGAAGGACTTAATGACAAACCCGGAGGCCAGCGTCTGCCACACCCGGATCTTTCGGAGCATGAAGTGCCCCACACCCTTCAGGGACACATACTGCATGCTTGACGCTTCCGCGGTGGCGCGGCGGGCGAACGCCAGCGACTGCCGGGGGCTGGTCATGTGGTCCGTGGTTCCGTGCACGATCAGCACCTTCCGTCCGGCAACCCGGGCTGAAGGGGTCTCCGGGCTTAGCCATGGCGCAAGGGCCACCACGGCTTCAACCTGCGGATGGTCTGCGGCGCAGACGGCTGTCAGGCCGCCCATCGAGTGGCCCAGCAGGAAGATCGGTACGCCGGGGTGCTGTTCCTCGATCTGCCGTAGCGCCCACCGTGCGTCCTGCAGCGGGGTCATGTCCGGGCCATTCCAGCCGCGGACGCTGTTGCGCAGGGACCAGACCGCCAGCCCGTGTTTCCTTCCCATGCGGTGCAGGTCCCGGGCAAAGGGGACCATCCTGGCCGGGCTCAGGTGCCGGGCCTCCACGGGTGCGCGGCTGTGCGCCCTCCCGCCGTGCAGGACCAGGACCACTCCCTTGGTGGCACCGGATGCCGCAAGGACGCTCAGTACGGGACGGTGCTGTGGATCCGAAGGCGCGCGCCCGGCCTGTTCCCCGCCACTTTTTCCCGTCCCGCGGGTATCGGTTCCACGTGTCCCACCGTTGTCCATGCCTGGTTCCTCCCCATCCGATGGTCCATTTATAAACCCTATGGCGCCGCACGTAGAGTACAAGCCATGAGGTTGTACTGCTGATGGGCGCCGGTCACTCCCACACTTCCGAGAGCCATTCGGAGCCGACACCGCAAGCGATGGCTGCCCGCAGCAAGGCGAACCGCATCCTGGCCGCGGTCCTGATCCCGCTGGCGCTGCTGACCCTGGCCGGGATGGCCGCGCTGTGGCCCTCCGGCAGCAAGGAAGGAATCACCCTCGCCAACCCGTACTCCACGGCCCCCGGCGTGACATTCGATACGGGAACCATCCAAAGCGTGGTGGCCGAGAACTGCATGCAGGGGACCAGCCAGCAATCAAGCCAGCCGGGGGCCGGCCAGCAATCCGGCCAGCCGGAGGCCGGCCAGCAGTCCAGCCAGCAGGGGACGGGCCAGGATTCCACCGGACAGCCTCCCCGCCAGGGCTCGGACTGCACGTTCGCGTTCACGGAGCCGGATAAGGGCGGGAGCCCGGTCAAGGTGGTGATCAACCCGGATGTGGCCTCTTCGCACGGGGTCAAGCCCGGGGACCAGATCCGGTACCTGAACCTCTCGAAGGTCCAAGGGGCCACCGGGTCGCAGGGTTCGCCGGCCTACGTCTTTGTGGACTTCGTCCGCACCCTGCCGATTGTCCTGCTCGCCGTGCTCTATGCCGCGGTGGTCATCGCTGTCGCCCGGTGGCGCGGTCTCCGCGCCCTGGTCGGACTCGTGGGCGCCTATTTTGTCCTGGCCAACTTCCTGCTCCCGGGCCTGGTGGAGGGCAAGCCTCCGCTGCTCCTGACCCTGGTGGGCTCCACCGTGATCATGATCGGTGTGCTCTACTTTGCCCACGGATTCTCGGCGAGGACGTCCACGGCATTGTTGGGCACCATTTTCGGGCTCGGCATCACGGCGCTGTTGGCCGCCTGGGCCACGGACGCCGCCAACCTCGCCGGCGTCGGCAGCCATGACGCCGCCACCTTGGTGAACACCTCGGCGAACATCTCAATCTCCGGCGTGATCCTGTGCGGGCTCATCATTTCGGGACTGGGCGTCCTGAACGACGTCACCATCACCCAGTCCTCTGCTGTGTGGGAGCTCTACGAACTGGCGCCGGGCACCAGCGCCCGGAAACTCTTCACCTCCGCCATGCGGATCGGCCGAGACCACATCGCCTCCACCGTGTACACCATCGCCTTCGCCTACGCGGGGGCCGCGCTGCCCATCCTGATCATCGTCATGCTCTACGACCGGCCCCTGATGGATACCCTCACCAGTTCGGAACTGTCCGAGGAAGTCATCCGCACGCTGGTGGGCTCCATCGGCCTGGTCCTGGCCATCCCGGTCACCACCCTGATCGCCGTGCTCGTGGTCAAGGCCACCGGCATCAGGGCAGTTGAGGGCCATGCCGGGGTCGGGGCGCACGACGACGGCCACGTCCACGCCGGAGACGTGGCGGATACCGGGGCGCTCGCCGCAGCCGTGCTGGGGGAGCGCAGCCGGCGGGCCGGCGTCGAACCAGCTGCGGAAACCGCCACCCGCCGGGGCCGGAGGGCGGACCGCGGCTGACGGGGTGCGCGGCGACTTGCCTGCGGGGCGGGCCGGAAAGCCCCGCCGGAGAGGCCTGGTGCCACGGCGGAAACCTTCGATTTGCCCGGCTTTGCAACAATGGACAGGTGACTGTTGCAGCAACCCCTCCCGCCCCCAAGCTGGAACTCCCGCCCCTGAAGCTGGGACCCATCACCGTTGACACTCCGGTGATCCTGGCCCCCATGGCCGGCATCACCAACTCCGCCTTCCGCAGGCTCTGCCGTGAATACGGCGGCGGCATGTACGTGGCGGAGATGGTCACCTCCCGCGCACTGGTGGAACGGACCCCTGAATCACTCCGCATCATTTCGCATGACGACGACGAGAAAGTCCGTTCCGTCCAGCTGTACGGTGTGGATCCGGGCACCGTCGGCGCCGCCGTGCGGATGCTCGTGGAGGAAGACCGGGCGGACCACATCGACCTCAACTTCGGCTGCCCGGTCCCCAAGGTGACCCGGCGCGGCGGCGGCTCGGCCTTGCCCTGGAAGATCGACCTCTTCACCGCGATCGTGCAGACCGCCGTCAAGGAAGCCGGCAAGGGTAACGTTCCGCTGACCATCAAGATGCGCAAGGGCATTGACGATGACCACCTGACGTACCTCGATGCCGGCCGCATCGCCCGCGACTCCGGGGTTGCCGCCGTCGCGCTGCACGGCCGCACGGCCGCCCAGTTCTACTCCGGCAAGGCGGACTGGTCCGCCATCGCGCGCCTCCGCGAGGCCCTGCCGGACATCCCGGTGCTGGGCAACGGCGATATCTGGTCAGCAGAGGACGCCGTCAGGATGGTCCGCGAAACCGGCGTGGACGGCGTGGTGGTGGGCCGCGGCTGCCAAGGGCGCCCGTGGCTGTTCGGCGACCTTCAGGCGGCATTCGAAGGCAGTGATGTCCGGCACCGGCCCAACCTGCGCCAGGTGGCCGAGGGTGTCTACCGGCACGCCGAACTGATGGTGGAGACTTTCGGTGACGAGGGCAAGGCGCTGCGTGAAATCCGGAAGCATATCGCCTGGTACTTCAAGGGCTACGTGGTGGGCGGTGAGCTGCGCACCAGGCTGGCCCTGGTCACCAGCCTTGAGGTGCTCCGGGATACCCTCGCGGAGTTGGACCTGGACTCGCCCTACCCCGGGGTTGACGCCGAGGGCCCGCGCGGACGTGCCGGCTCCCCGAAACGTCCTGCCCTGCCCAAGGACTGGCTCGATTCCCGCGCCCTGAACGCCGACCAGTCCCGGGACATCGCTGCTGCCGAGCTGGATGTCTCCGGTGGCTGAGGCTTCCCTGAGCACCCCGGTCGCCGGCACTCCGGCGTCCGGCACGCCTACCGCGGCGCTCGCCTTGCCCGGCTACGAGCTGCACGATTCCGCCCGCTGGGTGGAGGAACCGCCCAAGAACACGTACCGCTCCGATTTCGAGCGGGACCGCGCCCGGGTCCTGCACTCCTCGGCCCTGCGCCGGCTGGGCGCCAAAACCCAGGTGGTGGCCCCTGACACGGACGACTTCGTCCGCACCCGGCTCACGCACAGCCTGGAAGTGGCGCAGGTGGGCCGGGAACTCGGCCGGGCTTTGGGCTGCGACCCCGACGTGGTGGACACGGCCTGCTTGAGCCACGATCTCGGCCACCCGCCGTTCGGCCACAACGGCGAATCGGCGCTGAACGAGGTGGCGCACGCCATCGGCGGGTTCGAAGGCAACGCCCAGACGCTCCGCCTGCTCACCCGGCTCGAACCCAAAGTGCTCACGGCTGACGGCCGCCCGGCAGGGCTGAACCTCACCCGCGCAAGCCTCGATGCCGCGTCTAAATATCCGTGGTCTGCCCTGGAAGCCCCGGTGATCCACGGCCAGCGGACCAGCAAGTTCGGCGCCTACGAGGACGATCTCCCCATCTTCAACTGGATCCGCGAGGGTGCCCCGGAGCGCCGGTCCTGCCTGGAAGCCCAGGTGATGGACCTCGCGGACGACATTTCCTACTCGGTGCACGACGTGGAGGACGCGATCGTTGCCGGCCACTTCCAGTTGCGCTGGCTGGACAACCCGGACCACCGGGCCCGCGTGGTGGGGTACGCGAAGCAGTGGTACCTGCCGCACAACGATCCTGCGGCGATCGACGCCGCGCTGGCCCGGCTCGAGGCCACGGACGTGTGGGTGCGCGAGGCGGACGGCAGCCGCAAGTCGATGGCAGCCCTGAAGAACATGACCAGCCAGCTGATCGGCAGGTTCTGCCAGAGCGCCCTGGAAACCACCCGTGCCGTCTACGGCCCCGAAAACCTCACCCGGTACAGCGCCGAGCTCATGGTGCCGGATGAGACGGTGATGGAGATCGCGGTCATGAAGGGCCTCGCCACCACGTTCGTGATGACCACTGAACACCGGCAGCCCATCTACGAGCGCCAGCGCGAAGTGCTGCACGCCCTGGTCACTGCCCTGAGCGCCACGGGGGACAGGCACCTGGAACCGATGTTTGCCGCCGACTGGCGGGACGCTGCCGACGACGGGGCACGGCTGCGGGTGGTCATCGACCAGGTGGCGTCCCTGACGGATGGTTCGGCGCTTGCCATGTACGAGCGCCTGGTGGGGAGCCTGCCTTCGCTCTGGTAGCCCCGCGAGGCCGTGGCGGATCCTGCCAACACCCGACCGATCAACAGCTTGCTCTAAGAGTTTCCACAGGAACGAGGGGCAAGATAGGGGAAAAGGCAGGCCGTTAAAGCACGGGAGCAGGTCATGAGTACTCGCAGCAGGGGCAAGCGCCTCGCCACCGGGATTACCGTGGCGGTGGGCGTGGGCAGCGTCGCCGTTGCGGGCGTCAGCGCGGCCGCCGTGTACGCCGCCACGCCTTCCGTCATCGCCAGGACCACTCTCGGGACGGACAACAGCACCCAAGGCACCACGCCGAAACCGAGCGGTTCCACCGGTTCGGGCAACGACATTTACGGGAGCCGGCAGGACGGCACGCGCCGTTCCAAGAGCTACGGAAGCACCACGCCGGTCCAACCCGGCAACGGCGGCACGGTCCACGGCAGGTCTTCGGGATCCTGAAATGAACGGTCCTGACGCGCACGGTGCCCGCATGGGCCGGTCCGGCCCGGCCGGCACTGGGGCGGCGGAACGCGGTATGGCGGCCCAATCAACCTGGACAGTCTGGGAGCTTGAGGCCTCCGTTACCGTTACGGACGCCGGCGCCCTGGCTGGCGCGGAACGGATCGTCCGCGACGTGGTGGCCGCCGTCGACGCCGCCTGCAGCCGTTTCCGCAACGACTCGGAACTTGTGATCCTCCAACCCCGGATGGCGCAGGGCGTCACCGTCAGCCCGATGCTCCGGCTGCTCCTGCAACGGGCCCTGGACGCGGCGGCCATGACCGGCGGCGACGTCGACCCCACCCTCGGAGCGGACCTGGCCGCACTGGGCCACGGCCCGGACCAACAGGGTATGACGGGGCTCCGCAGCGTGCCGGTGCCGGCACTGGCGAACGGAGCGGCGCGAACTCCTGCGCCGCCGTCGGCCGCATCCCCTGACATGCCCGCGACGCGGGCACCCGGATGGACCAGGCTCGGCCTCGACTCCACCACCCTGACCCTGCCTGCCGAACTCCGGCTTGACCTCGGTGCCACGGCCAAGGCGGTCGCGGCGGACCTCGCCGCCGACGAAGTGCACCAGCGGCTCGGCTGCGGGGTCCTCGTAGGGCTCGGCGGAGACCTGGCCAGCGCAGGGCCCGGACCCCTCGTGGATGGCCAACCCGGCCAGTGGCAAATACTGGTCCAGGACCTGCCCGCCGACCCCGCCCAGCACATCTCCCTCGCGTCCGGGTATGCCCTCGCCACGTCCAGCACGCAAAAGCGCCGCTGGACGCACCGGGGAACCGACGTCCACCACATCCTTGACCCGCGCTTCGGGCTCCCGGCCGAGCCCGTCTGGCGGTCCGTGACAGTGGCCGCACCCACATGCCTGGATGCCAACGCCTGCAGCACGGCCGCCATTGTCCGCGGCCACGCCGCCGTGGACTGGTTCCGGGCCGAAAATATCGTGGCCCGGCTCGTGGACCGCCACGGCCGGATTGTCACCACCGGCGGCTGGCCCACCGATAGCCAAGTCCCCCGCGGCGCCGGGTCCAATCCTGCAGACCCACCCCGCCAAGCAGCCCGCCCCGGCGCTGCGGTGGGTGGCCGCCATGGATGAGGCAATGTGGGCTTTCGGGCGGGTGAGCGGCTTCATCTCCCTTGCCCTGTTCACCGCGTCCGTACTGCTGGGAATCCTCAACAGGTCCGGCCGTCCCCTGATGGTGCTGCCGCGGTTTTCCATCAGCCTCCTGCACCGGAACATCGCCCTGCTCGCCACCGTCTTCCTGGGGCTCCACGTGGGCTCACTGCTGCTGGACTCCTTTGCCAAGCTGAAGCCGGTGGACGTCGTGGTGCCCTTCCTGGGCTCCTTCCAACCGTTCTGGCAGGGTTTGGGGACGGTGGCCCTTGACCTGGTCCTGGCCGTGGTTGTCACCGGGTTGCTGCGGCACCGGATCGGACAACGGACCTTCAAGGCGGTCCACTGGCTGACCTATGGCGTCTGGCCGGTGGCGATGGCGCACGCCCTCGGAAACGGTACCGACGTCTCGAGCGGCTGGTTCCTGCTGCTTGCCGCGGCGTCCGCCGTCGCCGTGGCCGCGGCGCTGTTGTGGCGGCTGTCACCGACATTTCTTGAAACCTCCGCTGCCAGGCAAGGAAACCTCCCGTGAGCCACGCCGGAGACACCTCCCAGCCGGCGCCCCCGGATGCGGCACGGCAGGAACCGCGCCTCCTCGCGGCCGGCCCGGATGCCGGCTGGGACCAGCACCTGGATACCTTCGGCCCCCTGGACGCAGACGCGGCCGCACCGGGGCTGCTTGACGCGCTCGCGGCGTCGGGGCTGACCGGCCGGGGCGGGGCAGCGTTCGAAACCTGGCGCAAGGTGACCGCCACGGCGGAGTCCGGCCGCAAGGGCCTGTTTGCGGCCCGGCCGGTGGTGATCGCCAACGGCGCCGAGGGCGAACCACTCAGCTTCAAAGGCCGGACCCTCCTTAGCCATGCACCGCACCTGGTCATCGACGGCCTGCTCACCCTGGCGGCTGCGTTGGGCGGCGCCGGCACCTACGTGTACGCGCCGGCAGCAGGCCTGCCCCGTGTCCGGCAGGCCCTCGCGGGGCGTCCCGGCACCAAGCGGGTCCGGGTGGTGGAGGCGCCGGAAACGTTCATCTCGGGCGAGTCGAGCGCGGTGGTCAACATGATTGCCACCGGAAATGCGGTGCCGGTTGACCAACGCCGGCGCCTGAGCGAATCGGGACTGAATGGCCGCCCCACGCTGGTGGTCAATGTCGAAACCCTGGCACAGGTTGCCCTGATCGCCCGCTACGGGGCGCAGTGGTTCCGCCAAGCGGGAACTGCGACGGATCCGGGAACCCGGCTCGTGTCAGTATCCGGTCCGGCCCCGGTCCGCGACGTGGTGCTGGAGGTGCCGGGCGGGGTGGAACTTTCCGCCGTCCTCAAGGAAGCGGGGATGGACCCGGCTCCCTTGTCCGCCGTCCTGGTGGGCGGCTACCACGGCCGCTGGGTACGGCCTGCTGCCCATGTGCTCTCGCCGGAGGGGCCGGTGGGCGGGACGGTGCCTCCCGGAGCAGGCGTGATCCATGCGCTGGATCCGCACGCCTGCGGGATCGGGGCGACCGCCCGGATCCTCACCTACCTCGCCAATGAATCGGCCAGGCAATGCGGACCCTGCATGTTCGGCCTGCCGGCCATGGCGTCCGTCCTCAACCGGATCGCTGGCGGGGAACGCAACCCCCGCCTCGCCTCCGAACTGGACCGACTGGGACGGCTGGTGTCCGGCCGCGGCGCCTGCCGGCATCCTGAGGGGACCACTGGGCTGGTCAGCAGCGCCCTGGAGGTGTTCGCCGCGGACTTCCGTGCGCACCTCGCCGGATACTGTGTTCCCCTGGGGGGAGTGGCGGCATGACGGCCATTCTGCACATCGACTGGACCAGCTGCGACGGCCGCGGCCTGTGCACAGAACTGCTTCCCGGCGTACTGGACCGTGATGACTGGGGATACCCCGTGGCACGCGGGAAGTCCGGCCGCGAACGGACGGACATTCCGCTGCGGGACGCGGACCGGGAAGCCGCGCAGGAGGCCGTGTCCCTCTGCCCCAAGCTGGCCTTGAGCCTCCAGGAACGCATGGAGCCGGCACGTGAAAGCCGTAAGCCGGGACGGTGACACTAAGATTGCTGTGTGGCTGGGCTGATTAAACGTGAAGATATCGACGAAGTACGCCAGCGCACGGACATCAAGGAAGTGGTTGACGGCTACGTCACGCTCAAAGGCGCCGGGCTGGGAACGTGGAAGGGCCTGTGCCCCTTCCACGACGAGCGTTCGCCGTCCTTCACCGTCCGCCCCCAGGTAGGCCGCTACCACTGCTTTGGCTGCGGCGAGGACGGTGACGTCATCGCCTTCGTCCAAAAGCAGGACCACAGCTCCTTCCACGAGGCGGTAGAAAAACTGGCCGCCCGGATCGGCTACGAGCTGCGCTACGGGGATGGCGGAAGCGGGCCCAACCGGGAGGAAGTGGGCCGGCGGCAGCGTTTGCTGGACGCCCACAAAATTGCCGACGAGTTTTTCCGCGCCCAGTTGCTCACGCCTGGTGCCGCCGAGGCCCGGAACTTCCTGCACGGACGGGGCTTTGACCGGGCAGCCGCCGAGCACTTCGGCTGCGGGTATGCCCCCCAAGGCTGGGATGCGTTGCTGAAGCACCTCCGGGGCCGCGGCTTCACCGACGCCGAGCTGAAGCTCACCGGCATGTTCTCGGAGGGCAACCGCGGCATCTACGACCGCTTCCGCGGCCGCCTCATCTGGCCCATCAAGGACATCGCCGGCGACACCATCGGCTTCGGCGCCCGCAAGCTCTACGAGGATGACCAGGGCCCCAAGTACCTCAACACCCCGGAAACCACGCTCTACAAGAAGTCCCAGGTCCTCTACGGAATCGACCTCGCCAAGCGCAGCATCGCCAAGGACCGCCAGCTGGTGGTGGTGGAGGGCTACACGGACGTGATGGCCTGCCACCTTGCAGGAATTACGACGGCGGTGGCCACCTGTGGAACGGCGTTCGGCACCGAGCACATCAAGATTGCCCGGCGGCTTTTGTCCGACGACGGCACCGGGGGAGAAGTGGTGTTCACGTTCGATGGGGACGCCGCGGGACAGAAAGCGGCCCTCCGCGCTTTCGAGGAAGACCAGCGCTTCACGGCCCAGACCTACGTGGCGGTGGAACCCACGGGCGCCGACCCCTGCGACCTCCGCCTGAGCAGGGGAGACGAAGCAGTGCACGCCCTCATCCAGTCCCGCCGGCCGCTGTTTGAATTCGCCATCCGCACCACCTTGAAGCAGTTCAACCTGGATACCGTTGAGGGCCGCGTACAGGGCCTGAAAGCCTCAGTGCCCGTGGTGGCCGCCATTCGTGACGCCTCCACCCGGACCGGCTACTGCCAGGCGCTGACCGGCTGGCTCGGGATGCCGGACCCCAACGAAGTCCTCCGCCTGGTCACGGCCGCCGTGAAGCGGGGGGACACCGGACGTCCGGCGGCCTCCGGCCACCCGCAGGCCGGCAAGGCCGCCCAGCCGGGCGCCGCCCAACCCGGCGGCCCCGGCGTTGCTGCCGGGCCGTCGTCGGGCGCGGTCCCTTCCTACCACCGGCCGGACCCCCGGGATCCCGTGGCCTCGATGGAACGCCAGGCCCTGGAGGTGGCACTCCAGCAGCCGTCCCTGCTGGCCGGCGCCGTTTGGGACCGCTTCGCAGACGCCCGGTTCGCCACGCCCGCCTTCCAGGCGGTCCACGACGCCATGCGCGCCACCGGTCCGGGGCAGGCGGCCGGTGATCCGGTGCGCTGGGTGGAACACGTGATGCACGAAGTTCCCGAACCCCTCCGGCCGCTGGTCTCGGAACTGGCTGTGGTGCCGCTGCCTGCCCACACGGAGGAGGCCGTGCTGAAGTATTGCCGCGACATCCTGTCCCGCTTGTTCGAGCTGCAGATCACCCGGGTCAAGGCGGACAAGATGGGGCAGCTGCAACGGCTCGATCCGGCCGCGGATCCGGAAACCTACCAGCGGCTCAACCGTGAACTGATGATGCTGGAAATGGAACGCCGGGCCCTGCGCGCCGAGGCGTAGCGGGGCCCGTACCGGGGTGGCCGGGCTGGACGGCTTCCCGATTTCGTTTCCGCCGCAAGTGTTTGCTAGGCTAATACCCGCTTCATTCCTCCTTAGCTCAATTGGCAGAGCATTCGACTGTTAATCGAAGGGTTGCTGGTTCAAGTCCAGCAGGAGGAGCGCACAGTCCCCGTTCCGGCCTCCGGAACGGGGACTTTTCTTTGCCCACAGGCTGTTTGGGCCCGGAAAACCGCCGATTTCCCTTGGGCCGGAATCCTTTGCTAATGTCATACCTGCTTCATTCCTCCTTAGCTCAATTGGCAGAGCATTCGACTGTTAATCGAAGGGTTGCTGGTTCAAGTCCAGCAGGAGGAGCGCAACGGAAAATCCCTGTTCCTCCAGCCGGCGGAACAGGGATTTTTTTGTCTTCGCGGGCAAAGCCTTGGACGCGCCCGGCAGATCAGACGAAGTCCATTTCCACCTGCAGGAATCTTTCGGCCTCCGCGATGGCTGCGTTGAAGGCCTCGTTTTCCGTGGGCGACCTGCGGGGTTCGCGCGGGTTCCATTCGTGCGGGGCCGAGTGGATGCGGACAAAGCCGGCATCCGGCGGGGCGTAGAAAATACCGAACCGCTGGACCGGCCAC
Organism: Pseudarthrobacter sp. AG30; assembly: GCF_003116525.1. NCBI lineage: Bacteria > Bacillati > Actinomycetota > Actinomycetes > Micrococcales > Micrococcaceae > Pseudarthrobacter > Pseudarthrobacter sp. AG30. Next base: position 149,453 of record NZ_QEHL01000006.1, on the reverse strand, counting down.
TCCGGCGAGGTTTCCGGAGCCACCAGCAGGGCTGCATTGAAGGCGGGATTGAACCACTGGGCGATGGGCCGGCGGCGGTCCTCGGTGAACAGCCCCGCGGCGTACAGCGCCGCTGACTGCTGCCCGGCCTGGGCACACAGTCGCTCCCACCACAGTGGCAGGATCCGGGCGTCGCACCGTTGCCATGTGGCCGGAAGTGGCGGTTGGTTCTGCCAGCTGGGCACGGGAATATTTTATCGCGGGAAGGCCCGGGAAGGCAGGTGGCGCGTCCGCAGCCGGGCCCGGCAGTCAGCGGCGTTTCCGGGACCCCGGGTTGATCCGGTACAGCAGTGCTGCGCCGGCCAGCGTGCCCAGGATGATGCCCCAGGCCGGGTTGCCCACGGCCCGGCCGGCAAAATAGCCGACGACGGCGCCGAGCACGGCGCCCAGGAAGAGTCCCCGTCCGTTGCGGTGCGGTTTCCGGCTCATCGGCGGCCTTCCTGGTGGACGTTCGGTGGATCGGCGGTTAGTGGATTGAGGGTACCGTGCGCGGGCGGACAACCAGCCACAAGGCCCCGATGGCAAGCAGGATGCATGCGGCCTGCACCGAACCCATCGGCGCCGCGCTGGTAATGCCCAGCCAGCCCACCACGGGGGAAATCAGCCCGGCCATGAGGAACGTGGCCGCACCAAGGAGCGACGCCGCCGTCCCCGCCTGGGCTGCGTGGCCGGCCAGTGCCAGCACTTGGACGCAGGGGAACATGAAGCCTGTCCCCAGGATGTAGAACCACAGCGGGACCATCACTCCCCACAGCCCCAGGCCCATGCGGTCGAACACGACGATCAGCACGGCCATCAGGAACATCCAGGCCGTGGCGCACGCCAGGATCCACTGTGGCGGGACAACCCGGATCAGGCGCGCACTGGTTTGGACGCCGGCAACGATGCCCAGGGAGTTGATGCCAAAGAGCAACCCGTACTGCTGGGCGGAGAAGCCGAACACGTCCTGGAACAGGAAGGGCGACGCCGACAGGTAGGTGAACAGGCCGCCAAAGTTGAATCCGGCCACCATCAGCAGCCCCACGAAGATCCGGTCGCTGAAGAGCGCCTTGTACCGCTGCCGGGCAGTCATGCCGCTCTTGCCGCGCTTCTCCGGCGGAAGCGTCTCGCGCACCAGCAGCAGGGCGGCCACGATGACAAGGGTTCCGTAGGAGGCAAGGAACACGAATATTCCGGGCCAGGGCATGACCAGCAGCAGCTGCGAGCCGATCACCGGTGCCAGGATGGGGGCCAGGCCGTTGACCAGCGCCATCCGCGAAAACATCCGTACCATGGCATACCCGGAAAACAGGTCGCGCACCATGGCCATGGCCACCACGCCGCCGCCGGCAGCGCCGACACCCATCAGGACACGGAAGATCCCCAAGGTGGTGATGTCCGCGGACAAGGCCGCACCCACGGACGCTGCGATATGGAGGGCGGTGGCAAGGATCAAGGGTGTCCGGCGGCCAAACTTGTCGCTGAACGGCCCCACCACCAGCTGCCCGAACGCAAAGCCCACGGTGGTGCCGGCCAGCGTCAACTGAACCTGCGCCTCCGTCACGCCCAGGCTTGCCTCCAGCGCAGGAAAAGCGGGCAGGTAAAGGTCGATCGTGAACGGACCCAAGGCCGTCAGGGCGCCCAGGAGGAGGATGTACAGAAGCTTCCGGCGGCGGGTCAGCAGGTCGCCGGGATTGGGGGCATTGGTCACGATCACCAATCCTAGGCCCGGCGGGGGACGTTTTTTCAGCGTTGTAGGCCGCGCCGCCCGGCAAGCCCCGGAGTTCGCCCTGAACCTGAATGATAGTTTGGGTGGCGTGGACTGTGCGGCTGCACATTTCCGCAGGACAACGCAGGCAGTATCGACCCAGACGACCAGTAAGGCGGAACCGATGAGCGGACGTCACAGCGGGCGTACCAGTCCCGGATTGCGCATCACCGCGCTGCCGGGAACGGCACGACTCCTTTTCCGGTTGGCCCCACGCCAGCTCAACGACGAGATCGCCTTCGCCAAGATCGAACTCAAGCGCAAGGGCATCCAGGTTGGGGTGGCCGCAGCGTTCTTCGCCATCGCCCTGGTCTTCGTGGCGTTCCTGGTAGTTGGCCTGATCGTCGCCGCCATCATGGGGCTGGCCACCATCATGCCTGCCTGGCTGGCAGCACTCCTGGTGTCCGCCGCCTTCCTGGTCATCGCTTTGGTCGGCGGCCTTGTAGGCCTTGCGAGGTTCAAGAAAGCCATGCCGCTGGTGCCTGAAGAAACCATCCGCGGCATTAAGTACGATCTCGGCGTCGCCCGCGAAGGGTCCGCCTTCAATCCCGCGGTCCTGGATCCGGACAGCCCGGAAGCAAAGGCAGCGAAGGCTGCAAAGGCCGAAGCCGCCGCCAAGGCCAAGGCCGAGAAGGAAGCCAAGGCCGCCCAGCACGATCAGGAGTTCCCGCACGCTTCCGAGCCCGAGCTGGTTCGCCGGCTCAGCCAGCGCCGGCACCACCTCGCCGAGGTCCGGGATGAACTCGGCACGGAGCTGGACCTCAAGACGCAGGCCCGCTACCTGCTGGCCGCCGCCCAGGTCAAAGCCCGTGAGGCCCAGCTGCTCGCCGCCCGCGGCGCGGACGCGGCATCGCAGCGGTTCGCCGCCGTCGCCGACTCCGCGGACCTGGGCCGCCGCTGGAAGCCGCTGGCAGCCCTCGCAGCGGCCGGTACGGTGCTGGTGGTCCTGCTCCGGCGGCTCCTGCGCGCCAACCAAGCCTGAACAGGTCCGTAACGCACAACCGATAGACCGCGCCGCGGCGCAACAGCAAGGAGAGGGGGACGGGTGAGGTTCATTGGCGCAGGCGCCCGCCCCGGCCGCCCCCAGGTGGACCACGACCGCGTGTTCACCATCCCCAACCTGCTTACCGTGGTGCGGTTCATGGGGGTTCCGCTCTTCATTTGGCTCGTCCTGGCCCAGCGGGAATACGGAGCCGGCGTGGCCGTCCTGGCGGTCATGGCGGGTACGGACTGGATTGACGGCTACATTGCCCGCCGTTTCGACCAAGCTTCCAAACTCGGCCGTGTCCTGGACCCCATTGCTGACCGGCTGGCCCTGCTTGCCGTGGCGGTCACCCTGGTGATCGCCGGCGTCGTGCACTGGCTCTACCTCGCCGCGCTGGTGATTCCCGACGCCATTCTGCTGGTCCTCACGCTCTCCCTTTTCCATGGCCATCCCGACCTCCCCGTCAGTGTTGTGGGCAAGGTCAGGACCGGCCTGCTCCTGCTGGGAACGCCGCTGCTGCTCCTGTCCAGGGTGGACACCGTCGCCGCGGGCCTGCTCCTCGCTGCCGCCTGGGTGGTCCTGGTCCTGGGCCTGGTGGGCCACTGGATTGCCGCCTACAACTACTTCTGGGCCATGCTGCGCAAGGGCCGGGAAACGGAACAACACAACGGCGGTCACGGCTGATGGTGTGGTTCGCCGTCGCGCTGGCGGTCCTGGGTGCCTTCTGCCTGGCCCTCGGTGCCCAGCGCCAGGGGAGTGCCGTCAAAGCCGATACCGGCGGGCTCGCGCTGAGCTCCAACGGTTTCCTCCGGCTGCTGCGCAACCCGCGCTGGATGTTCGGGCTCCTGCTGCTGTGCCTGGGCATGGCCATGAATGCCGTGGCCCTCGTATCAGCCCCGCTGACCGTGGTCCAGCCCATTGGTGCCATTGCCCTGGTGATCACCACGGTGGTTAACGCCCGGGACCAGGACCTCACCATCAACCGCGCCACGGCGGTCTCCATCGCCGCATGCGTCACGGGATCGGCGCTCTTCGTCCTCCTTGCCGTGAACGTGACGCAGGAAAGCCACCACGTCAGCCTTGCAGACGAGCTGACCATCGTGCTGCTCCTCGCCCTCGCGGTGGGCCTGTTCGGTACGCTGGCGGTGACGTTCAGGCACCGCATGAACGCGTTCGTCTACATCCTTGGCGCCGGTATCCTGTTCGGCTTCGTTGCGGTCCTGACCCGGATCATCGGCAAGCACCTCCTGGACCCCAACGGGCTTTTCCTGCTGAACGTGCAGTGGTACTCGGTGGTGGCCATCATCGCTGCCGGCGGCCTGGGCTCCTGGTTTGTCCAGAGCGCTTACTCCACCGGCCCTCCGGACCTGGTGATCGCCGGACTCACGGTGATCGACCCCATGGTGGGCATCGCCATCGGCATCATCATCCTGGGCGAACTGCGCCCCGACGTCCACGCCGTCATGGCCATCGCAATGGGAACGGCGGCGTGCCTTGCTATCGTTGGGGTTATCGCCCTTTCCCGGCACCACCCGGAGGTCACCAAGCGCAAGAAGGACGCGCGCAGGGCCGCCGGCAAACCGAACCAGTAGCCCGTCACCGCACACATCAAGCAAACCACGAGGCCGTGCGCCACCTGCGCCGGCGGCCAACCGTGCTGTCAGTTCCACGCTGCCCGCACCGTGACCATCAGGAGTACTCCACATGACCACGCCAGCCGACCAGCGCCCCCTGACCATCCTGATCGCGGCGGACACCTACCCGCCGGACGTCAACGGCGCCGCCCAGTTCGGATACCGGCTGGCCAAGGGCATGACCGCCCGGGGCCACAACGTCCATGTCCTGGCGTCCCGCGACAGCAAGGGAAAGAGCTTCACCGAATTCCGTGCGGAAGCAACCGTGCACCGGCTCCGCTCGCACCGGGCGTTCACCCACGAGACCTTCCGCATCTGCTTCCCGTGGGAAATCAAGAAGGAAATCAGCCTGCTTTTCGACCGGGTCAAACCGGACGTGGTGCACATCCAGAGCCACTACATGATCGGCGAGCACGTCCTCTATGAGGCCGTGAAACGCGGCATCAGGGTAGTGGCCACCAACCACTTCATGCCGGAAAACCTCAACCCCTTCCTGCCGTTCCCGCAGTGGTTCAAGGACATCGTCGGCCGGGTTTCCTGGAAGGACATGGGCAAGGTCATGGGCCAGGCCGACGTCGTCACCACGCCCACGCCGCTGGCCGCCAGGGCCATGCATGAGCACGCCTTCCTGCGCAAAGTCCTGCCGCTGTCCAACGGCATCGACTCCGCCGCCTATGAGCTGAAGCCCGGCGAGCGTATTGAGCCGCATGCCCACCCCACGGTGCTCTTCGCCGGCCGCCTGGCCGAAGAAAAGCACGTTGACGTGCTCATCGAAGCCATCGGTAAGACTCCGCCGGAACTGAATGTGCACCTGGAGATCGTGGGCGGCGGCGAAGTACGGCCCGCCCTCGAGGACCTGGTCCTGCGGCTGGGACTTGGCGGCCGGGTGAAATTCCTGGGGCTTGCCAGCGACGAGGAACTGCGAAGGGCCTACATCGCGGCCGACCTCTTCTGCATGCCCGGAACTGCTGAATTGCAGTCGCTGGTGACCCTTGAGGCGATGTCCGCTTCCACCCCCGTGGTCCTTGCCGACGCCATGGCCCTTCCGCATCTGGTGCGCGACGGCGAAAACGGCTACCTGTTTACGCCCAACGACAGTGACGATCTCGCCAAGAAGATCACCCAGGTCCTGGAACTGCCCGAGGAGGAACGGCGCGCCATGGGCAGGGCCAGCCGGGAGATGGTGGAGCCCCACAGTATCCAGGGGACCCTGCAGACCTTCGAGGACCTGTACCGCGGTGCCACCTACGAGGACAAAGTGGTCTGAACCCTTTCCCGGGTTTGCTAGAGTGTTTCTGCCCTGCCGGAGCGCGGCCTTCAGGCCCGCTCCCGGGGTGGTTGGGGGCTATAGCTCAGCTGGTTAGAGCGCGGGACTCATAATCCTAAGGTCCTCGGTTCAAGTCCGAGTAGCCCTACCGCCACACGAAGACCGCGGCCGACAATCCCTGTCGGCCGCGGTCTTCGTGGTTAAGGCCGGGTGTTCTTGGTTAACTGGACACCCTCGGGTAAGTTACTGATCAGTAACATCCTGGCCGCCACCGCGGCCCGGTCAGCGCTGATCACCAAAGAAGGTACCCATGCCCGCCTCTGCAGCCGATCCCCGTGAGCTTCCCTACGCCGACGGCGACTTTTTCGCCTTTGAGCAACTCCTCTCGGACAAGGAACGCGACCGGCTGGCCGAAGTCAGGGACTTTCTGGCGCGCGAGGTCCGGCCGATCGCCGTGGACTGCTGGAACCGCGCCGAGTTCCCGATGGACCTGGTGTCCAAGCTCGCCGACGTGGACCTGGTCAGCCCCGTCCGGCGGCAGGGTTACTCCAACCTCTTCGCAGGAATGCTGCATGCCGAGGCCACCCGGGCCGACGCCTCCATCGCCACCTTCCTGGGGGTGCACGACGGGCTGTTCACCGGGTCCATCGAACTGCTGGCGTCCCCGGAACAGCAGGCCGAGTGGCTGCCGGATATTTATGCATTGAAGAAGATCGGCGCCTTCGGCCTGACCGAACCGCTGGGCGGCAGCGACGTTGCCGGCGGAACCCGCACCACCGCACGCAAAGACGGTGACCGGTGGATCCTGAACGGGGCCAAGCGCTGGATCGGCAACGCCACCTTCTCGGACTGGGTGGTGGTGTACGCCCGGGATGAGGCGGACAACCAGGTCAAGGGCTTCATGGTGGACACTTCGTTGGCCGGCTTCAGCGCCACAAAGATCGAAAACAAGATATCCCTGCGCACCGTCCAGAACGCCGACATTGTCCTGGATAACGTTGCCGTTCCCGGAGACTTCAAGCTCGCGAACGCCAACAGCTTCCGCGACGTCAACAAAGTCCTGAAGGTCACCCGCCTGGCCGTTGCCTGGCAGGCCGTGGGACTCCAGTTGGCAGCGTTCGACGTTGCTCGGCGCTACGCAGTGGAACGTCAGCAGTTCGGCCGGCCGCTGGCCTCCTTCCAGCTCGTCCAGGACCAGCTGGTGCGGATCCTCGGCAACGCGGTCAGCTCCATGGGCATGATGGTCCGGTTGTCGCAATTGGAGGACGCGGGAGTGGCGAAGGACGAGCAGTCCGCCTTGGCCAAGGCCTTCACCACCGCGCGCATGCGCGAGAGCGTGGCGCTGGGTCGAGGCATCCTTGGCGGCAACGGCATCGTGACCGATTTCGAGATGGCCAAGATCTTCGCCGACGCAGAGGCCATCTACTCCTACGAGGGGACCGCCGAGATCAACACCCTGGTCACGGGCCGGGCCATCACGGGCATCTCGGCCATCGTCTGATCCGCCGCCCGGCCGCGTTCCGGTCAGGGTGCGCCGGCCAGTGGGAGCAGGATGGACGGGCGCAGGTCCAGGACGAACTGGAGCGGATTGACATACTGCTCCCCGTCCCTGACGCCCCAGTGCAGGCACGCCGCCAAGGGGCAGTGGCCGGGGACCACTGTGCCGACCACCTCGCCTGCCGCCACCGGCGTCCCAACGGCCAGCGGGCTGTCCACGGGTTCGAAACTGCTCCGCAGGCCATCACCGTGGTCGATGGTGGTCACGGGCCGGTCCACCACGACTCCGACGAAACTCACCGTCCCCGCCGCAGGGGACACCACGTCGGCGCCGGGCGCGGCGCCGCCAAGGTCGACGCCGCGGTGACCGCTGAGCCAAGGGAGCGGCGGGGGAGAGAAATACCGGAGCACCGGCGGCTTCGGGGCAAGGGGCCAGCGCCAGGCTGCCGTGGCACCAGGCCCGGCAGCCGCCGTCGTGCCCCCGGCCCGCTGGAGTGGTGCCGCGCCGGACCCGGCGGAGCTGCCGGCCTCAACCGGGCCGCCTGCCGTCGCGGAGGCGCCGGCTTCAGCCGGACCGACTGCCGAAACCGGACCGACTGCCGACGGCGGCCCTGCCGATGCCATGGATGCCGGCAGCATCAGCACTGCTGCCAGGAGGATTGATCGTTTCATGGCACCAGCGTGCCCGGGCGTTCCGCAGGCCGGGAGGGGGCAGTCCGGCTATGTGGATAAGCCGGCCCGGGCCCTGCCGGGACGGTCCGGCGCGCAGGGGTCCCTGTAGTACACTTGATGGAGCAGTTTGCTGCGCCCTCAACGCATCCCGTCCCAGTGGTTCACCCCCGCGGTGCCTTCCCCTGTCCGGATTGCGTCGGCACATCTCATTCAGGAGTGTGGGGGAACAGCGGCTGACTACGCGCATCCGGGCCTCCGGGACCCAACGCCACGGCGTTGGCCTTGGAGGACCGGTCTTCCCGCGGTCAGGGCTTTGGTCCTGATGGGACGGCCGGAGGATGCCAGGAGCAAGGCCCGTCCGGGCCACGCTGATCAACCGTCAACTATTGGCAGGGTAAGAAGCCTTCGGGGTTTCTCATGAATGACCTGCCGGAAAATAAGGAGCGTCGGAATGCCCGTCGTAACCATGCGCCAGCTGCTTGACAGCGGCGTCCACTTTGGACACCAGACCCGCCGTTGGAACCCGAAGATGAAGCGCTTCATCTTCACCGAGCGCAACGGTATCTACATCATCGACCTGCAGCAGTCGCTGTCCTACATCGACCGCGCCTACGAGTTCGTCAAGGCCACTGTTGCCCACGGCGGCACCGTGCTGTTCGTCGGTACCAAGAAGCAGGCCCAGGAAGCAATCGCAGAGCAGGCAACCCGCGTGGGCCAGCCCTACGTGAACCAGCGGTGGCTCGGCGGTATGCTGACCAACTTCCAGACTGTCGCCAAGCGTATCCAGCGCATGAAGGAACTCGAAGAGATCGACTTCGACGACGTCGCCGGTTCCGCCTACACCAAGAAGGAGCTCCTGCTCCTCAAGCGTGAACTGACCAAGCTCGAGTCCAACCTCGGCGGCATCCGCAACCTGACCAAGGCGCCGTCCGTGCTCTGGGTTGTCGACACCAAGAAGGAACACCTCGCCGTTGACGAGGCCAAGAAGCTGAACATCCCGGTTGTTGCCATCCTGGACACCAACTGCGATCCCGACGAAGTCGACTTCCCGATCCCGGGCAACGACGACGCCATCCGCTCCGTGAACCTCCTGACCCGCGTTGTCGCCGACGCCGTCGCCGAGGGCCTCATCGCCCGCAACAACCGCGGCACCGGCACCACCGACGCTCCGGAAGAGCCCCTCGCCGAGTGGGAGCGCGAGCTCCTCGAAGGCAACAAGGCGGAAGCCGCTGCCGCTCCGGCCGAAAACGCTGAAGCTCCGGCCGCCGAAGCTCCCGCTGCCGAGGCTCCCGCTGCCGAGGCTCCCGCCGAAGACGCCAAGTAACACACGTCAATCCGGATTCTCCGCGCTGTCCGCAGCCGGAGCTGCTGACAGGATGGCAGCCCACACCCGTGGGCTGCCGTCCTGTCGGTCCGTACACCACCAAACATTTCTAGACAGAGGGGTTCACATGGCGAACTACACTGCCGCTGACATCAAGGCCCTGCGCGAGCGCACCGGCGCCGGCATGATGGACGTCAAGAAGGCTCTTGACGAAGCCAACGGTGACGCCGAGAAGGCCATCGAGATCATCCGCATCAAGGGCCTGAAGGGCGCTACCAAGCGTGAAGGCCGCTCCACCGCCGAAGGCCTGGTGGCCGCAAAGGTCAGCAACGGCGTCGGCGTCATGATCGAGGTCAACTGCGAGACCGACTTCGTTGCCAAGGCTGACAAGTTCATCCAGCTGGCCGACAAGGTCCTGGCCGTCGCCGTCGAGTCCGGCGCTGCCGACCTCGAAACCCTGCTCGCCACCGATGTCGACGGCAAGCCGCTGTCCGAGGTCGTCGTCGAAGAGGGTGCCATCCTGGGCGAGAAGGTTGTGGTTCGCCGCATCTCCCGCATCGAGGGTGCAACGGTCGACGCTTACCTGCACAAGACCTCCAAGGACCTCCCGGCCCAGGTCGGCGTCCTGTTCGCCGTTGACGGTGAAGGCGAAGCCGCAGCCACGGCTGCCCACGACGTCGCCGTCCACATCGCCGCGATGGCTCCGAACTACCTCACCCGTGAGGACGTTCCGGCCGATCTCGTTGAGTCCGAGCGCCGCATCGCCGAGGAGACCGCCAAGGCAGAAGGCAAGCCTGAAGCAGCCCTCACCAAGATCGTTGAAGGCCGCGTGACGGGCTTCTACAAGGGCGAGGTCCTGGTTGACCAGGCATTCGCCAAGGACGCCAAGAAGTCCGTGGCACAGATCCTCGAAGAGGCCGGTGTCAAGGGAACTGCGTTCACGCGTTTCCGCGTCGGCTCCTAGTCGAAACTGCAAGGGGTGGCCACTTCGGTGGCCGCCCCTTTTGCATGCGCCCAATCCGCTGGAAACGCAGCGGCAAGCGCGGCCGGTTCCGAGCACGGGACCCGGCAGGATACCCTTTTTTCAGAATCACCAACGGGAAGGCATCATGGAAGCCGTCAACACTGACATGCATTCAGAGAAGAGCAAGCGGCGGGTCCTCCTGAAGCTCTCCGGCGAGGTCTTCGGCGGCGGGAAACTGGGTGTCGACCCCGAAACCGTCCGCGACGTCGCCAAGCAGATCGCAGCGGCCGTCCCGCAGGTTGAGGTGGCCATCGTGGTAGGTGGCGGCAACTTCTTCCGCGGCGCAGAGTTGTCCCAGAGCGGCATGGACCGCTCACGCGCCGACTACATGGGCATGCTGGGGACCGTCATGAACTGCCTCGCCCTGCAGGACTTCCTGGAGCAGGCCGGAGTGGAAACCCGCGTCCAGAGCGCCATCACCATGGGCCAGGTGGCCGAGGCCTACATCCCACGCCGCGCTATCCGCCACATGGAAAAGGGTCGCGTGGTCATCTTTGGCGCCGGCGCCGGCCTGCCCTACTTCTCCACCGACACGGTGGCCGCCCAGCGGGCCCTGGAAGTCCACGCCGACGTCGTCCTGATGGCCAAGAGCGGAGTGGACGCCGTCTACACGGCAGACCCCAAGAAGGACCCGAGCGCCGAACGCCTCGAAACCCTCAGCTACGACGATGCGCTGCGCCGTGACATCCGGGTCATGGACCAGACTGCCATGACCATGTGCAAGGACAACGACCTCTCGATGGTCGTCTTCGGCATGGAGGGTGAAGGCAACGTCACCCGCGCCATCCTCGGCGAGAAGCTGGGCACGCTGGTCACCGCCTAGCTCCGGCTAGGATGATTTCAGGACAGTTCCGTCCCCGCCTGCGACGGCGGGGACGGAGACAGCAACAGAGAACCACGTGAGTGCAACCGGCGCGATCGGACTGCACCAGAACCGTCAGGAGAGACCGTGATCGAAGAAACCTTGCTCGAAGCCGAAGAAAAGATGGACAAGGCGGTAGAGGTAGCCAAGGAAGACTTCGCGTCCGTCCGCACCGGCCGCGCCAACCCCGGCCTCTACAACAAGGTCCTGGTGGAGTACTACGGGTCGCCCACGCCGCTGCAGCAGCTCGCCTCGTTCGCCATCCCGGACGCCCGCACCATCCTGATCACCCCGTTCGACAAGACCGCCCTCCGGGACATCGAACGCGCCTTGAGCGACTCCGAGGTTGGCGCCAATCCGTCCAACGACGGCAACGTCATCCGGATCACCATTCCTGAGCTGACCAAGGAACGTCGCAAGGAATACGTCAAGATCGTCAAGACCAAGGGCGAGGACGCGAAGATCTCCATCCGCAACATCCGGCGCAAGGCCAAGGAAACGCTGGACCGCCTGGTCAAGGACGGCGAAGCCGGCGAGGACGAAGGCAGCCGGGCCGAGAAGGAACTGGACAGCCTCACCAAGGCCCACGTGGACGGCATCGACGAACTGCTCAAGCGCAAGGAAGCAGAGCTGCTCGAAGTCTGATGGGCCAGGCAGATCAGGCCCCCGCTTCACGGGCCCGCACACGGGGGAAGCAGCCCAGGAGCAACCCGACGCCGAAAGCCGGGCGGAACCTGCCCGCCGCCGTCGTGGTGGGCCTGGCCATGCTGCTGGGCGTGCTGGGCGGCCTGCTGTTCCTCCCGCTGGCGTTCGTAGCGATTGTTACCGCCTTCGCCGTCTTCGGCGTCTGGGAAATCTACCGTGCGCTGGAGGCCAACGGAACCAGGATGCCCATCGTGCCGGTCATGACGGGCACGGTGGCCCTGCCGTTCGCCGCCTACTTCGGCGGCATTGAGAGCCAGCTGTTCGCCCTCCTGCTCAGCGCCGTGGCCGTCCTGCTGTGGCGGTCGATCGAAAGCGCCGCAGGATCGGCCAACAGCATCTTCGCCGGCGTCTTCACGCTGGGTTGGGTTCCGTTCTTCATCAGCTTCGCGGCCCTCCCGCTGCACGCGGCCGGAACCATCCCGCTGGGGCTGTGGCCAGGCGGCCTGGCGCCCATCGGCGCCTGGGAAATTGCAGTCATGCTGCTGCTGGTGGTCTCGAACGACACCTTCGGCTACCTGGTGGGAGCGTCCATCGGGAAGCACCCCATGGCGCCCAAGATCAGCCCCAAGAAGTCCTGGGAGGGCTTCGCCGGATCGGCAGCGGGCGCCATGCTGATCGGCGTCCTGGCCGCCATCTTCGTACTGGACAAGCCGTGGTGGGTAGGCGTGGTCCTCGCGGTGGGAACGGTGGCCGCCGCCACCGCCGGGGACCTGGCCGAGTCCATGGTCAAGCGTGAACTTGGCGTCAAGGACATGAGCAGCATCCTGCCCGGCCACGGCGGCGTGATGGACCGGCTGGACTCCATCGTCTTCGCCTCGCCCGTGGCCTTCATCCTGTACGGACTCGTGGCCGGGGCCTGAGGGATGCCCCCGGCGCGGGGCAGCCAACGAGAAACTGGCCCCACGCGGGGCGCCCGTGACACACAACGGGGCCGGAGGGTTGCACCTGCCCCGGCACCTTAAACTGGTGCGGAAGCACTACGGCTGAAGAGCATTGAAGGAATCAAAGTGGCATTGGACATTCATCGGCAGATCCCTGCGTCCTTTGAGCGCGTGCAGCGCAGTGAGTACGGCTACAACGCCAAGCAGGTGGACCAGTTCCTGCAGCGGGCCCGGGTCTCCTTGGAAACCCCCGAGTCCGCAAGCGAGCCCGTCAACAGCTCCGACGTCAGGGCCGTGTCATTCGACCCCGTCAAGGGAGGCTACTCCGCCGTTGTGGTGGACGCCGCGCTGGACCGGCTTGAGGACGCGTTCGCCCGCCGCGAGCGCGATGAACTGATTGCCGCCCGCGGCGAGGAGGCTTGGCTGCGTGAAATCGGAAGCCTTTCGGGCATCCTCCGCGGACGGCTGCACCGGCCGGACGGCGAGCGCTTCCGCCGGCCCACCAAGAAGAAAGCCCGAAGCTACAACACGGCCGACGTCGACCGGTTGTGCAGCGAACTCGTTGCCTACCTGGAGCAGGACAAGCCGCTGAGCGTCGACAGCGTCCGGCGTGCGGTCTTCCGTCCGGCCGTGGGCCGCGACGGCTACGAAGAATCCCAGGTGGACGCGTTCCTGGACCGGGTGGTCGAACTCATGGCGGCCATCGACTAACGAACCGCTCCCGGGAGGCCGCTTAGTCCCCGGCCGGAGGGGTGGGGGAGAGCGGGCTGAACCGCCGCCACACCTCGCGGTAGCTGCGGTAGCCGCGCACGGCGGACACTGCCAGGAACCCGGCACCGCACACAGCTCCCGCCACCGTCGCGGCCGCGATGCCCGCGCCCGCCAGCGACACCAGCAGCCCGGCAAAGATGGCAATCAAGGCGGCGTTCGCCGTCGTCATGAAGATCATGCTGCTCCCGGCCACGTGGCTGAACGTGCCTCGGTGGCCGAAGAAATAGTACGTCTGGACGGAGCCAGCCTCGTCGTCATGGTATGACGCCATCAGATAGGGGGCCACGCCCGGGTCGAGGTCGACATACGCGGCCCGCAGGCGGTTCATGGCCGTGACGTACATCAGGTCCTCGTGGGCCACGTTCATGACCCGGAGCTGGGTCAGCAGCCCAATCGCGGTGTCGATGAACAGCACCACCACGGCCAAGAGCACGAAGGCTTCCGAGAATCCCGTCGCCTGGCCCACCAAGGCAACACTGACAACGCTCGCGGAAGTGAACGTCAGGAACATGCTGATCCGCGTCAGGACCTCGCTTTGGGCGGTGCTCCGGGATGCCAGCAGGCCCCAGTGTTCCGTGGCGAGCAGCTGCGCCCGAACGGAGGAAGGGACTGCGCCTTCCCGGCGGGACGGCCCGCCGTCCTCGATGGACATGGCGTTATTGTCCACCCGATCACCGTCCGGTTGCCAGCGGCCTTTCCGGGGTATGCAGGCGCGTCATGGTCCGCGGCATCGTTGCGGGAATACGGTGGGCCGTGGCCCGGGAGACCAGGACCATGACGGCAAAGGCCGTGGGTACGCTCCAGGCGGCAGGCTGGGCCAGCCACGCCGGAGTCTGCCCGGAACCGGCCAGCGCCAGCGAGCCGGCGATCATCGCCCCGCCGCAAAGCACGCCGCCGGTCACCATGCCGGCGATCGCCCCTGTGTCCGTCAGGCCACGCCACCAGATGCCCAGAAGGAGGACCGGGCACACCGTCGAGGCAGTAAACGCGAACACCAGTCCCACGCTTCCGGCCAGGGCCAGGGAATCGGTCATGAAGGCAAAGCCCAGCGGCACGACGGCGGATACGACGGCGGCGAGCCGGAAGCCGCGGACGCTTCCGCCCAGGACGTCCTGGCTGATGACGCCGGCCAGGGAGACCACCAGTCCCGAGGTGGTGGAGAGGAACGCGGCGAAGGCCCCGGCCACCACCAGGGCGGAGAGCAGGCTGCCCGCCGTGCCGCCCAGGAATTCACCGGGCAGCCGCAGGACCATGGCGTCCGGCTGGCCCGAACGTGCCAGGTCCGGGGCGAACATCCGCGCCACCAGGCCGTATGCGGTGGGAAACAGGTAGAACACGGACAGCAACCCCAGGACGATCAGCGTGGTGCGCCTCGCGGTGTGTCCGTCCGGGTTGGTGTAGAAACGCACCAGGACGTGCGGCAGCCCCAGCGTTCCGAAAAGCAACGCCACCAGCAGGGAAATATTCTGGTACGGGCCTGCGGGGGCCGCCCCGGTGGGGTTGACGGCGGCCGGGGCCAGCGGTTGCGTGCCCTGGCCGGCCAGCACGAACACAATGAACAGGATGGGCACGGCCAGCGCCGTGAGCTTGAGCCAGTACTGGAATGCCTGTACGAACGTGATGGACCGCATGCCGCCGGCTGCCACGGTCAGGCACACCACCACCACGACGGCCACCGAGCCGACCCAGGACGGCAGGCCCGTGGTGATGCGGATGGCCAGGGCCGCGCCATGGAGTTGCGGCACGATGTACAGCCAGCCGACCATGACCACCACCAGGCTGGTCACCCTGCGGACGGTCCGCGACGCCAGCCTGGATTCCGTGAAGTCCGGGATGGTGTACGCCCCGGACCGGCGCAGTGGCGCGGCGACGAAAAGCAGCAGCATCAGGTAGCCCGCCGTGTACCCCACGGGGAACCACAGGGCGTCGGTCCCGGACAACAGGATCAGCCCGGCCACGCCAAGGAAGCTGGCGGCGGACAGGTATTCGCCGCCGATCGCGGACGCGTTCCACCATGGCCGCACCGTCCGGGAAGCGACGTAGAAATCCCCGGTGGTGCGCGAGATGCGCAGCCCGTAGAACCCGATGATCGCCGTGGCGAGGGACACCACCGCGACCGCTGTGATGGCGACCCCGGCGTTCACTGCGGCACCACCGGGGCGCCCCGTGCCGCCGGGTTCATTGTTCGCCGGCCAGGTCGCGGTAGCGAGCCTCATTGCGGGCCGCGCTCCTGACATACAGCCACGCGCTCAAGCCGATGACCGGGTAGATGCCGAGGCCCAGCAGGAGCCAGTCGAACGGGATACCGGCGATCTTGGTGTCGGCAAGGCCGGGAACCGCGACCAGCACCAGGGGGAACGCGGCCAGGATGAGCAGGAAGCCGCCGGCGACAACCAGTGCCAGCCGCAGCTGCGAGCGGATCAGGGAACGCACGAATACCTGGCCAACCTCGGTGTCCTGGGCGGCTTCGCGTGATTCCAGCGGGCGCGGTCCGCCGCGGCCGGGGCCGCCGGGGGAGGCGTGCGGGGCGGTAACCCGGACCCTGGTCATGCGTGCGGCCTGATCCGGGTTGCTTCCAGCTTCTCCCGCACCGTGGGCAGGTGGCGCCGGCTGATGGGCAGCCCGGCCCCGGCCACGGTCACGCGGGGCCCGTCGGCCGCCAGCTTCATGGAGGACACGTGTTTCAGCGCCACCAGGTAGGAGCGGTGCGTCCGGATGAATCCCGCATCCGCCCACTGTTGTTCCAGGTCGGCCAGGGGCACCCGGATCAGGTAGCTGGCGTCGGCGGTGTGCAGGCGGGCATAGTCGCCCTGCGCCTGGACATACGTGACGTCGTCCCGCCGGATCATCCTGGTGGTCCCGCCCTGGTCCACCGTGATCATCTCCGGCGCGCTGCCGCCGTCGCGCAGTTCACTGATCCGGCCCACGGAGCGCGCCAGGCGTTCGGTGCGGACGGGCTTGAGCAGGTAGTCGACGGCGGCCAGTTCAAACGCTGCCAGGGCATGGTCCTCGTCGGCGGTAACGAACACAACCGCCGGGGGATTGCTGCTCCGGGCGATGAAGCCGGCGATGTCCAGGCCGGACACGGCGGGCATGTGAATGTCCAGGAACACGGCGTCGATGCCGCCGCCCGCCAGGGCTGCGAGGGCTTCCGCGCCGGACGTTGCCCGCAGCACCTTGCCGATGCGCTCATCCCTGCCCAGCAGGAAAGCCAGTTCCTCAACGGCGGGCAGCTCATCATCAACGACGAGGACGTTAATCATGCTCCTAGGGTACTTCCAGCAGCGGGAGCCGCTTCACGCGTCATGTCCGGGCTGGGACTTGGGTACGCGCATGGTGATCAGGGTTCCCTCGCCCGGCGCCGTTTCCACCACCAGCCCGTGGTCGTTGCCGTAAACCTGCCGGAGCCGGGCATCCACGTTCCGCAGCCCCACGTGGTCCCCGTCGGTGTGGCCTGCCAGCACGGACCGGAGCTGTTCCGGATCCATCCCCACGCCGTCGTCCTCGATGGTGACTTCGGCGAAGGCGCCGGCGTCCTCTGCGGTGATGGTGATGTGTCCGGGCCCCGCTTTGGCCTCAAGGCCGTGCCGGACGGCATTCTCCACCAGCGGCTGCAGGCTCAGGAAGGGGATGACGGTGCTGAGGACCTCGGGGGCTACGCGCAGGCTGACCTGGACGCGTTCGCCAAACCGGGCCCGTTCCAGCAGCAGGTAGCGGTCAATGCACCGGAGTTCCTCTGCAAGGGTGGTGAAGTCGCCGTGCCGCCGGAACGAGTACCGGGTGAAGTCGGCAAACTCCACCACGAGCTCCCTGGCCCGCTCGGGATCCGTGTTGATGAACGAGGCGATGGCGTTCAGCGAGTTGTAGATGAAGTGCGGGCTGATCTGCGCTCGAAGCGCCCGCACTTCCGCCTCCATCAACAGTGTGCGGGATGCGTCCAGCTCCGCGAGTTCCACCTGCACCGCAACCCAGTCGGCCACTTCCCCCGTTGCACGGACGAGGCCCGCGCCGGCCGTGGGGGCGAACGCCGCCACCGCGCCCACCACGCGGGTGCCGGCCCGCACCGGGGCGATAACTGCGGCCAGGGGCCCGCCGGTTCCCTCCGCGCCTGCAGGTAGCACGGCCGCCCGGCCTGATTCCATGGCGCCGGCGGCGAGCTGCATCAGCCGCGCCCGGATTTCCTCAGCGCCGCCATCCCAGGCCAGGACGCCGGACGTGTCGGTTATGGCCAATGCGTCGCAGCCCAGCAGGGAACGAAGCTGGCGGGCGGCCTTCGCGGCTCCTGACGGGTTCAGCCCGCGGCGCAGGTGCTGGCCTGCCTGGGAGGCGGCGTGCAGCGTGCGGTAGGTGGCCCGCTCGGCGTCGGTGCCCAGCTCCCTGAAGGAACGGAGCACCTTCAGGCCCACGCCGACGACGACGGCAATGGCCATGGCGATCAGCGCCACTGCCGCGGCGGTCAGGAGGGGGGAGTCCGGCATGGTGCCCAGCGTAGCGGCGGGTGCCGTTTGCCGCAGCATCGCAGCCGTTGAGCGACCCCGCGCCGCGTAGTTCTGGAATACCGCGCCGGACAGGCCGCAGAGTGATTGCAGTCACATCTGCGGTTTCCCTGGCAGAGTTCCCGGGCAGTTTCCTGCCGCGGGCCCTGCCGCCCGGTGTGTACCCGCATGACTCAATGAGGAGGAACGATGGGTAACGAGGCCCATACTCCGGACGCAGCGGCGTCCGTGGACTTCGAGCAAGTCCAGTCGACCGGGCAGTTCCAGGAACTGCGCAGGCGTCACCGCAGCTTTGTCTTCCCCATGGCAGTGGCCTTCCTGCTGTGGTATTTCGCCTACGTCCTCCTGGCCGATTACGCGGTGGACTTCATGTCCACCAAGGTTTGGGGCAACATTAACGTCGGCCTGATCCTGGGGCTGCTCCAGTTCGTCTCGACCTTCGCCATCACCGGCTGGTACGTGCACTACTCCAACCGGAAACTGGACCCGATCGCCACCGAAATCAGGAATGAGATCGAGGGGCACGAATTCGACAAGGACGGACACCGAGTGGGCGGAGCCAACAAATGATCGCAATCCCAGCCGCCGTGGATGTTGCCGCGCTCAAAGACACCACCCTCTTGAACATGGGCATCTTCGGCCTGTTCGTGGCCGTGACCATGGTGATCGTGTTCCGTGCCAGCCGGAACAACAAGACCGCCGCCGACTACTACGCCGCCGGCCGGTCCTTCACCGGCTCGCAGAACGGCACCGCCATCGCCGGGGACTACCTGTCGGCGGCATCCTTCCTGGGCATCACCGGCGCCATCGCCATCAACGGCTATGACGGCTTCATGTACTCCATCGGCTTCCTCGTGGCGTGGCTCGTGGCGCTGCTCCTGGTGGCCGAACTGCTGCGGAACACCGGCAAATTCACCATGGCGGACGTCCTGTCCTTCCGGCTGAAGCAGCGCCCGGTCCGGATAGCGGCGGCCATCTCCACCCTTGCCGTCTGCTTCTTCTACCTGCTGGCCCAGATGGCCGGTGCGGGAAGCCTGATCTCCCTCCTGCTGGGCATCAGTGACTGGGGCGGACAGGCGCTGGTAATCATCGTCGTCGGCGCCCTCATGATCATGTACGTCCTGATCGGCGGCATGAAGGGCACCACGTGGGTGCAGATCATCAAAGCCATGCTGCTGATCGCCGGCGCCGCCGTCATGACGCTGTGGGTCCTGGCCATCTACGGCTTCAACCTCTCCGCCCTCCTGGGCGGCGCCGTGGAAACCGCCAACAACCCGGCCGTCCTGAACCCCGGCCTGCAGTACGGCAAGACGGAAACCTCGAAGCTGGACTTCATGTCCCTGGGCCTGGCCCTGGTCCTGGGCACGGCAGCCCTGCCGCACGTGCTGATGCGCTTCTACACCGTGCCCACGGCCAAGGAGGCCCGGAAGTCCGTGGTGTGGTCCATCTGGCTGATCGGCCTGTTCTACCTCTTCACCCTGGTGCTCGGCTACGGCGCCGCAGCCCTGGTGGGCGCGGACACCATCAAGAGCGCCCCCGGCGGCGTCAACGCGGCCGCCCCGCTGCTGGCCTTCCACCTGGGCGGCCCGCTGCTGCTCGGCTTCATCTCCGCGGTAGCGTTCGCCACCATCCTGGCCGTGGTGGCCGGGCTGACCATCACCGCCGCCGCTTCCTTCGCGCACGACATCTACGCCAACGTCATCGCCAAGGGCAAGGCCGACGCCGCCACGGAAGTCCGGGTGGCCCGGCGCACCGTGGTGGTGATCGGCATCCTGGCCATCCTGGGCGGCATCTTCGCCAACGGCCAGAACGTGGCCTTCCTGGTGGCCCTGGCCTTCGCCGTCGCCGCGTCCGCCAACCTGCCCACCATCATCTACTCGCTGTTCTGGCGGAAGTTCACCACCCAGGGCGCGGTGTGGAGCATGTACGGCGGCCTGGCGTCGGCGATCCTGCTCATCCTTTTCTCCCCGGTGGTTTCCGGTGCCAAGACCTCGATGATCCCGGGCGCCAACTTCGCCCTCTTCCCGCTCAGCAACCCCGGCATCGTGTCCATCCCGCTGGCGTTCCTGCTGGGCTGGCTGGGCACCACGCTGGACAAGCGGCGCGAGGACCCGGCCAAGCAGGCCGAAATGGAAGTGCGCTCGCTGACGGGCATCGGGGCTGAAAAGGCGGTTGACCACTAACTGACGCCGGGCAGCCCGGAACACGGAAGAGCCTCCATCCCGCTGGTGCGGTGTGGAGGCTCTTTTGTTGTGCAGCGGTGCAGCCGTGGGCGGCTTTCGCCGTTGCGTTTCATCGTTGATGGTGGCCGGCCGGGGCCAGGTTTCCGTGTTCTCCGTGCGGGACGGCGTACTGGCCCGCCGTCGACGCAGCGAGTCCCGGCGTCGCTATTCCCGCCACCAGCACGGCGCCGGCGAAGGCTGCCGCAAGCAGCCGTCCGGGCCGGACCGATCCCGCCGTACCGCTGCCTGCCCGCGGCCCGCCTTCCCGGCGTGCTTCCGTCCGCCCGAGCCAGCCAAGGGACGCAATGATCATCAGCGTCAGCAGCAGGGCGGAGAGCTGCGTGAGGTTGAGCCCGGACGTCCGCGGAGCGGCGAAGGCGATGGCCGCCACATGGACTGCTGCGGCGCCTCCCAAGGCATACCGCACCCGGCGGCCGCCCGCCGCAGGCTCCTTGGCCAGGAACACGATGGCTCCCGCCAGCAGGGCCGTGCCCCACAGCGCGGCTGCTGCACCGAAAAGCCCAAGAGGTTGCGCGGGCCCGGCTGCCGCGGCGAAGAAGCTGGACGCAATCGCCAGGTTGACCGATCCCGCGCCGAACCCGGCGAATCCGGTAACAAGCCGGACCGCCGCGACAGCGTCAGACGCCGGCCGGGCGGGGGCGGCAGCAGCCCCCGGAACCGCCGGGCCGGAAGCGGCGAAACCGGATGCCGCCATGGCTATGCCCGGGCAGCGGCCGGGGACTTGTCCAGGGACAAGCCAACGCCCAGGAGCAGGACGGCGCTGGCGAGGTGCAGGACGTTGTCGGCACCGTTCAGGGCGATAATGTTCAGCGGCGAGTCCAGCAGGAACAAGCCCACGATGCCCACCAGGAGGTAAACGGCCCCCACGCTGGCGTTGAGGGTGCGCGCGGTGTCCGTCCCGCGGAGCCCGGCGAACAGCAGGGCCGCGCCAATGGCCAGGTGGATGACGTTGTGGAGCGGGTTGACCTCGAAGATGATCAGGTTCGCGCCTTCGGTGGCGACGAATCCGACGCCGGACGTGACGGCAAAGCCGAGGAGGCCCACCAGCAGGTAGACGGCTCCGAAAACGGTGGCGACGAGACGGTTGGGTGAGTTGCGCATGGGTTGAATCCTTCCTGGGGCGGGGACAGTTCCCCGAACGCCGGGCCCGGACGGACCCTCGGAAGCAGTTCGCATCACTGCAGGAGAAGGATGGGTGAAAAGATCAGTACCCTTTGTACTGCGCGGCTGCCGGGGCCGCACCGGCACGCCCGCAATCGCGCGGCGGAGCGGTCAGGCAGCGGGCCGGAGCTTGATGTTGGTCATCTTGAGGTCGTTGGTGCCCTCGAAGCGGTAGGCGAGGTCGACCTTCTTGCCGTTACAGCTGATCTGGCCGGCCACGTCGGCTGATTTCAGGCCGTTTTCGGTGGCCACCTTGAGGTCGGTGTAGGCGGGCTTGCAGGAGTCATCCAGTTCCAGGCTTTTCACCCCGGCGATGAACGCCTCCTTGGAAAGCTGCTGCTGGAGCGCGGGGTCAAGGTAGTTGTCATATGCGGTGGTCACCTCGCCCGCGATCACCTTCTTGGTGAAATCGTCGGCGAGGCCCCTGGCCTGGTTGGTGGCACTGTTCACCACGTTCACCAGGATCACGACGCCGAGGATCACCAACAGCAGCACCCCGCCGATGCCGCCGAGCACGATCCACAGTTTCCGCCGGCTGCGCACCCGCGGACGTTCCCCGGGCAGGCCGAACGGGGCCGGCTGCGCAGGCATCGGGGGCAGTTGCTGCGGCGACGGGTCCGCGTGTCCGTGCCGGTACGAATCCTGGGGACTGCTCAAGGGGGAGCCTTTCGGGGACGGGTGCGGTGGCACCGGCGGATTGCCCGGGCCCATCCCGGCCCGGAGCGTAACTGGAACCAGCCTATAACCCCGGCCTCCGGCGTCGTGCCTCCCGTGGTGCAGCTACCCTCCCTCCGAGCCCCGTTCCAGGAGGGGCTGCACCCGGAAGGGGATCAGCTCGCCCATGGCCAGGGCCGTGTCCGCCCGCTCCACGCCGTCGCAGGCCAGGATCTTGCCGTTGATCCGGAACAGGTCCTCGGCGTCCTTGGCCACCACGCGCAGCAGCAGGTCTGCCGACCCCGTGAGCCCGTACCCCTCCAAAATCTCGGGGATCGCCGCGATCTCCTCCGCCAGCCGCCCAAGTTTCTGCTGCTGGACGTGCACGGAGATGAAGGCCATCAGCGGGTACCCCAGCGCCACTGGATTAATGCGCCGTTCGAAGGACAGGAAGACGTGCTTCTTTTCCAGCTGTGCCATCCGCGCCTGGACGGTGTTCCGGGACAGGCCGAGCTTTTGCGCCAGTGCCACCACGGTCCGGCGCGGGTCCTGCGACAGCGCCGACAGCAGGCGGGTGTCAGTGCCATCCAAAGCTTGCATAATGCGCAACGCTAGCACGGTGGCAGCACGGCGGACAGTGCATTCTGCTCAGAAACAGCCGTGGTGGTTGTACCCCCTGAGCATTGTGAGTAGGGTCACAGTATCTGGGGCAATGGCGCCCGGAAGGCCGGTGGCGGCTGGAGCCAAAAGCCCGAAAACCACAGGTCAACGACGTACGAAGGTTGCGGCAATCGTGTCTACAGACGAAACGGGCCATGGCGGTGCAATCACCCCCGACAACGCAGGGGAATCCACCGCGTCCGGGCAGGAACTCCTCCAGTTGATCACCCCGGAAGGCGAGCGGATCAGCCACCCGGAGTTTGATTTTTGGGTCAAGGACATCACCGACGAGCAGTTGTGTTCGCTGTTCGAGGACATGACGGTCATCCGGCGGATCGATGTTGAAGCCACCGCCCTGCAAAGGCAGGGAGAGCTGGCGCTCTGGCCGCCGCTGCTGGGGCAGGAGGCGTCCCAGATCGGTTCGGGACGGGCCATGCGGGCGGACGACTTCGTCTTCTCCAGCTACCGCGAGAACGGCGTGGCCTACTGCCGGGGAGTGGACCTGACAGACCTGCTCCGGGTCTGGCGCGGCAACGCCTCCGGCGGGTGGGACCCCTACAGCATCAACATGGCAACGCCGCAGATCATCATTGGCGCCCAAACCCTCCATGCCACCGGCTATGCCATGGGCATCCAGAACGACGGCGCCGATGCCGTGGCCGTTACCTACTTCGGCGACGGCGCCACCAGCGAAGGCGACGTCAACGAGGCCATGGTGTTCGCCGCCAGCTTCCAGGCCCCCGTGGTGTTCTTCTGCACCAACAACCACTGGGCCATCTCCGAGCCCGTACGGCTGCAGTCGCACATCCACCTTGCGGAGCGGGCCACAGGCTTCGGCATCCCCAGCCTGCGGGTGGACGGCAATGACGTCCTGGCTGTCATGGCGGGCACCCGGCTTGCACTGGACCGGGCGCGGCGCGGCGGCGGCCCCACCTTCATCGAAGCCGTCACCTACCGGATGGGACCGCACACCACCGCCGATGATCCCACCCGCTACCGGGACGCCAACGAACTGGAGGACTGGGCGGCAAAGGACCCCATCTCCCGGCTGGCATCGCTCCTGGACCGGAAGGGCCTCCTGACCGCGGAGCTGCAGGAGCAGGTCCGGCACAAGGCCGATTCCGTGGCAGCGGAAATGCGCCGCGGTTGCACCACCATGCCGGATCCCCAGCCGATGGACGTGTTCAAGCACGTCTACAGCACCCCCAACTCCTGGCTTGAACGCCAGCAGGACCACTACGCCCGCTACCTGGCTTCATTCGGCGACCCCGCAGGAGCAGTTTCAGAGGAAGGTGCACGCTGATGACCCAGTTGACCTTTGCCCGCGCCATAAACGCAGGCCTGCGGAAGTCGCTGGAAAGCGACTCCAAGGTAGTGCTCCTCGGCGAGGACATCGGTGCCCTCGGCGGCGTGTTCCGGGTAACCGACGGCCTGCAAAAAGACTTCGGCACGCACCGGGTGGTGGACACGCCGCTGGCCGAATCCGCCATCGTGGGGACCGCCGTCGGCCTGGCCTACCGCGGCTACCGCCCTGTGGTGGAGATCCAGTTCGACGGATTCATCTATCCGGCGTTCGACCAGATCGTCAGCCAGGTGGCCAAGCTGCATTACCGCACCCGCGGCGCGGTGAAGATGCCCATCACCATCAGGGTTCCCTTCGGCGGCGGGATCGGCTCGCCGGAGCACCACTCCGAGTCCCCGGAAGCGTACTTCACGCACACCTCCGGGCTGCGCGTGGTGGCCGTTTCCAACCCCCAGGACGCGTACACCGTGATCCAGCAGGCCATTTCCTGCGACGATCCCGTCCTGTATTTCGAACCCAAACGCCGCTACCACGACAAAGGCGAGGTGGATGAGTCGGCCGCTCTTTCCTCCGCCCTGCCCATGGACAGGGCCCGCGTGCTGACCGAGGGTACCGACGCCACCCTGGTGGCCTACGGACCCCTGGTCAAGACCGCACTGGACGCCGCCACGGCCGCAGCCGACGAGGGAATCTCCCTCGAAGTCATCGACCTGCGCTCGCTGGCCCCGGTGGACTACGACGCCGTGGTGGCCTCCGTGCGCAAGACCGGGCGCCTGGTGGTCACGCACGAAGCCGGACAGTCCGGCGGCCTCGGGGCGGAAGTGGCCGCCAGCATCACCGAGCGGTGCTTCTACCACCTCGAAGCTGCTCCGGTCCGGGTCACCGGGTTCGACATTCCGTACCCGTACTCCAAGCTGGAAATGCACCACCTGCCGGGCCTGGACCGTATCCTCGACGGCGTGGACCGCGCCTTGGGCCGCCCGAATTCCCTGAGCGGGCTGGAAGGATGAGCGCCACCATGATCAAGGAATTCCGTCTCCCTGACCTGGGCGAAGGGCTCACAGAGTCAGAAATCCTCAGCTGGAAAGTGGACGTTGGGGACACCGTCAGCCTGAACCAGGTCATTGCCGAGGTGGAGACAGCCAAAGCCGTGGTGGAGCTTCCCTCTCCGTATGCCGGGGTTATCAAGGAGCTCCACGAGCAGCCCGGGTCCGTGGTTGAGGTGGGCAAGCCCATTGTCTCGTTCGAGGTGCCGGACGACGCCGGAACGGCACCTTCGGGCCCGTCCGGCACGTTGACGGCGGAGCCGGGAGAGCGCGGCGGGGAAACGCAGAAACGGGAACTGAACCTGGTGGGCTACGGCGCCGTCGTCGAAGGCTCCGGCCGGCCGGCCCGCCGGCCCCGGAACTTCGCCGCCCCGGTGGTTGGCGCGGTCAAAACCGAGCCGGTCAAAATCGAGCCGCTCAAAACTGAGCCGGTTAAAACCGCGCCGGTCCAAACCGGGCCTGCGGTGGTCGAGCCTGCCGAAACCAGGCCTGCTGACACTGCAACCGCCGAGCGGCCACGGTCCACACCCCCGGTGCGCAAGCTGGCCAGGGACCTGGGGGTGGACCTGGCACGGGTTCCCGGCACCGGGCCTGGCGGGTTGATCACCAGGGAAGACGTCCGGGGATTTGCCGGACACAACGAAGAGGCTGTCCCGCCCCTGGCGGAGCCGGTGGCCCTCTCAGGCAGCCGGTTGGGGGAGCGGGAAACCCGGACTCCCATCAAGGGCGTCCGCAAATACACCGCGGCCGCCATGGTGCAGAGTGCCTTCACCGCCCCGCATGCCACCGAATTCCTCACAGTGGACGTGACGCCAAGCCTTGAACTGCTGGCCAGGCTCAAGAACAGCAGGGAGTTCGCCGGCTTCAAGCTCACCCCGCTGACGCTCGCGGCCAAGGCAGTCCTCGTCGCCCTCCGCAGGAATCCGGCGCTGAATTCGCACTGGGATGAGGAACACCAGGAAATCGTCACCTACAACTACGTCAACCTTGGCATCGCGGCGGCCACGCCCCGGGGACTCACCGTTCCCAACATCAAGGATGCGGACACCATGCAACTTCCGCAGCTCGCCCAGGCGTTGACGGCGCTCGCGGAAACGGCCCGCGCCGGCAAGACCACGCCTGCCGAGCTGTCCGGGGGCACCATTTCCATCACCAACATCGGCGTTTTCGGCATCGACGCCGGTACCCCCATCCTCAATCCCGGTGAAGCGGCCATCCTGGGGCTGGGCGCCGTCCGGGCCCTGCCGTGGGAATACCGGGGCGAGGTGGCCCTGCGCCAGGTGATCACCTTGAGCCTGTCCTTCGACCACCGGCTGGTGGACGGCGAACAAGGCTCCCGGTTCCTGGCCGACGTCGGCACCATCCTGGCCGAGCCGGGAATGGTGCTCACCATGGTCTAGCGGGAGGGCGGGGCGTCCCCTGCACTGTCCGCCAGCAGCGCTGCCAGTGCCATGCGCTCAAGCAGGGGGCGGGCCACGCCTGCCGCCATCCGCCGGCCATGGCTGCGGACGGAGTGCGGAGTGGAGTTGATGAGGCCGAAGGTGGCGTGCGCCCGCATGCGGAGTTCGGCAGCGTCCGTCCCGGGGTGGACCCCCGCGAGGACGTCCACCCATAACTCCACGTAGCTGCGCTGCAGGGAGCGCACCGCGGACTGGTCCTGCTCGGAGAGGTTGCTGAGGTCCCGGTCCTGGACGCGGATCACGTCGGGCTTGCCGAGCGCAAAGTCCACCTGGAACTCCACCAGCCGGCGCAGGGCGGCTGCCGGGTCGGCGCTGTCTTCCACCACCTGGCGTCCGCCGTCCAGCAGTTCCTGGCTCACGGTCACCAGGAGGTCGGCGAGGACTGCCTGCTTGCCCGGGAAATGGCGGTACACCGCGGGGCCGCTCACGCCCGCGGCCGCGCCAAGGTCTTCGAGCGACACCCGGTTGAACCCGTTCAGTGCGAACAGGGAAGCCGCCGCGGTGAGCAGGGCCTGCCGCCGGTTCTCCTTCGCCTTGCCGCGCTGCGTGGTGGGAGCCGGGTGCGGCGTGGTGCCTGGCTGCGCGGCGTTGCTGGACTGTGTTCCCGTGCTTGGCACTTTTCCTCCTCGGACCGACGCAGATTCTACCAATACCACTATGTGTTGGACATCACAGTTAATCGAGACTAACCTGAATTTCAGTTATTAGTCACTAACCGAGTTGGCCTGGAGCCGGCCCGGTCCAGACAGGAACGGATCGTCAATGGAGACCCTGGCCAGCAGGCTCGACCCCGCAAGCGAGTCCTTCCGCGCCAACCGGGAAGCGCAACTGGCTCTCGCCGACGACCTCCGGAAGAGGCTGGCGGACGCGGCCCTCGGCGGACCACAGAAATCGCGGGAGAGGCACGTGGCCCGGGGGAAGCTGCTGCCACGGGACCGGATCGACCAGTTGCTGGATGACGGGAGCCCGTTCCTGGAAATCGCGCCGCTGGCTGCCAACGGGATGTACGGCGACGACGCACCGGGCGCAGGAGTCATCGCCGGGATCGGACTGGTGCACGGGCGGCAGGTGCTGGTGATCTCCAACGATGCCACCGTCAAAGGCGGAACCTACTACCCGATGACGGTGAAGAAGCACCTGCGTGCCCAGGAGATAGCCCTCGAAAACGGGCTGCCCTGCATCTACCTGGTGGATTCGGGCGGGGCGTTCCTTCCCAAGCAGGATGAGGTCTTTCCGGACAAGGACCATTTTGGCCGCATCTTCTACAACCAGGCCAGGCTCTCCGCCGCGAAGATACCGCAGATCGCCGCCGTCATGGGGTCATGCACCGCCGGCGGTGCCTACGTCCCCGCCATGAGCGACGAGACAGTCATTGTCAGGAACCAAGGCACGATCTTCCTGGGTGGCCCGCCCCTGGTGAAGGCCGCCATCGGCGAGATCGTGACTGCGGAGGAACTCGGCGGTGGAGACGTGCACGCACGCATCTCCGGGGTGACCGACCACCTGGCCGAAAACGACGAGCACGCCCTGCAGATCATCCGGGACATCGTTGCCACCCTCCCGCCGCCCGCCGCGCCCGCCTGGCAGGTGGAGCCCGTCGTCGAACCCGCCGTCGACCCGGACGGAATCTACGGCGCCGTGCCCACGGACGTCAACGCCCCCTACGACGTCCACGAAGTCATCGCCCGGCTGGTGGACGGCAGCAGGTTCCACGAGTTCAAACGGGAATACGGCACCACCCTTGTCACGGGATTCGCCCGGATCTGCGGACACCCCGTGGGAATCGTGGCCAACAACGGCGTGCTTTTCAGCGAATCGTCGCTCAAGGGCGCCCATTTCATCGAACTCTGCGACCAGCGCGGCATCCCCCTGCTGTTCCTGCAGAACATCTCCGGCTTCATGGTGGGCAAGGACGCCGAGCAGGGCGGCATCGCCAAGAACGGCGCCAAGATGGTGACCGCCGTGGCCACTGCCCGCGTTCCCAAGCTGACGGTGGTGATCGGCGGCTCCTTTGGCGCCGGCAACTATTCGATGTGCGGCCGGGCCTATTCGCCGCGGTTCCTCTGGATGTGGCCCGCCGCCCGGATCTCCGTCATGGGCGGCAACCAGGCCGCCAGCGTCCTGGCCACCGTGAAACGCGACCAGTACGAGGCGGCCGGCGAAGAATGGCCGGCAAGCGACGAAGAGGCGTTCAAAGCACCCATCCGCCGCCAGTACGAGGACCAGGGCAGCCCCTACTACTCCACGGCCAGGCTCTGGGACGATGCCGTGATCGACCCCGCAGACACCCGCACCGTCCTGGGACTGGCGCTCGACGTCGTCTCCCGCACCCCCTTGCCGGAGACCTCCTTCGGCCTCTTCCGGATGTGAGCCCGCAATGACCATGCAAACCCGAACAGATCCAGCCCCCGGCGGCACGTCCACCCCACGCCTGTTCGGCACGGTCCTGGTGGCAAACCGCGGTGAAATCGCCTGCCGGGTCATCCGGACCCTGCGCCGCCTGGGCATCCGGTCGGTGGCCGTCTACAGCGATGCCGACGCCGGCGCCCGCCACGTCCGCGAAGCTGACGCGGCCGTGCGCATCGGCCCGGCAGCCGCCGTCGACAGCTACCTGAGCGCGGACGCCATCATCGGAGCATGCCGGCAATCCGGTGCCGAAGCCGTCCACCCTGGGTACGGCTTCCTCAGCGAGAACGTGGA
The DNA here is from genome assembly GCF_003116525.1 of Pseudarthrobacter sp. AG30. Classification (NCBI taxonomy): domain Bacteria; kingdom Bacillati; phylum Actinomycetota; class Actinomycetes; order Micrococcales; family Micrococcaceae; genus Pseudarthrobacter; species Pseudarthrobacter sp. AG30. Next base: position 120,322 of record NZ_QEHL01000006.1, on the reverse strand, counting down.
CTTCGCCCGCGCCTTGGAGAAGGCCGGCATCACCTTCATCGGCCCCGGCGTGGAGGCCCTGAACGTCATGGGAGACAAGATCCGGGCCAAGAACCACGTGGCCGGCTACGGCGTGCCCGTGGTTCCCGGCATCGCCGAGCCCGGCATGACCGACAGCGAACTGGTGGAGGCAGCCGGCGGGGTCGGCTTTCCGCTCCTGATCAAGCCCTCCGCCGGCGGCGGCGGCAAGGGGATGCACGCCGTCGAAAAACCGGAGGACCTGGCCGCCGCCCTGGCAACGGCCCGGCGCGTGGCCGCCGCCGCGTTCGGCGACGACACCCTGTTCCTGGAACGCCTGGTGACCACCCCACGGCACATCGAAGTGCAGGTGCTGGCGGACAGCCACGGCAACGTCATCCACCTGGGCGAGCGGGAATGCTCGCTGCAGCGGCGTCACCAGAAAGTCATCGAGGAAGCGCCGTCGCCGCTGCTGGAGGGCCTTCCGGACGGGGCGGCCATTCGGGCACGGATCGGCGAGGCGGCCTGCAATGCAGCCCGCAGCGTGAACTACCGGGGCGCCGGAACCGTGGAATTCCTGGTTTCCGACGACGCACCGGACGAGTTCTTCTTCATGGAGATGAACACCAGGCTGCAGGTGGAGCACCCGGTGACCGAAATGGTCACCGGCACCGACCTCGTGGAATGGCAGGTAAGGATCGCCGCCGGTGCCGAACTGACGCTCCGGCAGGCCGACGTCGAACTTTCCGGCCATGCCGTGGAAGCGCGCGTGTACGCCGAGGTGCCGGAGAAGAATTTCCTCCCCTCCACCGGGACCGTGCTGGTGCTGGACGAACTGCCATCCCCGGCCGGGGGCCGGGTCCGGGTGGACTCCTCCCTGCTGGAGGGTCTGGAACTCCCGGCCCACTATGACCCCATGATTTCCAAGGTCATCGCGTGGGGCGAAGACCGCGGTGCCGCGCTGGCAACCCTTGACGAGGCCCTGGCCCGCTACACCGCCTTGGGCATCGACACCAATGTGGAGTACCTGCGGCTCCTGCTGAACGACTCCGACGTCAAGGCCGGCCACCTGGACACCGGCCTGATCGAACGCAAGCTGCCCGGCATGGAATTCCGGAAGGCCGGTGACGCCGAACTGGTGGCCGCGGCGCTGTACGCGCTCTCCCTGGAGGACCACAACACTGCCCCGGGGAGCGGACCGTGGCGGGCCCACAACGGCTGGCGGCTCGGAACGCCGGCACCGCGCCGGATCAGCCTGGGAACGGCCGACGACGGCGTGGCCACGGTTGAGGTCACCGGAAGCCCGGCAAGGGCAGCCGCCGTCACGGCAGCCGTTGACGGGCGAAAGCAGGAGCGCGCCGGACTGTCCCTTGAGGACCCGCGGCGGGCCGTCCTCCGGCTCGGCGACGACACCCAAAACTACGCGGTGGGCGCAAGCCCCGGCCGGCCCACACGGCTCTTCCTGGGCAGTGATGGCTGGTCCTGCCGGCTTGAGGTCCTGACCCGGGAGGCACGGCTGGACCGGGTGCTGGCCGCCATTCAACGCGAAGAAGGCTCAGCGGACCCCGAGGTGCGCTCGCCAATGCCGGGAACCGTGGTGGCCGTCCCGGTCACCGACGGCGACGCGGTCCAGGCCGGGGAGGTCCTGGTGTCCGTGGAGGCCATGAAGATGGAGCACCACCTCGTTGCGCCGCTGGCCGGCACCGTGCACCTCAGCGCCCGCACCGGCGACCTCGTGAAGGCCGACCAGGTCCTGGCCACCGTGCACCCCCACCCTGCAGACGCGGAACCAGCGCCCGCAGATATCGACACAGACACAGCCACCAGCCAAGGCGAAGGAGCCTGACCATGACCGGATTCGAACTCAGCGAGGAATACCAGGACCTCAGCGACACCGTCCGCGACTTCGCGGACAACGTGGTGGCCCCTGTCTCCGCCAAACACGATGAGGAACACAGCTTCCCGTACGACGTGGTGAAACAGATGGCCGAAATGGGCCTGTTCGGGCTGCCCTTCCCGGAGGAATTCGGCGGCATGGGCGGCGACTACTTCGCGCTCGCCCTGGCCTTGGAACAACTCGGCCGCGTGGACCAGTCGGTGGCCATCACGCTGGAGGCCGGCGTTTCCCTGGGTGCCATGCCGGTGTACCGCTTCGGTACCGACGCCCAGAAGCAGGAATGGCTGCCCATGCTGGCGTCCGGCCAGGCGCTCGCAGGCTTCGGCCTCACCGAACCCGAGGCCGGCTCTGACGCCGGCGGTACCAAGACCCACGCCCGGCGGGAGGACGGTCACTGGGTGATCAACGGCAACAAGGAGTTCATCACCAACTCGGGAACCGACATCACCCGCCTGGTTACCGTCACCGCCGTCACCGGGCAGCAGGAACGCCCCGACGGCAGCCTGCGGAAGGAGATCTCCACCATCCTCGTGCCCACGGATACGCCGGGCTTCAAAGCCGAGAAGCCGTACAACAAGGTGGGCTGGAACGCCTCCGACACCCACCCGTTGACCCTCAAGGATGTCCGCGTACCGGAGGAAAACCTCCTCGGCGAGGAAGGGCGCGGGTACGCGAATTTCCTGTCCATCCTGGACGAAGGCCGGATCGCCATCGCCGCGCTGGCCACCGGCGCCGCCCAAGGCTGCGTGGACCTGTCGGTCAAATACGCCAGGGAACGCCGGGCATTTGGCCAGGAAATCGGCAAGTACCAGGCCATCTCCTTCAAGATCGCGCGGATGGAAGCGCGGGCCCACACGGCCCGCCTGGCCTACTATGATGCGGCCGCCAGGATGCTGGCCGGCAAGCCGTTCAAGACCCAGGCGGCCATCGCTAAGATGGTCGCAGGCGAGGCGGCCATGGACAACGCGCGGGATGCCACCCAGGTATTCGGCGGCTATGGCTTCATCAACGAGTTCACCGTGGCACGCCACTACCGCGACTCCAAGATCCTTGAAGTGGGGGAGGGCACCACGGAAGTCCAGCTGATGCTGATCGCCCGTGAACTGGGACTGTAAGCACCTGCGCCAGCAGTACGGATCGCAGCCGGCCGGAAAGGATCAATGATGATTGACAAGGTTGTAGCCAGCGCCGACGCCGCCGTGGCGGATATCCCGGACGGGGCTTCCCTGGCGGTCGGCGGCTTCGGGCTGTGCGGCATCCCGGTGGCCCTGATCGACGCCCTGCACCGCGCCGGCACTACTGGCCTGGAAACGGTCAGCAATAACTGCGGCGTGGATGACTGGGGCTTGGGGATCCTGCTCCGTGACGGCCGCATCCGCCGCACCATCAGCTCCTATGTGGGGGAGAACAAGGAGTTCGCCCGCCAGTACCTTGCCGGTGAGCTCGAGGTGGTGTTGACACCGCAGGGCACCCTGGCCGAGAAGCTGCGCGCCGGCGGCGCCGGCATCCCCGCGTTCTACACCAAGGCGGGGGTGGGGACCCAGGTGTCCGACGGCGGCCTGCCGCAGAAGTACGACGCCGACGGCGGCATCGCGATCGCCTCCGCGGCCAAGGAAGTGCGCTCCTTCGGGGGAGTGGACTACGTCCTGGAAGAATCCCTCACCCCCGACTACGGGCTGGTGCACGCCTGGAAGGGTGACCGGCACGGCAACCTGGTCTTCCATGCCACGGCCATGAACTTCAACCCGCTCTGCGCCATGGCCGGACGCATCACCATCGCCGAGGTGGAGGAACTCGTCGAACCCGGCGAACTGGACCCCGAACACATCCACACCCCCGGGATCTTCGTCCAGCGGGTGGTCCTGGCGGCCGGCGGGGAAAAGCGCATCGAAAAGCGGACGGTGGCCCTGGCGGGCCCGGCCGCGGCGGGCGGAAGCCCCGCCGGCAGTGACCAGCAGGCAGGAGCATGACCATGGATCCCAACAGCCCCGAGGCGCCCCGCCCGGAAGCGGTCCGTCCGGAATACCGGCGCGGCGGCGGGCACCAGCCCGGGCCCGGCGGAGCCGCCGCCGCAGCAGGCGGCAAAGGCTGGACGCGGAACGAACTGGCCGCCAGGGTTGCCCGGGAACTCCGCAACGGCCAGTACGTCAACCTGGGCATCGGCATGCCCACCCTGATTCCCAACTACATTCCGGCCGGGGTGGAAGTGGTGCTGCACTCGGAGAACGGGATCCTGGGCGTCGGCCCCTACCCGGCAGAGGATGCGGTGGATCCGGACCTGATCAATGCCGGCAAGGAGACCGTGACGGTCAACCGGGGTGCGGCGTTCTTCGACTCGGCGACGTCGTTTGGCATGATCCGCGGCGGCCACGTGGACCTCGCCGTCCTCGGCGCGATGGAAGTGGCCGCCAACGGAGACCTCGCCAACTGGATGGTCCCGGGAAAGATGGTCAAGGGAATGGGCGGCGCCATGGACCTGGTGTTTGGCGCCAAGCGCGTGATCGTGATGATGGAGCACGTGGACCGGAACGGCAATCCCAAGATTGTCAGGGAGTGCTCGCTCCCGCTGACCGGCAAAGGCTGCGTGGACCGGATCATCACCGACCTCGCCGTAATCGACGTCGTCCGGGACGGCGGCCCCTCCCGGCTGGTCCTGCGCGAGCTGGCCCCCAACGTTTCCGTCGAAGACGTGGTGGCCGCCACCGGCGCGGAACTGTACGAAGAAGACCAGGAACTCACCGTATGACCGGCACCGACCCCACTGATAGGTTCCCGGCCGGACCAGCGGCCCCAGGGGGCGGCCGGCGCGTCATCGAGCAGCGCGGGCTCTACTTCGACGAGCTGGAGGAGGGCGTGCTGTATGCCCACCGGCCTGGACGCACCGTGACGGAAACGGACAACGTCCTTTTCACCACCCTCACCATGAACACGCAGGCGCTGCACCTGGATGCTGCCTGGAGCGCGGGGCAGCCTTTTGGCCAGCGGCTGATGAACTCGATGTTCACCCTCGCCACCATGGTGGGGCAGTCCGTCACCCAGTTGACCCAGGGGACCATCATCGCCCAGCTCGGGCTGACCGATGTCTCCTTTCCGCACCCGCTCTACCACGGGGACACGCTCTACACAGAGACCGTGATCACCGGCAAACGGCTTTCGGCCTCCCGGCCGGGCCAGGGCATTGCCACCATGGAGCACACCGGGCGCAACCAGGACGGAGCCGTGGTGGCACGGGCCACGAGAAGCTGCCTGATGTGGACCCGGGCCGCCCACCAGGACCAGCCCGACGCACAGGGGAGAATGCCCGTATGACATTTGTGATGGGCCCGGCCCTGCTCTTTTGCCCCGCCGACCGCCCCGAGCGCTACCTGAAAGCCGCAGCGCGGGCGGACGCCGTGATCCTGGACCTCGAGGACGCCGTGGCGCCACCGGACAAGCAGCGGGCGCGCGGGGCAATCCTGGCCCAGGCGGGCGCTGCAGGAGACGATCCCGAACTTGACCCCAGCCGGACCATCGTCCGGGTCAACCCGGTCGGCACGGACGACTTCGCGAAGGACCTGCACTGCCTGGCGCACACGCCGTACCGCACGGTGATGCTCGCCAAGGCGGAATCGGCTGAACAGCTCAAGGCGCTGGAAGGCTACCAGGTCATTGCGCTGTGCGAAACGGCCCTGGGCGTGCTGAACGCCCCCGCCATTGCGGCTGCCCCCAACGTTGTGGCCCTGATGTGGGGAGCGGAGGACCTCGTGGCCACGTTGGGCGGCACCTCCAGCAGGAAGGACGACGGCGGCTACCGGGCGGTGGCCCTGCACGCCCGCTCCTCGGTGCTGCTGGCCGCCAGGGCCTTGGGCAAGGAAGCCATCGACGCCGTGTACACCAACATCCCCGACCTCGACGGGCTGGCGGACGAAACCGCCGACGCCGTGGCCTCCGGGTTCGGCTCCAAAGCGTGCATCCATCCCGGCCAGGCCGCCGTGGTCCGCAAAGCCTACGCTCCCTCCGAAGAGGAGGTGGCCGCGGCGCGTGAACTGCTGGACGCTGCCGCGGCGGCCGGGAGCGGGGTCTTCCAACACCACGGAAAGATGATCGACGGGCCAATCCTGAAGCACGCCGAAGGCATCCTGCGCCGTGCAGGCAGGGACGCCTAGCTGCCCTTCCGTCCCGTCGGCCGGCGCAGGGACGTGGGCGGAATGGGCTCGTACAGCAGCGTCCGCACCCAGCGGTTCCCGGTCTCCCGGAGCTCCTTCCGGGTGGCGAAGCGGTAATGGAAACTTCGCACGCGCACCAGGCGCGGCGCGGCGCCGTCGAACGGGTCATGCCGGAGCAGCCGCAACACCTGCCGGTCCGCCACGAGCAGTTTGCCCAGGAAGGCATAGAACCATTCCTCGTGCACGCTCCGCAGCGGCAGGAACCACATCAGCCAGTCCAGCCGCAGGTGGTACGGAGCCCACTGCCGGGGAATGCGGCTGACATCGCCGGGTTTGCCCTTGAAGCCGTACTCGCGCCAGTCCGACGCGTCCCCGGGGTTCCCGTCCAAGGTTCCTTCCACCACGATTTCGATGCGCTGCCTGGTCACCGTGCCGAAGGCGCCGTAGGCATTGACCAGCTGCCACCGGTTGAAGCTGGCATTCATGAGCTGCCGGCGGGAGAAGAGGTTCCGCAAAGGCCAGTAGCTAAGGACCAGCAGCAGGAGGGACGCCGCCAGCGTTATGGCCAGCCACCACAGGGGAGTGGCCGGTGCTGCGCCGGCGTGCCAGTCCGCCGGGACGGCCGGGATCACGGCGTGGGCCACGGGATCGCTGACCGCGGCAAACGCCAGGATGATCGCCATCCAGTTCAGCCATGCAAAGTTGCCGCTCGCCACCAGCCACAGCTGGGTGGCCACGACGACGGCCGCCGCCACGCCCGCCACCGGCTGCGGGGCGAACAGCAGGAACGGCACCACCAGCTGGGCGATGTGGTTGCCCACCACTTCGATCCGGTGCAGCGGCTTCGGCAGCAGGTGTGCCTGCCTGCTGAGGGGGCCCGGCATGGGCTGGGTTTCATGGTGGTAGTACAAGGCCGTCAGGTCCCGCCACTCGCGGCCGCCGCGGATCTTGATCATGCCTGCCCCGAATTCCAGCCGGAACACCAGCCACACCACCAGGATCAGGATGGTCCGCGGCGGTTCCGTCTGGTCCGATCCCAGGAAGGCCACGGTGAAACCGGCCTCCAGCAGCAGCATCTCCCAGCCGAACCCGTAGAAGGTCTGCCCCACGTTCACGATGGACATGTACAAAAGCCACAGGGCAAGGAACGCCAGCAATGGAACCCAGGGCGGTCCGGCCTGGGGGAGCCCGGCGACGAGCAGCGCCGAGACCGCCAGGCCTGCGGCGCAGACACCGCGCAGCAGCCGGTCGGAATAACGCCAACGGAACAGCGTGGGCCGGGACAACCAGGAAAACGCGGCCAGGAAGTCCGGCACCGGAAGGAGGCCGCGCTCTCCGAGCAAGGCCGGGAACTGGTTCAGCGTGGACAGGAACGCAACGAAATACAACGCTGCGACGCCCCGTTGCAGCACCTGCCGGGCAAATTCATACTCCGGCGCATCGAACCAGGTGAGCCAGTCCACGGTTTCCACGTTACGCCCGGCCGCCCGGCGGTCAAGGCGCAGCAGGCCCGGCCGCGTGCGGGATACTTAACGGATGCAGCCACGCAGAATCGTCCTCCTCGGATCCACCGGTTCCATCGGCACCCAGGCGATCGACGTCGTCGACGGCGCCCCGCACCTGTTCGAGGTGGTGGCACTCAGTGCCGGTGGCGGCAACCTTGAACTGCTGGCCCGCCAGGCGGTCCACACCGGCGCCGCCGTGGTGGGCATCGCCGCCGGTTACCCCCGCCGGCTGGAATCCCTTATCCGGGAAGCAGCAGCCGCCGCCGGCCGTCCCGGATACCGCCCGGAAATCGTGGCCGGACCTGACGCCTCGGCCCGGATCGCCGCGGTGGAAGCGGACGTGGTCCTCAACGGCATCACCGGTTCCATTGGCCTGGCGCCCACCCTTGCGGCACTCCGCTCCGGGGCCACCCTGGCCCTGGCCAACAAGGAATCGCTGATCGTTGGCGGCAGCCTGGTCAAGGCTGCGGCCAAGGAAGGCCAGATTGTGCCCGTCGACTCGGAACACTCGGCGATCGCCCAGTGCCTGCGCGCAGGGACGGCAGCCGAGGTGGACCGGCTCATCCTGACCGCCTCGGGGGGGCCTTTCCGCGGCAGGAGCCGGGAGCAGCTGCATTCCGTCACGCCGCGCGAGGCGCTGGCGCACCCCACCTGGGACATGGGGGTCATGGTCACCACCAATTCGGCCACCCTGGTCAACAAGGGACTGGAAGTCATCGAAGCCCACCTGCTGTTCGATATCCCGCTCGACCGGATCGATGTGGTGGTGCACCCGCAGTCCGTCGTCCATTCCATGGTCCAGTTCGTTGACGGCTCCACCATTGCCCAGGCCTCCCCGCCGGACATGCGGCTTCCGATTGCCCTTGGCCTGGGCTGGCCGGCCCGGGTACCCATGGCCGCGCCCGCCTGCGACTGGACCCAGGCCGCCACCTGGACCTTTGAACCCCTGGATGCTGCAGCCTTCCCGGCCGTTGACCTTGCCAAGGACGCCGCCAAGCAAGGCAGCACCTTCCCTGCTGTTTTCAATGCGGCCAACGAAGAGGCCGTTACGGCGTTCCATGCGGGCCGGATCCGGTTCACCGACATCGTCGATACCGTGGACGGGGTGCTCAGCGAACACTCAGGTTCCTCCGGGCTGACAGTGGAGTCGGTGCTGGATGCTGAAAGCTGGGCACGCGCCCGCGCCCACGAACGTTTAGCAGTCAGCAGTCTCTAGGAAGCAGCAGCACCTCCATGACCCCTGTCCTACTTTTCATCCTCGGCGTCGTCTTCGTGGCCGTCGGCATTGCCGTGTCCATCGCCCTCCACGAGGTGGGGCACCTGGTGCCGGCCAAGCTCTTCAAGGTGCGCGTCACCAAGTACATGATCGGCTTCGGGCCCACCCTCTGGTCACGCCGCAAGGGTGAAACCGAGTACGGCGTGAAAGCCGTTCCGCTGGGCGGCTACGTCTCGATGATCGGCATGTACCCGCCCAACAAGGAGGACGGCTCGGTCCGGCCCTCCAGTACCGGGATGTTCCAGACGCTGGCTACGGAAGCCCGGTCACTAGCCCACGAAGAGGTAGGACCCGGCGACCACGACCGCGTCTTCTACCGGCTGCCGGTCTGGAAAAAAGTGATCGTGATGCTGGGCGGGCCGGCCATGAACATGGTCCTCGGGGTGGTGCTGACGGCCGTCCTCCTGATGGGATTTGGCATTGCCACCGCCACCACCACCATCTCCGACGTCTCCAAATGCCAAGTGGCCGCAGGGCAAACCGTCGATCCCGACTCTGCCGACTGCCAGCTGACCCCCGCGGCAGCGGCGGGACTCAAACCCAATGACACCATCACCTCCTTCGACGGCAAGGCCGTCACCAGCTGGGACCAGCTGACGGAGTGGATCCGCGCCTCTGCCGGCAAGGAAGTGGCCATCACCGTTCAGCGGGACGGCGCTGCCGTGTCAACCACGGTGACGCCGGTCCTGTCTTCCCGGCCCGTGATGGGCGCCGACGGGCGGCAGGCCACCGATGCTGCCGGCAACCTCCAGTACCAGGACGTCGGTTTCCTTGGCATCGGCGCGCAAACGGCGCTCGTGTCCCAGCCGGCGTCGTCCGTCCTGCCCATGGCCGGAGAGAACATCCGGCAGGTGGCCGGCGTGGTGTTCAACCTGCCCGCCCGTGTGGTGGGCGTAGCCAAGGCCGCTTTCAGCGAGGAACCCCGGGACCCCAACGGCCCCATCAGCGTGGTGGGCGTGGGCCGGGTGGCCGGCGAGGTTGCCGCCATGGAAGCTGTCCCGCTCCAGTCCCGGCTCGCCACCCTCGTGGGCCTGCTGGCTGGCCTGAACTTCGCACTGGCCGTATTCAACCTCATCCCGCTGCTGCCCCTTGACGGCGGCCATGTGGCCGGAGCCCTGTACGAAGGAGCGCGCCGCGCCGTAGCCAGGCTGCGCGGCCGGCCGGACCCGGGAGCGTTCGACATCGCGAAACTGCTGCCCGTGACCTACGTCGTGGCGGCCTTGTTGATGGGCATGAGCGCCCTGTTGATCTACGCGGACATCGTCAAGCCCGTCAATCTGTTCTGACATCAGCCGATTTAGGCTGACTTTGCTAAATCAGTCAGATTTGATTGATTGTTATGAATCACCCGCCTATGGTTGATCTATGTTCGTAATGACGATCGACCAGCGTGGCAGCACGGGTGACCTGGACCGGGTCCCGGGTTTCATTGAGCAGGTCGCGCGCCTCGAACCTGCCGGGGCCGGCAGGCCGGCTTTCGAGCGGTCGGTCGGCGACGAAGTCCAAGGGGTGGTGCGGGACGCTGATGCCGTCGTGGACATCGCCCTGTACGCGCTCCGCGAAGGGCACTGGTACGTCGGCATCGGCGTCGGAACCGTGACGCTGCCGGCGGGTGCCAGCCCGCGGGAAGGCACCGGAACCGCGTTCGTGGCTGCCCGGAAGGCCGTTGAGCGCGCCAAGGCCGCCGCTTCCCAAGTGCCGGTGTCAGTGGTGGCCGGCATCATGGCGGGGGAGGCGGGCGGGAATACCCCGGCCGGGGAAGGGGAGCGGACATGCGCCAAAGCCGAAGCGGTGCTCCGGCTGCTGGGCCGCCTGGTCCAAGAGCGGACGGAAGCCCAGTGGCGGGTGGTTGACGCGCTGCGGCACCTGGACGCCGGCGCGCCCGGAGCCGGCCGGCCTGGTCCGGCCCGGCACGGCAGCCAAAAGCAGGTGGCCAGGGAACTTGGAATATCGGAGCAGTCCGTGAGCCGTACCGTGCTTCGCTCCGGATGGCAGGAAGAATGGGCAGCACGGCCGGCCGCATCGCTGCTGCTTGATCTCGCCCAAGCACAGGTGGTCCCCGCCGTACAGGAAACCGGAGCCGGCGATGGAGGAGTCAAGTGACCGCAGTGTGGGTGGCCGTGGCCTTGGCGGTGGCAGGTTTCGTGGGATGGCCGGTGACGGCCTTGGTGTTCAAGCTCGCCAGGACCATTGACGACAAAGCCGATGCCGCCACGACGGCAACGGACGCCGGCTCCGCTGCCCAGGACCCGTCTGCCGACGTCACGGTGGACGGCGAGCTGACGGCGCAACCCGGGCCGGCGGCGTCGAACGGAACGGACGCAGCAGCGTCGGCTCCGGGCCAGCGCATCCTGCGCGGCGGCGCCATCATCGGCGTGCTGGAACGGCTCGGCGTATGCCTTGCCATCCTGGCCGGCCAGCCGGTCGCCATCGCCTACATCGTCGCGATCAAGGGCCTCGGCAGGTTCGCTGAACTCAAGGAGACCCCTGTGGCCGCGGAGCGCTTCATCATCGGAACCCTCACCTCCATGCTCTGGGCGGCAGGAACCGCAGCCGCCGCCAAAGTCCTTTTCCTGCAGTAAACGTCCACCGCGTCCTCGAACCGGGACAGCCCGGATGGGTACGAAGGCAGGCATGGCGATAGGGTAGCCGTATGACAGTTTTTGCCGTTGAGTACGTTTACGCCGCCAACTCCACCGAAACCCGCAACGAGGTCCGGCCCGCGCACCGCGAATGGACAGGCGGCCTGGCGCAGGACGGTGTCATCGTGGCCAGCGGACCCTACGGCGACGGGGCCGGTGCCCTCCTGATCTTCACGGCAACAGACGAAGCTGCCCTGAACTCGATCCTTAAGCAGGACCCGTTTGCCGCGGCCGGCGTCATCGCCGGGACCCGCATCACTGAATGGTCACCGGTCACCGGCATGCTTGCCGGGCTCGCCGCGTAACCGCATCCCTACCCTTTCAACCCAAGGAGTCCACGTGACCTCGGTCAGCCTGGGAATGCCGTCAGCACCGCCGCCCGTCCTGGCACCCCGCCGCAAGACGCGCCAGATCAAAGTCGGCTCGGTAGGCGTGGGATCTGATTTCCCCATCAGCGTGCAGTCCATGACCACCACGCCCACCACGGACATCAACGCCACCCTCCAGCAGATTGCTGAGCTGACGGCGTCCGGCTGCGACATCGTGCGCGTCGCGTGCCCGTCCGCAGACGATGCCGAGGCGCTGCCCATCATCGCCCGCAAGTCCCAGATCCCGGTGATCGCAGACATCCACTTCCAGCCCAAGTATGTCTTCGCCGCCATCGAGGCCGGTTGCGCGGCAGTGCGCGTGAACCCCGGGAACATCCGGAAGTTCGATGACCAGGTCAAGGAAATCGCGGCCGCCGCGAAGGACCACGGCACCTCGATCCGGATCGGCGTCAATGCAGGCTCCCTGGAACCGGGCATCCTCAAGAAGTACGGCAAGGCCACCCCCGAAGCGCTCGTCGAGTCCGCTGTCTGGGAAGCGTCCCTTTTCGAGGAACACGGCTTCCACGACTTCAAGATCTCGGTCAAGCACAACGACCCCGTGATCATGGTGGCCGCCTACGAAATGCTCGCCGAAAAGGGCGACTGGCCGCTGCACCTCGGCGTCACCGAGGCCGGCCCCGCGTTCCAGGGGACCATCAAGTCCGCCACCGCGTTCGGGGCCCTGCTGTCCCGGGGGATCGGTGACACCATCCGGGTGTCCCTGTCCGCCCCGCCGGTGGAGGAAATCAAGGTGGGCAACCAGATCCTCCAGTCCCTCAACCTTCGTCCCCGCAAGCTGGAAATCGTCTCCTGCCCCTCCTGCGGACGGGCCCAGGTGGACGTCTACACTTTGGCCGAGCAGGTCACCGCCGGGCTGGAAGGGATGGAGATCCCGCTGCGCGTCGCTGTCATGGGCTGCGTCGTGAACGGTCCGGGCGAGGCCCGCGAAGCGGACCTCGGCGTTGCGTCCGGAAACGGCAAGGGCCAGATCTTTGTGAAGGGCGAGGTCATCAAGACTGTCCCTGAGAGCCAGATTGTTGAGACACTGATCGAAGAGGCCATGCGTATCGCGGAAGAGATGGGGGAGGCCGATGGCGAAGATGCTGTCAAGGGTAGCCCCGTGGTTAGCGTCTCGTAGGGACGATCCCGACCCTGCGGGTATTTCCGTCCGAACGCTTGACGGCCAGGACACCGCGGCGCTGGCCAGTCTGGCGCAGCAGGATCCCGTTACCAACGTGTTCATCCTGGCGCATTTGCGCGCCACGGGCACCGCAGCACCCACCGCCGGAGGCGCCGGCGTTCTGGGCGTCTTCGACAACGGCGTCCTTTCCGGTGCCTGCTGGGCCGGGGCAAACCTGGTGCCGGTCCAGCTTGACCCCGCCCTTGCGCCGCTGGTAGCCGGGGCCGCGAACAGCTCCGGGCGCCGGTATGCGTCCGCCTTTGGCCCCGCAGAGGCAGTGCTGGCCCTTCATGCGGAACTCGCCCAACTGGGCCACCGTGCCCACGAAGTGCGGGCGGACCAGCCGCTGATGGTCATCGCGGAGCGGCCACGGGTCCAGCCCCACCCGGGTTTGGCCCAGGGCAACCTGGCCGACTTTGACCGTATCCTTCCGGCCTGCGCCGCCATGTTTGAGGAAGAAGTAGGGTACTCGCCATACTTGGGCGGCCGGGAGTTCTACAGCCGCCGGGTGGAAGGCCTCATCCGGCAGGGCCACTCATTGGTCCACCTGAACGAGGCACATGAAGTGGTTTTCAAGGCCGAACTGGGGGCCGTCACCGCGGACGTCACCCAGGTCCAGGGCGTGTGGATGAATCCCCGGTACCGCGGCCAGGGGCTGAGCTCCGGCTACATGTCCGCCGTGGTGGAAAGAGCGCAGAAGATCGCGCCCGTGACCAGCCTGTACGTCAACGGCTTCAACACCAAGGCCCGGTCCACGTACGAACGTGTCGGCTTCCGGCAGGTGGGTACGTTCGCTACAGTTCTTTTCTAGCGGCGTCCGCCGGAGGAGAACTGAAAATTGGGGGAAAAATGAAGAAGACCGTGCTGGGAACATTCGGGGCTTCTGCCCTCCTGGCCATGGCGGTATCCGGGTGCGGGGGACCGGCCACCCCGCAGGCCGCGGATTCCCCGACCGCAGCGCCAGCGGCGTCACAGACCACAGCCGCCCCAACTCCCACGGCAACGCCCACGCCTACCGCCAAGGCCTATACGTCCGAACAGCTTGCTGCCATCGTGGGGCAGGTCAGGGACTCGGCGGACCGCAGGCTGACAGTCCTGCCCGCCGTTGATATCACCAAGACGCTGGACCAGACCAAGACTATGCTCGCGTCGATCGACGTCAAGCCCGCGGAGTGCAAGGAACTCGCAGCTGCCAGCGCCGTGCCGAACGTCGATGGCGCCACCATGGCCATCGGCATGAGCACCGACGCCGGCACCGGCGCGGCGACCGCGCTATCGCTGATCGCCGGCCTGGACCAGAGCCTGCTGGGCAAGGTGGCCAGCTCCGCGGACCAGCTGGCCAAGTGCTCCTCCATGACCATGACGGCCTCGGGCATGGAGGTCTCGGTCACCGTGAAGGCCCTGCAGGGCGTGGGCTCTGTTCCCGGCGTCTTCGCATACCGTACGGACGCCACCTTGCCGGACGGCCGTACGCAGTCCACGGTCACGGCGCAGGCGGTGCAGCAGGGCGTGGTGCTCACTTCCGTCGCCTCCGGGGGCGCGAGCGAGGACGACGCCGTCCAACGGGCCGGTGCGCTCCTCGACTCGGCTGCTGCCCTGGTCAAATAGGGCCGGTGAGGTAGCGCTGCACCGTGGGTGCCACCAGCCGCACCACATCATCCGCGGGTGCTGACGCGAGCGGTTCCAGCCGCACCACGTAACGGACCATCATCAAACCCACGATCTGGCTTGCCACGAGGCTTCCGCGCAGCGCCACTTCCTGCGGCGGCCCGGGAACCGAAGCCGTGATCCTGGTGATCACCCGGCGTGCCACCGCCTCCCGAAGCTGCGACGTCCTGGCCGTGGACCCGATGGTTCCGCGCAGGAAGGCCAGGAGGCCGGCCTGGGCGGGGCTTTCCCAGAGCCGGAGGACCGTGCGGACCATCAACTCGGCCCGCTGGTCAGGGTCCGATTCCGCCATGCCCGCAAGGACCTGCTCCGGGTCGGCAGGCAGTTCCACGCTGAGGGCAAAGAGTTCGTCCTTGCCGTTGAAGAAATGGTGGATCATGGCCGGATCCACTCCCGCGGCGCGGGCCACCTGGCGCAGGCTGGTCCCGTCAAAGCCGTGTTCGGCGAAAAGCCTCCGGGCGGCGTCGAGGATGTGGTCGCGGGACGCGGTGGCGCCCACGCGGCGTCCGCGGCGCCCGCGGCGCCCGGAACCCGCCGGACGGCCAGCCGGATCCGCTGCCGGATTCCCTGCCTGATCCGCTGGTCCGGGAAAGGTCACGCTGTCCGCCGGCGGAGCGTCAACGCGGCAAGCACCAGCACGCCGAGCGAGATGCCGGCCATGGCCGCCGCGTCCTGCCACAACCGGCTGGTTGCCTCAGTATGGGCGGCGACCTCTTGGAGGGCGTCCACCGAGTACGTCAGGGGGAGCACGTTGGAGATGGCTTCCAGTACGTCATTCATCCGGTCCCGGGCAACGAACAGTCCACACAACAGGATCTGCGGCACCACCACCACCGGCATGAACTGGACGGCCTGGAATTCGGTCCTGGCAAAGGCCGAACAGAACAGGCCGAGCGCGACGCCCAGGACGGCGTTGATCACCGCGATCAGCACCACGTAGCCGGGGGCGCCGGCGATGTCCAGGCCAAAAATCCAGTAGGCCACCGCTGTGGCCACGAGTGACTGGAGTGCGGCCATCAGGGAGAAAGCCACGCCGTACCCGAACAACAGGTCCGCCTTGTGCACCGGCGTGGTGAGCAGCCGCTCCAAGGTCCCGGACGTGCGTTCCCGCAGCATGGTGATGGACGTGACCAGGAACATCACCACGAACGGAAAGATGGCCAGCATCATCAGGCCAACCCGGTCGAACGTCCGGGGAACACCCGGCGGCAGCACCTCATTCTCATAGAGGAAGTACACCGCCGTGAGCAGCAGCGCCGGCACCACCAGGATCAGGGCGATGCTGCGGTGGTCGTGGCGGAGCTGGCTGAGCACCCGGCGGGTGGTGGCGAGCATCATCAGGATGTCCATCAGTGCACCGTCCCCTCCGGGCGGGACGATGCCACGGCTTCCGGTTCATCGCCTGTCCCGGCGTGGTCCGCGTTCCGGATGATGGCCAGGAAGGCCTGTTCCAGGTTGCTGCTGTGCCCGCGCCTGCTGAGCTCGTCCGGAGTGAGCTGCGCGAGGAGCCGGCCCTCCCGCAACAGCAGCAGCGTGTCGCAGCGGCTGGCCTCCTCCATGACGTGGCTGGAGACCAGGAGGGTGGTCCCGGCCCGCGCCATGGCCCGAAACCGTTCCCACAGGTCGGCCCGGAGGACAGGGTCCAGGCCGACGGTGGGCTCGTCCAGCACCAAAAGGCGGGGGTGGGCCACCAGTGCGCAGGCCAGGGAGACGCGGTTGACCTGGCCGCCGGAGAGGTCGGCGGTCTTGCGGCGTGCCAGGGCTTGGAGGCCGACGGCGGCAACCGCCTCGGCCACGTCGGCTTTCCCTTTCCGGTGCATGGCACCGAAATAGCGGACGTTCGCTTCGACGGTCAGGTCCGGATAGACACTGGGGGACTGGGTGACGTACCCAACCTGCCGCCGCAAGGCGGCACTGCCCGCCGGCAGGCCCAGCACCTCGACGGTGCCGCCGGCTATGCGCTGCGCTCCCACGATGGTGCGCATGAGCGTGGTCTTGCCGCTTCCGGAGGGTCCCAGCAGACCGGTGATGCGTCCTGCTGGAATGCTGAAGTTCAGCCCGGCCAGCACGGTACGCCGTCCCAGTTTCACGGTCAGTGAGGACGCCGCGACGGCCGTGGTGTCCTGCCGGCGGACCTCCGCCAGGGGTGCATCCGGGTGGGCCATAACGCCTCCGTCGCTGCGCAGGGCTTCCCTTGACGGATCCGCCGGGGAATTCATCACCTGGTGAATTAAATGTAGGCCGGGGTGGTCGAGGGGGCAAGGGAATCCTCCGGCGCAGAAACACTTGTCAAACGTGTTCACCATCACATAGGTTCAATCTAGCTGCGCTGGAAGTGGGGTGGGCGGTCTCACCAGTCCTCACCAGTACTTAGGCGATAACGGCGTTGGGCCACGCCCGGATGCGATGACCAGCCTCACTGGGGGGCCAGGGGCTTTGTATTTTCCGGGCGTGGCCCTACTGTTTCCCGGCGCAGCGGGCTTCCCGGCCCGGGCGGGCTGCCCCTCCAGTCAGTGCCGCAGGGCGTGTGCCGGTAGATTAGTACCCAGACGAATTGTCCGGCCCTGCTGACCCAGCACTTCCCCAGAAACGGATACCACCCGTGGTCCTACGACTGTCCCAGCTTTTCCTGCGCACGCTGCGCGAAGACCCCGTCGATGCCGAGGTTGCCAGCCACAAACTGTTGGTCCGCGCCGGCTACATCCGCCGCGCGGCTCCCGGAATCTACACGTGGCTTCCGCTGGGGCTGAGCGTCCTGCGCAAGGTCGAGGAGATCATCCGCCAGGAAATGGCCGCCATCGGCGCCCAGGAAGTGCACTTCCCGGCACTCCTCCCGCGCGAACCGTACGAGGCCACCAACCGGTGGACCGAATACGGTGAGGGCCTGTTCCGGCTCCAGGACCGCAAAGGCGCCGACTACCTGCTGGCTCCCACGCACGAGGAAATGTTCACGCTCCTGGTCAAGGACCTGTATTCCTCCTACAAGGACCTCCCGCTGAGCCTGTACCAGATCCAGAACAAGTATCGCGATGAAGCACGCCCGCGTGCGGGCCTCCTGCGCGGCCGTGAGTTCATCATGAAGGACTCCTACTCCTTCGACGTCGACGACGCCGGCCTGGATGCCAGCTACGCAGCCCATCGGGGCGCCTACCTGAAGATCTTCGAACGCCTGGGCCTTGAGGTGGTTCCGGTGGCAGCCACCGCCGGTGCCATGGGCGGGTCCAAGAGCGAGGAATTCCTGTTCCCCACCGAAATCGGGGAGGACACTTTCGTCCGTTCCGCCGGCGGGTACGCAGCCAACGTTGAGGCCGTCACCACCGTGGTTCCCGACGAGATCGACTTCAGCAACGCCCCTGCCGCCGAAGTCCTGGACACCCCGGATACACCCACCATCGAGACGCTGGTGGCGGCTTCGAACCAGATTGCCCCGCGGGCAGAGGCCGACGGCGGCGCCTGGAGCGCCTCTGACACGCTGAAGAATGTGGTCCTCGCCGTGACGCTGCCCACCGGCGAGCGGCAGCTGGTGGTCATCGGCGTTCCCGGTGACCGCGCCGTGGACCTCAAGCGCGTGGAAGCCAACATTGGTGCGTTCCTGCCGATCGCGGGCGAGATCGGCCTCGAGCAGGCCGGCGAGGAAGACCTCAAGAAGCAGCCCCTGATCGTCAAGGGCTACCTGGGCCCCGGCCTGTCGCTCGACCAGCCGCTCCTGGGCACCGAGAGTGCCACCAAGCTGCTGTACCTGGTGGACCCGCGCGTGGTCAGCGGAACAACGTGGATTACCGGCGCCAACCAGGCAGGCAAGCACGTCTTCGGCCTGGTGGCCGGACGCGACTTCACCTGGGACGGCGTCATCGAGTGTACCGAAGTCCGCGCAGGGGACCCCTCACCTGACGGTTCCGGCCCCCTGGAGACGGCCCGCGGCATCGAGATGGGCCACATCTTCCAGCTCGGCCGCAAGTATGCCGAAGCCCTTGACCTCAAGGTCCTGGACCAGAATGGCAAGCAGGTGGTGGTCACCATGGGCTCCTATGGCGTCGGCGTCACCCGTGCCGTTGCCGCGCTTGCCGAAGCCAACCATGACGAGCGCGGCCTGGTCTGGCCCCGCACGGTGGCTCCGGCCGACGTCCACGTCGTGGCCGTGGGCCGCGGGGACGAAATCTTCCAGGCAGCGGAAAAGTTGTCCGCAGAACTCGAAGAGGCCGGCCTCTCCGTGATCTACGACGACCGCCCCAAAGTCTCGCCCGGCGTGAAGTTTGGCGATGCCGAGCTTGTGGGCGTGCCCACCATCCTGGCCGTAGGCCGCGGACTGGTGGACGGCGTGGTGGAGATCAAGGACCGCTGCAGCGGCGAGGCCGAGAACGTTGCAGTGGACAAGGCCGTCGACTACGTGGTCAACGCCGTCCGCAACCGGTGATCTCCGGCTTCGAGTCGATCCAGCTCACCACCATCATCCTGATCGTGGTAGCTGGGTTCGCGGCCGGCTGGGTTGATGCGGTAGTGGGCGGGGGAGGCCTCATCCAGCTTCCGGCGCTGCTGCTGGTTCCCGGCATCGCGCCGGTGCAGGCATTGGCCACCAACAAGATGGGCTCCATCTTCGGAACCGCCACGAGTGCAGCGACGTACTACCGGCGGGTGGGACCAGACCTTCGGACCGCCGTTCCCATGGCAGCCATTGCCTTGGCGGGCAGTTTTGGCGGCGCCAGCCTGGCCGCTTCCCTGCCCGCCGGGGTGTTCAAGCCGATCATCGTGGTGGCGCTGGTCGCCGTCGCGCTTTTCACCGCGCTGAAGCCCACTGTGGGCGACCTGACGGCGCTGCGGCACGACGGCCACAAGCACTACGTCGTCGCCTGCCTCATCGGTGCCGTGATCGGCTTCTACGACGGACTCATCGGTCCCGGGACGGGGTCCTTCCTGGTCATCGCCCTGGTGTCCGCCATGGGCTACGCGTTCCTGGAGGCCAGCGCCAAAGCCAAGATCGTGAACATGGCCACCAACGCCGGTGCGCTGCTGTTCTTCCTGCCGCACGGGTCCATCCTGTGGGGCCTCGGCCTGCTGCTCGGGGCAGCCAACATGGCCGGCGGCTACCTTGGCGCCCGCACCGCTGTGAACCAGGGCAGCAAGTTTGTCCGGGTGGTCTTCCTGGTGGTTGTCGCCGCGCTGATCGTCAAGCTCGGCTACGACGTCTGGGAGGACAACTTCGCCTGACCGGTGCGCAAAACTGCTCCTCGTGGCGGAACCCGCCCGGGCGTAGCATGCAGGTATGGCACCCGGGGATGACGAGTACGCACCGGCACTCGCGGCCGCGGCGAGGCACACCCAAGCCTGGCTGGCCAGCCTTCCAATCCGGCCTGTGGGGCCCAGCCTGCACGCGTCCGAGCTTGCCGCAGCCTTTGGCGGGCCGCTCCCGGACGCCGGCATGCCGGCAGCAGAGGTCATCGACCTGCTTGCCGCCGCGGCCGAACCCGGACTCATGGCCATGCCCTCGGGCCGGTTTTTCGGCTGGGTGATCGGCGGCACCCTTCCCGCTGCCCTTGCCTCGGACTGGCTGGTCAGCGCCTGGGACCAGAATGCCGGCCTGCGCTATGCCACTCCGGCCACGGCTGCCATAGAGGAAGCCGCCGGCACCTGGCTGCTGGACTTGTTGGGGTTGCCCGGCGCCGCGGACGTTGGGTTCGTCACCGGCGCCACCATGGCGAATTTCACTGGCATGGCTGCCGCCCGGTGGCGGCTGCTGACCGGCGCAGGCTGGGACTTGGACCGCGACGGGCTGTCCGGCGCACCCCGGATCCGCTGCTTCGTGGGCAAGGAGCGCCACGACACCGTGGACCTCGGCCTGCGGTACCTTGGGCTGGGACAGCCGACGGCGGTGGACGCCGACGGTCAAGGGCGCCTGGTCCCTGCCGCGCTGGATGCCGCCCTCGCGTCCGGCACGGGACCCGCCCTGGTGTGCCTCCAGGCCGGGAACCTGCACTCCGGCGCCTTCGACCCGTTTGCGGACGCCATCGCCGTCGCGCGCAAGCACGGGGCGTGGGTGCACATCGATGGTGCGTTCGGATTGTGGGCGGCTGCCGCGCCGGAACTGCGGCACCTCACCGCAGGCTTCGAGGAAGCAGACTCGTGGGGCACCGATGCCCACAAGACCCTGAACGTGCCCTATGACTGCGGCATTGCGATTGTCCGGGACGCCGCGGCGCTCCGGGCCGCCATGGGCCTGCACGCCAGTTACCTCGTGCACGACGCCGAAGGCCCGGGGGACCCGTTCGAGAAGGTCCCGGAGTTGTCGCGGCGCGCCCGCGGAGTGCCGGTCTGGGCAGCCCTGAAAAGCCTGGGCCGCGATGGGGTCGCAGCCCAGGTGGCCGGGCTGGCGGCTGCTGCCGCCGCGATCGCCGACGGCCTGGCAGCGCTGGACGGCGTGGAGGTCCTCAATGACGTCGGCTACACCCAGGTGTGCATCGCGTTCGGAGACGACGAGACCACCCGTGCGGTGACGGCCCGCATCATCGAGGACGGGAAAGTATGGATGTCCGGTTCGCGTTGGCAGGACCGCGACATCCTCCGCGTCTCCGTGAGCAACTGGCATACCGGCGGTGGGGACGTCGCCACCGCCGTGGAAGCTGTCCGCTCAGCCCTGGCCGCCGTGCGGACTTCGTGACCATTTCCGGTGCGGGACGTTCCGGCCGGCTGCCGGCTCCTATCCGCCCTGGCCCGGCTCCGGCAGGGCATGGGGGTGCGGCAAGCCCTCCAGGGTGCCCCCGGCCAGCGTGCTGGCAACCCAGAGCGACCGGGCCAGGTCGCCGTCGTGCCCGTGCGCGGCGTACCACAGCGCGTTGTCCACCTCCCTGGCGATGCCCCATTGCCGGGCCGCGTCCGGGTCGAGGCCGGCGGCCGTGCTGAAGTCGTGGCACCGCCGGAGCAGGCCGCGGCCGGCATCTTTTGCCGGCAGGTCCGCCAGGCGGTTCCACAGCAGGGGCGCGACGGCGAATTCCGGCTCGCCGATCATTGGCTGCGGGTCGATGGCCGCGTAACCGTCCCGCCCGTGTGGCCCATCCGGTGCCGCAGTCCCGGGACGGGCCAGGACATTCAGGAAATGCAGGTCTGTGTGGACCAGCAGGTCCCGGGCAGACCTCCGCCCGACCACGCCGCGGGTCTGGCACACTTCCAGGGCGGCTTCCAGCAGCCAGCGGGGAAAAGGCCGTCCAAGCTGCTCCCAATCCGCGGGAAAGTCGTCGCTCCACTGCTCCGCCCGCGCTGCAATGTGGCCGAACTCCAGCCACTGCGGGCGCTCATCCGGGACCAGCCCCAACTGCCGGACCAAGGCACCCCACAACGGGACGGCGTCGTCCACCGGCAGGGCAGCCAGCGACCGCCCGGCGTCAAGGCGTTCCAGGAGCATGGCGCATGACCCGGTGTCCGAGGCCAGCAGGGCCACGGCACCCAGCCCGTTCCAAAGCGCCAGCGCATGGCGCTCCACCATGGCCTCGTCGTGGGGAAAAGCGATCTTGAGCGCCGCAGGGCAGCCGTCCTCCTGCCGGACCGGGACCACCATGCCGCCGTGCCCGCTCCAGGGGAGGCTGGCGGGGGCCAGGTCGACCTCAAGGTGCCACTGCGCCAAGCGGTCCTCCAGCAGCCCGGTCAAGGCGCCGATCCAGGCCCGGCCGGCGCTGGTGCGTGCGTACCGGGACTCGAGGTCCGGAGGGATGGAGACTGCCTGCGCCCTGGTCACCGGATCAGACAACGCCCGAGGCGCCGAGCAGGTTGCCGATGAGGAACGTCGCAGCCAGCGCCAGGGCCCCGCCCACCACCACCCGGACGGCCGCCTTGGTTCTTGACCCCCCGCCAATCCATGCCCCCAGGGCTCCCGTCAACGCCAGGGCCACCAAAACCGACACGAACGTCAACGGGATCCGGAGCTCCGGCGGCGGAAGGAGAATAGCCAGCATGGGCAGGATGGCGCCGATGGTAAAGGCGAGCGCCGAGGCGAACGCCGCGTGCCAGGGACTGACGATATCCGTTTCGTCAATGTTCAGTTCCGCGGACAAGTGTGCTGCCAGGACATCATGGGCCGTAAGTTCCCGGGCCACCTTGGCTGCAGTCTCGGGGGTCAAGCCCTTGGCCTGGTAGATGGCGGCCAACTCGGCCAGTTCCGCGTCCGGTTCTTCCGCCAGTTCCCGGCGTTCCTTCTCGATGAGGGCCCGCTGGCTGTCACTTTGGCTGCTCACGGAAACGTACTCGCCCAACGCCATGGACACCGCACCGCCCACCACGCCGGCGACACCCGCCGTGAGGATGGGGCCGGACGCGGCGGTGGCACCTGCCACGCCCACCACGATCGCCGCCACGGAGACGATGCCGTCGTTGGCGCCCAGGACACCGGCACGCAGCCAGTTCAGCCGGTGGGCTGTATCGTCGCCGTGGGGTTCGGTCCCACGGTGGCGGTTCAGCTCCGGGGTTTCCGGGGTGGTGCCCCGGGCGTCGGCCGGTTCGTCCGCGTTCATGCCTTCAGCAAACCACCCCGGACGCTCCGGTGCCACCCCTCCGGCGTGGTCCCCTGCGAGCCGGCGCCTTCGGGAGTCAACGGGGCACAGTTTGCGGTCAGGATGGTGTGGGGGATGCCGTGGCGGATTCGCCGCCACGAAGCGCAGGCAGTTGCCCCACGTCCAGGATGAGGCCTGGAACCGGTCCCGGGTCTGCGCCCCACCGCGCGGCCCGGACCGCCGTGGACTCCAGCGCCCCCAGCGCCCAGGCCCGGTCCTGGCCCTGGGTCAGTGCCACGGCATCGCCGTAGGCCGCCAAGGTTGACGCTTCGATCCGGCCCAGCCCCGCCACAGGTGCGGCCAGGAAGCCGCCATCGAGGATATAGCCCGGCTGCTGCGGCACAGGTACTCCGCAGGCACGCCGGAAGCGTGCTTCCGCGGACGCGGCAAGGCCTTTGTGCTGGCCCAGGAATTCAGACGCAGGGCCCGCCTCCGCCGGTGCGAGGCGGGGGAGGGCCGCCTGGTAGGCATAGATGGCCTGCTGCTCGGCGACAGTTACGGCTGCCAAGGCCTGGCGCGCGCCGGCAGGAGCGCCGGACCCGGTGGACTCCGGCGCGGCCGCAGTGGCAGGTGGCGCCACGCACGGTGACGCGCTGGCGGCAGCCCCGGAAGCATCCGCATCGGGTAATGGTGCCGTGCCCTGCGGCGCCGGCAGCCCGGCCGCCGCAGCGAGCCTCCCGGCCGCGAGCAGCTGGGCTGTGCCGGTCCCGGCCAGGAGGCGGGCCAAGCCGCCGTCGGCCTCGCTCGCGTCCCTGATGCGGGCGCGGCCGCTCGCGGCGAGTGCCTGGACCACCTCTGCCGCCCCCTTGGCAGGGGTGGCAGAGGCTGGCGACGGGGACCCCGACCCCTGCGCGCCAGCTTCGGGGGAAGGGGACTGGAGGGCCCTGGCCTGGATGGTCAGCAACGTCACAACGGCGTCCACCGTGGTCGAATCCACGGCACCGTCGGCCGTCAGGCCCTGTCCCGCAGCCCGCAGTTCCAGGGCGTCCGTGAGCGCCGCCGCACGGGCCTGCTCCGAAAAGGAAGGAACCGCCGGCGCGGGCTTTTCCGCGGGAACCATGGCGAAACCGAGGCTCAGGACAACCAGCGCCGCCAAAGCGAGGGCGGCAACACGGAACGGACGCAGGCTCGGGTGGCTGTCATGGCGGCGGTCATTCACAACAGACCATGGTGTCACGCTGCGCGGGAACCCCGGTGCACCACTGGGCCGGTAAAATAGCTACGCTAGTAAACACACATCATCTATAGGGAGGGCGGCCGGCATCGTGAGCAATGCAGAAGCCACGGCTTCACCAGACCACACCGGTACGGGAAGCGGATCCGCACCGGCCCACAACCCGGAAGCCGCCCGGCTCCGGGCTCTTTTGGAGCCCGCCGTCCTGGCCAACCGGCTCTACCTTGAGGACGTGGCCATCAACATCGCCGGCTCGCACCGGGTGGTCAACGTCGTGGTGGACCTCCCGCAGGAGGAAACGGGCGGTGTCAGCCTGGACGTCATTGCCGACATCTCGAAGGTGCTCTCCGACGTCCTGGACAACGACCCCAGCGCCGACACGCGCCCGTACGACCTCGAGGTGTCCTCGCCCGGCGTCGGGCGTCCCCTGACCGAACCACGCCATTGGCACCGTGCCCGTGGCCGGATGGTCAAGGTCAACGTGGTCCAGGGTGAGAACGTCACCGGGCGCATCCAGTCGGTGGACGACGACGGCGTGACCCTGGTCCCCGAGGTCGCCGTCAAGAAGGGCATGAAGCCCCGGCAGGGCGAACCCGTAAAGCTTCCTTTCGACAGGATCCGCAACGGAAAAGTCGAGATCGAATTCAGCCACCTCTCCGGGGATGGTCTGGAACCTGAACACAATGGACCTTCCGAGGAGGCCTGATGGATATTGACATGAGCGCACTGAGGCTTTTGGAGCGTGAGCGTGAAATCCCGCTGGACCTCCTGATCCCCACCATCGAGCAGGCGCTCCTGGTGGCCTACCACAAGTCGCCCGGCGCCTTCGAAAAAGCGCGTGCCGAGCTGGACCGCAAGAGCGGCCACGTGACCATCTGGGCTGTCGAAATTGACGACGACGGCGCTCCGATCGGCGAATTTGAGCACACCCCCGAAGGGTTCGGCCGGATCGCTGCCAGCACTGCGCGCCAAATCATCCTGCAGCGGCTCCGCGACGTCGAGGATGACAACGTCCTGGGCGAGTTCAAGGGCCGCGAGGGCGAGCTGGTGTCCGGCACCATCCAGCAGGGCAACAACCCGCACATGATCCAGGTCAACCTCGGATCGCTGGAGGCGCTGCTGCCGCCGCCGGAGCAGGTCCCCGGGGAAAAGTACATCCACGGCAACCGCCTGCGCGCCCTGGTGATCGACGTCCACCGCGGCACCAAGGGTCCGTCGGTCACGCTGTCCCGCTCGCACCCGGGCCTGGTCCGGAAGCTTTTCGAACTCGAAGTGCCCGAGATTGCCGACCACTCGGTGGAAATCGTGGCACTGGCACGCGAGGCCGGACACCGGACCAAGATTGCCGTGAAGGCGAACACTCCCGGGATCAACGCCAAGGGCGCGTGCATCGGGGAAATGGGATCGCGGGTCCGGGCTGTCATGACCGAACTCAACGACGAAAAGATCGACATCGTCGACTTCAGCGAGAACCCGGCGACCTTCATCGCCAGCGCCCTCTCGCCGTCGCGCGTGAATTCCGTCACCATTACCGACGAAGCCACCCGGTCCGCCCGGGTGGTGGTCCCCGACTACCAGTTGTCCCTGGCCATCGGCAAGGAAGGCCAGAACGCCCGACTGGCGGCAAAGCTGACGGGCTGGCGGATCGACATCGTCTCCGACGCCGCGGCCCCCCGCGACAAATAACGTTCAAGGCAGGGTGGCTGCCGGACTCCGGCAGCCACCCTGTTTCGGGCAGAAGGGCCCAAAGGGGCTAGAATAAATAAGACCGCGCCTAACGGCCGGCAGCCGTGTGCCCTGTGCATGCCAGTTTTCCGGGACTCCGGAGGCGGGTATTCGAGGGCCAGCAGAATGAACGTCAGGACGATGACCGTGGCAGAAGTGCTTTCCACCGGGAGTCAGCCCGAACGTACCTGCATCGGATGCCGGAAGAAAGGCCTGCGGTCGCAGTTGCTCCGGCTCGTCGCCGAAGGCAGCGGGTCAACCGCTGTCCTGGTGGATGAACGACGCCGGATGTCTGGCCGGGGTGCATGGCTGCACCCCAGCCAATCGTGCCTGGCTCTGGCGATCAAGCGGCGAGCATTCGGACGTGCCCTTCCGGGCGCGACCGGAACAGCCGCCGTCGAACACTGGATCATGTCAGGTCCGAACGTTGACGCCGCCCCGGTGGCTGCAACACCAACCGTCCAACCTGAAAGCGGGTCAGAAATCTGATGGAAACCCGATGAGTTCCCAGCGATGAGTGCGTAACGATGACAACTTTGTTGCGCTCTGCAATGGGCCCCTTCGCATCAACAGCGGCTGGGGTCCGCAGTAAGAAGTAGACGGTTCGTGCCTGGCTCGGTGCGGACCGAGACAGGAGAAATGTGGCCAAGGTCCGCGTACATGAGCTCGCCAAAGAGCTCGGTATAACTTCCAAAGATGCAGTGACAAAACTGCAGGAACTGGGCGAATTCGTTCGCTCCGCCTCATCCACCATTGAGGCCCCCGTTGTGCGGAAACTGCGCAACGCCTTCCCCGACGCCGCTGCCAAGTCGGCAGCCCCTGCCGCGACGCCCGCAGCCGCCCCCAAGGCGCCCGCACCCGCAGCAGGATCACGTCCTTCAGCACCCGCACCCGGCCCGGCCGCGCCCAAGGCTCCGGCCCCCGCGGCACAAGCACCCGCAACGCCTGCCCAGGCTGCCCCGGCAGCTCCCGCAGCTGAAACCCCCGCGCCGGCCGCCCCCGCGGCTCCGTCCACGGGAGCCAAGCCCGGCGCCCGCCCTGCCCCGAAGGCAGAGACCCCGGCTCCCTCCACCCGTCCGGGTGGTTCCACTCCGGGTGCCTCCAGCCCCCGGCCCGGCGGTCCCCGCCCGGGCAACAACCCCTTCGCCACCTCACAGGGCATGCCCCGTGGCCGCGGCGGAGACGGTGAACGCGCTCCGCGTCCGGGCAACAACCCGTTCGCCACCTCACAGGGCATGCCCCGACCGGGCGGCGGCCGCGACGGCGACCGTCCCGGCGGTCCCCGTCCCGCAGCCGGTGCAGGCGGACCCCGTCCCGGTGGTCCGCGCCCCGCAGCCGGTGCCGGTGGACCCCGTCCCGCGGCAGGTGCCGGTGGACCCCGTCCCGGCGCCCCGCGCCCCGGCGGTCCCCGTCCCACTCCCGGCATGATGCCTAACCGCACCGAGCGTCCCGCACCCGCAGGTGCCGGCCGTCCCGGCGGCGGCCGCGGGCCCGGACGCCCCGGCGGCGCTCCCGGTACCGGTGGCCCCGGTGGCGGCGGCGGTGCTCCCGCCGGTGGCGGGTTCGGCAAGGGCGGCCGCGGCCGCGGTGGCACCCAGGGTGCCTTCGGCAAGGGCGGCGCAGGCCGTGGCAAGCAGCGCAAGTCCAAGCGCGCCAAGCGCCAGGAACTTGAGCAGATGAGTGCCCCGTCGCTGGGTGGCGTGAGCGTACCCCGCGGCGACGGCAACACTGTGATCCGGCTCCGCCGCGGCTCGTCCATCACGGACTTCGCCGACAAGATCGAGGCGAACCCCGCTGCACTGGTGACCGTACTGTTCCACCTTGGTGAAATGGCTACCGCCACCCAGTCCCTGGACGAAGACACCTTCGCCCTCCTCGGCGAGGAACTGGGCTACAAGCTCCAGGTCGTCTCCCCGGAAGACGAAGAACGCGAGCTGCTCTCCAGCTTCGACATCGACTTTGACGCCGAACTCGAAGCCGAAGGCGACGAGGAACTTGAGGCACGTCCTCCGGTAGTCACCGTCATGGGTCACGTCGACCACGGTAAGACCCGACTGCTCGATGCCATCCGCAAGTCCGACGTCATGGCGGGCGAACACGGTGGCATCACCCAGCACATCGGTGCCTACCAGGTCACGCACAACCACGAAGGCGACGACCGGAAGATCACCTTCATCGATACCCCGGGCCACGAGGCGTTCACCGCCATGCGTGCCCGAGGTGCCAAGGTCACCGACATCGCCATCCTGGTGGTCGCAGCGGACGACGGCGTCATGCCCCAGACCGTTGAGGCGCTCAACCACGCCCAGGCGGCCAACGTACCGATCGTCGTGGCAGTGAACAAGATCGACAAGGAAGGCGCCAACCCGGAAAAGGTCCGCGGCCAGCTGACCGAGTACGGACTGGTTCCCGAGGAATACGGTGGCGACACCATGTTCGTGGAAGTTTCTGCCCGCCAGAACCTCCACATCGACGAGCTGCTCGAGGCCGTCCTGCTCACCGCGGACGCTGCCCTGGACATGCGCGCCAACCCGAACAAGGACGCCCGCGGTATCGCGATCGAAGCCAACCTGGACAAGGGCCGCGGTGCGGTTGCCACCGTCCTGGTGCAGTCCGGCACCCTGCGCGTCGGCGACACCATCGTGGCAGGCACGGCCCACGGCCGCGTCCGTGCGATGTTCGACGACGACGGCAGCGCCCTGACCGAGGCAGGCCCGTCCCGCCCCGTGCAGGTGCTGGGTCTGTCCAACGTCCCGCGCGCCGGTGACACCTTCTTCGTGACCGCTGACGAGCGCACCGCCCGCCAGATCGCCGAGAAGCGTGAAGCCGCCGACCGCAACGCCGCCCTGGCCAAGCGCCGCAAGCGGATCAGCCTGGAAGACTTCGACCAGGCCGTCGCCGAAGGCAAGATCGACACCCTCAACCTCATCCTCAAGGGTGACGTGTCCGGTGCCGTGGAAGCCCTCGAAGACGCGCTGCTCAAGATCGACGTCGGCGAAGGCGTGCAGCTGCGCGTCATCCACCGCGGTGTGGGTGCCATCACCCAGAACGACGTCAACCTGGCAACGGTCGACTCCGCCGTCATCATCGGCTTCAACGTCAAGCCCGCCGAGCGGGTTGCCGAACTGGCAGACCGCGAAGGCGTGGACATGCGCTTCTACTCCGTCATCTACGCAGCAATCGATGACATCGAAGCAGCCCTCAAGGGCATGCTCAAGCCGGAGTACGAAGAAGTCCAGCTTGGCACCGCCGAGGTCCGCGAAGTGTTCCGCTCCTCCAAGTTCGGAAACATCGCCGGCTCGATCGTCCGCTCGGGCATCATCCGCCGCAACGCCAAGGCACGCGTCACCCGCGACGGCAAGATCATTGGTGACAACCTCACGGTCGAGTCGCTCAAGCGGTTCAAGGACGACGCCACCGAGGTCCGCACGGACTTCGAATGTGGTATCGGTCTTGGCTCGTACAACGACATCACCGAGGGCGACATCATCGAGACCTTCGAGATGCGCGAGAAGCCGCGCGTCTAACTCTTGTTAGTCCGTGGCCGGGGCCGTTGGATTTTTCCGGCGGCCCCGCCCCTTCGCTGGGCGGCTTGGGATCTTCGATCCCGCGCCGCCCAGCTTCGGCAGGCCCGATGCCACTCCCGGGCCGCCGGAAAAATCCAACGGGTGCGTCATCGGCTCGCTTGGGTGCGTGGCATCCAGACCCTGGGCGCGTTGGCTGTCGTTTGCGCCGCCGTCGTACGTCCCAAATTTTTCTTCTTTAGGAGTTGTTCATGGCTGATCCGGCACGTGCTGCAAAATTGGCGCAGCGGATTAAGGTTGTTGTTGCTGAGGCTCTGGGCCGGAAGGCCA
The DNA here is from genome assembly GCF_003116525.1 of Pseudarthrobacter sp. AG30. Taxonomy (NCBI): domain Bacteria; kingdom Bacillati; phylum Actinomycetota; class Actinomycetes; order Micrococcales; family Micrococcaceae; genus Pseudarthrobacter; species Pseudarthrobacter sp. AG30. Next base: position 90,357 of record NZ_QEHL01000006.1, on the reverse strand, counting down.
AGGATCCCCGGCTTGAGGGCATTACTGTTACCGACGCCCGGGTGACCAATGATCTGCAGCACGCCACTGTTTACTACACGGTCTTCGGTGACGAGGCTGTCCAGGCCGACGCCGCCAAGGGGCTTGAAAAGGCCAAGGGTGTGCTGCGGCAGGAAGTCGGCCGGAACATCACCGTCCGGTTGACCCCCACCCTGGAGTTCGTGGCAGACCAGATCCCGGTCAACGCTTCGAACCTCGAGGAACTCCTGCGGGAAGCCCGCAAGCGTGACGCCGAAGTGGCCGCGCTGGCCGCCAATGCGCAGCACGCCGGTGACACCGACCCCTACAAGTCCGACGACGTCGACATCGACGAAGACGACTTCGACGAAGAGGACACCGACCTCAGCAGCGACGGCGACATCGACGAGGACAGCAACAAGTAGGACACCGGCCTCAGCAGCGACGGCGACGTCGACGAGGACAGCAACATGCAGGACGCCAGCAGGGCCCGGGAGCTGATCCCGGGCCCTGCTGCTTTTAACCCATCAGTGCTGCATCCCTAGTGCAGGTCAGCTTTGATGACCTTCCCGGACGGCGGCTGCGAGGGATCCCCGAGCGCGTCAGCCGTGGCGTAGAGCGTGTTGCCGCTGATGTCGACGTCCGCGGGCATGTTTACAGCCAGGAACTGGGAACGGCTGCCCTCACACGTGAACTTCAGGATCTCGCCGCCGAACAGGGACGCCACATACACATCACCATTGCCGGCGACCGCCAGGCCCGTGGGGCTGAGGATGTGGTCCGCCCAGAGGTCGGTGTCACCGTTCCACGGGTTGATCTTGAAAATCGCACCGCGGGCACCAAGCTCCGGTCCTTCCGGTCCGCCCGGCAGGGACGTCACATACAGCATCCCGTCCGGGCCGATCACCACATCCGTAGGCACGGGCTCGAAGGCGTACTTGTGCCCCACCACGCAGTCCGGAACCGTCATGGTGTTCCCCTCCATGTCCACAGGGATCTTCAAACCCGCCGGAATGGTGGCCGGCCGTGGCGGCAGGACGGCGATTGTATCGATGTCGCCGTTCTTCAGGTTCACCTTGAGCACGGCGTTCATCCCTGCGTCGGCCACATAGGCGGTGTCATCCTTGACCGCCAGGGCATAAGGGTGGGAGTCAACCGTGCCTTTTTACTTTGCCGGCGGGAACGCGGGCCAACCGGCCAGGCACTGATCGCTGACGTCACGGCCAAACCCGTAGCGCTGGTCTCCGTCCGGGTTGTGGCGCCGTTCGTAGTCGGCAAAATTGGCGATGGTGTCCACATCGCCCTTGGCGTCGATCGACTTGAGGTATCCGTGCAGCGCGGCGGGGTCTCCCTGGCCGGCGCCCACACTTTCAAGGTAATACGTGGTGCTGCCGTGGGTGTCCGAGCCGGCCACCTCCCAGCCCTGGGGCGTCTCGGTCGCCAGGTCCTTCGTGGCGCCGTCCCTGCTGATGCGGGTGAGTTTTCCGGCAAAGTCCTGGGACACCAGGACCGATTTTCCGGTCCCTGCAGCGACATGCAGGGGAGAGACGAGTCCATCTGCAAGGACATCGTAGTCATGTGTGCGGGTGGATGCAGAGGCGGGGCCAGCGGACGCCATGGCGGCGGCGGTGGCCGCGATACAGGCTAAGAGTGCGAGTCTTTTTTTCATTGGGATCTCCGGGTGCGGGGCCCTTGACGGGCTGGATAGGAAGCCTCCGAGGAGGCGAAATGTTCCCCCGCGCGCAAGCGTAGGCTCCTACCAGCGGGTAGTCGTTGGGGGAATCCCCCCTGCGTTGCCCCCTTTCTATCCCCCAACAGCGCCCACGTGGCTAGGATCGTGCTATGACCTCGGACGAGCACGGCATCCCCTCCACGTACCTCGAGCAGGCAGTGGACCTGGCAACGCGGAACGTCGGCCTGGGCGGGGGACCGTTCGCTGCCGTGGTGGTGACCCCCGACGGGAAAGCCCACGCCGGTGTCAACCGCGTCACCCGGGACAACGATCCCACCGCCCACGCGGAGGTCGTGGCCATCAGGGCAGCGGCGGCGGCAACGGCAAACTTCGACCTCACCGGATCCGTGCTCTACGCAAGCTGCGAGCCGTGCCCCATGTGCCTGGCCTCGGCCCTGTGGGCCAGGATCGGCCATGTCTACTTTGCCGCAGACCGGCACGGGGCGGCGGCTGCGGGCTTCGATGACGCCCTCTTCTACGACTACTTCAACGGCGCCCGGCCGGACCTGATGCCGGTCACCCGGGGTGACATCCCGACGTCGGACCTCCCCTTCCAGGCGTGGGGCGCCTTCGCCGGCAGGAAGGACTACTAGCCATGGAAACCGCACTCATCGCCTGCCCTGCCTGCGGAAAGACCAACCGGGTGCCGGTCCGGGCAGCCGGTCATCCGCGCTGCGGCAACTGCAAGGCTGACCTTCCGTGGATTGTGTCTGCCGGCGACGCGGACTTTGCCGAGGTCGCCGAGCAATCGGCAGTGCCGGTCCTGGTGGACTTCTGGGCCGCATGGTGCGGGCCCTGCCGGATGGTCAGCCCCGTCCTGGACAAGCTGGCGCGGGAGCGGCCGGGAAAGATCAAGCTGGTCAAGGTGGACGTGGACACGTCTCCCGGTTTGTCGCGGCGGTTCGATGTCCAAGCCATTCCGACACTGATGGTGATCGTGGACGGCAAGGTGGTGGCCCGCCAAGCCGGCGCCGCACCGGCGGACGTCCTGCGTTCCTGGCTGGACCGGGCACTCGCCGGCGCGCAAACCTGACGCCGGCCGCCAGGTCGTGCGGGCGCCGCTACCGGGACGCGGCAGGAAGCCGCGACACGCCCTCGAGGAGTTCCTGCTTCCGGCCGCACAACGCGATCCGCACCCAACCCTCGCCAATGGAGCCGAATGCGGTCCCCGGCGCCAACGCCACACCGGCGTCCGCCAGGAAGCGCCGCACCCAGGCCCGCACATCGCCGCCGGTCGCGTGGGACAGATCGGCCCACAGGTAGAACGCACCCTGCGCCGGGAGGAAACGGATCCCCTTGGCAGCCAGTACCGCTGAGGCGGCATCCCGGTTCTCCCGGTAATGCCGATGTGCGTGCCGGACGTAGTCCTGCGGCCCGGTCAGGGCGGCGAGCGCCGCATACTGCGGGGCGGACGCTACACAGGACACGATCGACTCCATGACGTTGTCCATTTTCTGCTTGAGGCCCGGCGGGCAGATGAGCGCGCCAATCCGCAGTCCGGTGAGGCCGTACGTCTTCGACAGCGTCAGGGAGGTGAACACGCGGGCCCCTTCCGGGGTGCCGGCGTCGAACCGTGCCGGGCTCACGTGCGGCACATCGTAGGTGAACGCCTCGTAGCACTCGTCGGAGATGACCCAGAGATCGTGCCGGCGGGCCAGGTCCATCAGGTCCCGGACCAGGTCCTCGCCCAGCACGGCCCCCAGCGGGTTTGACGGTGAGTTGAGCACCAGCACGCGGGTGCGGCCGGTGATGAGGGCCTCGACGTCGGCCACCCGGGGTTGGAAGTTGTGGTCCGGGTGCAGCGGGTACTGCACGGGCACGGCATTGAGCAGCCGGCTGGTCATGGCAAAGGTGGGATAGCCCGGGTTGGGGATCAGGATCTCGTCACCCGGGGAGAGCAGCAGGCTCATGGCCAAGTGCAGGCCCTGCTGCGCGCCGGACACCACGTAGACCTGGTCGGCCCCGACATCGACGCCCTGGTCCTGGCGGAACCTGGCCGCGAACGCCTCGCGGAGGGCCGGGATCCCCGCGTTGGGCGTGTAGTTGGTTTCATCGCGGTCCAGGCAGGCGATGCCGGCGTCCAGGACGTGGCGGGGGAGCGGGAAGCCGGGCTCGCCGATGCTCAGCACCAGCGCGTCCGGCGTGCGCCAGGCGGCCTCGGTGATCTCGCGGATCTGGTTGACGGGCACGTCGCGGACGTGGGCGGCAAGCTCGGGCATGCCAGCCATCCTAGCCGTCCATGTCCGCCCTCCGCCTGGCGTGCGGGCGCCCCAACCTGCGCCGATATACTGGGAGGCGTGCTTTCTGGACTGGTGATAGTGGACAAGCCGCAGGGATGGACCAGCCATGACGTGGTTGGCCGGATGCGGCGCCTCGCAGGTACCCGGAAAGTGGGGCATGCAGGCACCCTCGACCCCATGGCCACCGGCGTGCTGGTCCTCGGCATCAACAAGGCCACCCGCCTGCTGACCTACATTGTGGGCACCTCCAAGACCTACACGGCCACCATCCGGCTGGGCCAGTCCACCGTGACGGACGACGCCGAAGGGGAGGTCACCGCCACGGCCGGCACGTCCGGGGTGGGCGAGCAGGCAATTTACGACGGCGTCGCAGCCCTCACCGGCAGGATCGAGCAGGTGCCCAGCAGCGTCAGCGCCATCAAGGTCAACGGCGAACGCGCCTATGCACGGGTGCGCTCCGGCGAGGACGTCAAGCTGGCCGCCCGCCCCGTCACCATCCACCGGTTCGAGGTCCATGCCGTCAGGCGGGATCCGGACGCGGACGTTATCGACCTCGATGTCACGGTTGAATGCTCCTCCGGCACCTACATCCGTGCCCTCGCCCGGGACCTCGGCAACGCCCTCGGCACCGGCGGGCACCTCACCGCCCTCCGGAGGACCCAAGTGGGCCCCTACTCGCTGGACCAGGCGCGGACCCTTGAAGAGCTCGCCGAGGAACTCACCATCCTGGAAATGTCACAGGCCGCCCGGGCCCTGATGCCCAACCGTGAGCTGACCGCCGAGGAGACTACGGAAATCTCCTTCGGCCGGCGGATCGCTTCCGGAGCCTCCACAGGTACCGCGGGCGCTGCCACGGCGGAACACCCGGCCGCAGCCTTCGCCCCCGACGGCACCTTGGTGGCCCTCCTCGCCGACGCGGGCAGCTACGCCAAACCGGTGCTGGTCTTCGCCCCCGGCACCGGCCCGGCAGCGACCGCCGCCGCGGAGGCATAGGCGTGGATGCATATTTTTGGATCATCCTGGTGGTCGGCCTGGTGTCCACGGTGCTTTGCGTCGGTGCCGGAATCCTGAAGAAAGCGCCCAACGACGTCACCATCCTGTCCGTCGCCGCGGTCGAACTGGCCCTCGTGGTCTACCTGGTGGGTTCCATCGTGCGGGTCATTGCCGGCGAACGCATTGCAGGCGAAGCCTGGGAATTCTGGGGCTACATGGCCACCGCCATGCTCCTGCCCCCGGCAGCGGCGTACTGGTCCATCCTGGAACGGACCCGGTGGAGCAACTTTGTCCTGGCCGCCGTCGGCGTCACCGCACTGGTGATGGCCGCGCGGATGAACCAGATCTGGTACTGAAGTGGAAGAAGCAAAACAAATGAAAGACCAGCAGGCCCGCCCGGCCGAGGACGCACCCGCCCGCAACACCCGCAATACCGGGCCCGGCAGGCTGCTGATCGCGGTCTATGGGGTGTTCGCGATCTCCGCCACGGCCCGCGCCGGGTACCAGATCCTCACCAAATTCTCCGAGGCCCCGCTGGCCTACCTGCTCTCGGCCTTCGCCGCCCTGGTCTACGTAGTGGCCACCGTCTCCTTGGCCAAAGCAGGCAGCACCTGGTTCAAGGTCTCCGTAGCGGCCGTCCTGGTGGAACTGGCGGGTGTCCTGGTGGTGGGGACCCTGAGCGTCCTGGACTCCGTGCAGTTCCCGCACGAGACGGTCTGGTCGCTGTTCGGCCGCGGCTACGGCTTCATCCCGCTGCTGCTGCCCATCCTCGGGCTGGCGTGGCTGTACCGCCGCCGCCCGTCCCAGGCCAAGGCCGCGCAGTGAATCCGGGTAACCTTGAAGAGTTCCGCGGCCGGCCTGGCCCCGGGACACAGATTTTGCAGGCAGCTTAAGGCGAGGGTGATGGTCTACATCTGGAACGATCCGTCCGATGTCCCGGCGGACTTCGGCCCATCCGTTGTCACGTTCGGCAATTTCGATGGCGTTCACCGCGGCCACCAGCAGGTGCTCTCCCAGTTGATCCGCTCGGCCCGCCTCGCGCACGCCAAGGCCGTGGCCGTCACCTTCGACCCCCACCCTGCGCTGATCCACCGCCCCGAGGCCGCGCCGGAACTGATCATGGGCCTGGAGGACAAGCTTGAGGCCCTGGGCGAGCTCGGCCTGGACGCCGTCCTCGTGGTCAAGTACTCCCTGGACCTCGCCAGCCTGACGGCCGAGGAATTCGTGGAGCAGTACCTGGTGGACTGCCTGCACGCGAGCCACGTTGTCATCGGCCACGACGCCCGATTCGGCCGCGGCAACTCCGGTGACCTGGACACCATGAAGGCGCTGGGCAAAAAGTTCGGCTTCGATGTCCAGGTGATCAGCGAATTCGGCTCAGAGGGCTACCCGCTGCACGGCGACGAAGCCACCGACCGGCGCTGCTCGTCCACCTGGGTGCGCGAGGCGCTGCAGGAGGGCGACGTCGCCACCGCTGCCGCGGTGCTGGGCAGGGCCCACCGGATGCGCGGCGAAGTGGTCCACGGTGCCGCCCGCGGCAGGGCGCTCGGTTTCCCCACCGCAAACCTCGCCTCCAATGCCTCGGGACTGATCCCGGCCGACGGCATCTACGCAGGCTGGCTGGTGGACCAGGCCGGAACGCGCTGGCCGGCGGCGATTTCGGTGGGCTCCAATCCCACGTTCGACGGCGTCAGCCGGCAAGTCGAGGCACACGTCATCGACCGGCCCAAGGAAGCCGTGGAGGACTTCGATCTGTACGGCCAGACAGTGATCGTGGAATTCGTCGAACGGTTGCGGGGCATGGTGGCCTATCGTGGCCCTGAGGCCCTGGTGGAACAGATGCGGCTGGATGTGGCGCAGGCCCATCAACTCCTCGCCGCCCGCTGACAGCACTGCCGGGGCCCTGACAACGAAAGGCAGTGCGTGTCCGTCGAAAAGAACACCCGCAAGCTCGATGAAGGGATTGTCCGCGACTTCAGCTCGCGGATGAGCTACGCCTCCTACCTGCAGTTGCCCACGCTGCTTAGTGCCCAAAAGCCGGTCAGCGAGCCGGAACACCACGACGAGATGCTGTTCATCATCCAGCACCAGACCACCGAGTTGTGGCTGAAGCTGGTCCTGCACGAGCTGCGCAGCGCCGCCGCCTGGCTGCGGGCCGACGACCTCGGCTCGGCGCTGAAGGGCATTGCCCGGGTCAAGCACATCCAGAAGACCCTCACCGAACAATGGTCCGTACTGGCCACCCTGACCCCCACCGAGTATTCGCAGTTCCGCGGCTTCCTGGGGAATTCCTCGGGCTTCCAGTCCGCCCAATACCGGGCGGTCGAATTCGTGCTGGGAAACAAAAACCGCAAGATGCTGCCGGTCTTCGAATCCGATCCCGAGGCCCACGCCATGCTGGCGGAACTGCTTGCGGCCCCCAGCATCTACGACGAGTTCCTCGCCTACCTGTCCCGGCGCGGATTCGACGTGCCCGCTTCCGTCCTGGACCGGGACGTGACGCGCGCCCATGAGTTCACCCCGGACCTGGTCCCGCTCTTCAAGCACATCTACGAAAACGCGGCAGAGAACTGGGCCGCTTACGAGGCGTGCGAGGAACTGGTGGACCTGGAGGACAACTTCCAGCTCTGGCGGTTCAGGCACCTGCGCACCGTTCAGCGGACCATCGGCATGAAGACAGGCACGGGTGGTTCCAGCGGGGTCACCTTCCTGCAGAAGGCGCTGGAGCTGACATTTTTTCCGGAACTATTTGCCGTCAGGACGGAGATCGGACAATGAGCATCCACCAGGACGGCCCCACCGGCGTGACCACTGAGGCGCTGCACCGCCGGGCGGCGGAGCTGGACCGCCAAGACCCGCTGGCAACGTACCGGGACCATTTCATCGGAACGGACACCCCGCTGTCCTACCTTGACGGCAATTCCCTGGGCCGGCCCCTGAAACGGACCGCCGACGACGTCGCCGCCTTCGTCCGGAACGAATGGGGCGGCCGGCTCATCCGCGGCTGGGACGAACAGTGGCTCGCCATGCCGCAGGCCACCGGAGACCAGCTGGGCCGCGCCGTCCTGGGCGCGGCCCCGGGACAAACGATCATTGCCGATTCCACCACCGTGGTGCTCTACAAGCTGCTCCGCGCCGCGCTGGCCGCCGTGCCGGACCCGGACCGCAACGAGCTTGTGCTCGATACCGGGAACTTTCCCACGGACCGCTACCTGGTGGAGGGCATTGCCCTGGAAGAGGGGCTGACCCTCCGGTGGATCGACCCCGATCCGGCAGCCGGGGTGACCCTTGACCAGGTGCGCCAGGCCACCGGGCCGCGGACCGCCGTCGTGCTCCTCAGCCAGATCGCCTACCGTTCAGGGCACCTGGCTGACCTGCCCGGAATCACCGCGGCAGTGCACGACGCCGGCGCCTTGGTGGTGTGGGATCTTTGCCACTCCGCGGGGTCGGTAGAGATCGGCCTGGACGGCGCGGACGTGGACTTCGCCGCCGGCTGCACCTACAAGTACCTCAACGGCGGCCCGGGCTCACCTGCCTTCGCGTACGTCAACGCCCGCCACCTGCCGGCGCTCAACCAGCCCATCTGGGGTTGGATGGGCCGCAAGGACGCTTTTGAGATGGCCGCCGGCTATGAACCGGCGGCAGGTATCCGCGGCTTCCTCAGCGGCACTCCCGCCATCTTCGGCATGATCGCCATGCAAGGCACCCTGGACCTCATCGAGGAAGCCTCGATGGCTGCTATCCGGACGAAGTCAGTGGCACTGACCGCCTTCGCCATCGATGTCTTCGACGCCTGGCTCGCCCCGCTGGGTGCCGAACTGGCTTCGCCCAGGGACGCGGGGGAGCGGGGCGGCCACATCACCGTGGACCACCCGGACTTCAGCAAAGCCACCGTGGAAGCGCTCTGGGACGGCGACGTCATCCCGGACTTCCGCTCACCGCACGGGATCCGGGTTGGGTTGTCGCCGCTGAGCACCAGCTTCGCCGAGGTCCTCGACGGCATGGCCGCCATCCGGGACCGGCTGCAGGGCTGACGCCCGGCGCCGGAGCGGGCCGCGGGTCCGCCCGGACTGTTTCGACAAGGTTAGGCCCGGCCCGGTAAACTGGACGATGGATCCGGCTGCAGTCCGTGGCGGCTGGGTCCTGTCGTTGCGGCTTTCCCGGGTTTCCGGGACAGGACGTGCATGGCAGACCCGGCAGTGAACTTCTGACCTGGGCCCTCACGGCACATTCCCAAGGAGTTATTGTGGCACTTGACGCCGCTGTAAAGCAGTCCATCATCAAGGAATACGCAACCGCCGAAGGCGACACCGGTTCACCCGAGGTCCAGGTTGCCGTCCTGACCCAGCGGATCAAGGATCTGACTGAGCACATGAAGGAGCACAAGCACGACTACCACACCCAGCGCGGTCTGCTGGCCATGGTTGGTCGTCGCAAGCGTATGCTGAGCTACCTCAAGAAGACTGACATCGCCCGCTACCGTACGCTCATCGAGCGTCTCGGCCTGCGCCGCTAGTCTGGCTTTGGGGCGGCCCTTTCCCTCCGGAACGGGCCGCCTTCTTCAAATGAAAAACTAAACAGGAGGATCAACCGCATCACGCATTCGCGGTCCTCGGTAGTGATCCCCGGGAACGGCTTCGTTGACTGAAGCCAGCGGCCCGTGGGTCTCGATCGATGACCGGGTGCAAGGGCCAGTAGACAGATGCTGGGCTGGGTTGATGCGGCTGGACTTCCGTGAAACAGAAACGGAGGTGACTCTCTTGGAGGGTCCCGAAATCCAGTTCTCAGAGGCTGTCATTGACAATGGCCGCTTCGGCAAGCGTGTAATCCGCTTTGAAACCGGCCGCCTCGCCAAGCAGGCCGCCGGCGCAGCCATGGTGTACATCGACGACGACACCGCGCTGCTGTCCGCCACCACCGCAGGCAAGCACCCGCGTGAAGGCTTCGACTTCTTCCCGCTGACGGTCGACGTCGAAGAGCGCATGTACGCTGCCGGCCGCATCCCGGGCTCGTTCTTCCGCCGCGAAGGCCGCCCCTCCACCGAAGCCATCCTGGCCTGCCGCCTGATGGACCGCCCGCTGCGCCCCGCTTTCATCAAGGGCCTGCGCAACGAGGTCCAGATCGTCGTCACCGTCCTGGCCATCAACCCGGACGAGCTCTACGACGTTGTGGCCATCAATGCCTCCTCGATGTCCACGCAGCTGTCCGGCCTGCCGTTCTCCGGCCCGATCGGCGGCGTCCGCGTTGCCCTCGTTGCTGACGAGCACGGTTCGCAGTGGGTTGCGTTCCCCAAGCACTCCCAGCTGGAGAACTCGGTCTTCAACATGGTGGTTGCCGGCCGCGTTGCCGGCGACGACGTCGCCATCATGATGGTTGAAGCCGAAGCCACCGACAACTCCTGGAACCTCATCAAGGAACAGGGCGCCACCGCCCCCACCGAAGAGGTCGTGGCCGAAGGCCTCGAGGCCGCCAAGCCGTTCATCAAGGCTCTCTGCGACGCCCAGGCCGATCTCGCCGCGCGTGCCGCAAAGCCCACGGTCGAGTTCCCGGTCTTCCTGGACTACGAGGACGACGCTTACGCCGCCGTCGAATCCGCTGCCGCCGACAAGCTGGCAGCTGTCTTCCAGATCGCCGACAAGCAGGAACGCGACAACGCCTCCGACGCGCTCAAGGACGAAGTCCTGGCGGGCCTGGCCGGTCAGTTCGAAGGCCGCGAAAAGGAGCTGTCCGCTGCTTTCCGCTCGGTCACCAAGCACGTTGTGCGCCAGCGCATCCTCAAGGACCAGGTCCGCATTGACGGCCGCGGCCTGACGGACATCCGCCAGCTCACCGCCGAGGTCGAGGTCCTGCCCCGCGTTCACGGTTCGGCCATCTTCGAGCGCGGCGAGACCCAGATCATGGGTGTCACCACGCTGAACATGCTCAAGATGGAACAGCAGATCGACTCGCTGTCGCCGGTAACGCGCAAGCGCTACATGCACAACTACAACTTCCCGCCGTACTCCACCGGTGAAACCGGCCGTGTGGGCTCGCCCAAGCGTCGCGAAATCGGCCACGGCGCCCTGGCCGAACGCGCCCTGGTGCCCGTCCTGCCGTCGCGCGAGGAGTTCCCCTACGCCATCCGCCAGGTGTCCGAGGCCCTCGGTTCCAACGGCTCGACGTCGATGGGTTCCGTCTGCGCCTCCACCCTGTCCCTGCTGAACGCCGGTGTGCCCCTGAAGGCCGCCGTCGCCGGTATCGCCATGGGCCTGGTGTCCGACCAGGTTGACGGCCAGACCCGCTACGCGGCACTGACCGACATCCTCGGCGCCGAAGACGCCTTCGGCGACATGGACTTCAAGGTTGCCGGTACGGCCGAGTTCGTCACCGCCATCCAGCTGGACACCAAGCTCGACGGTATCCCCGCCTCGGTGCTGGCTGCAGCGCTGAAGCAGGCCCGCGAAGCCCGCCTGCACATCCTCGAGGTCATCAACTCGGCCATCGACACCCCGGACGAGCTCTCCGAGTTCGCACCGCGCGTCATCGCCGTCAAGATCCCCGTGGACAAGATCGGCGAGGTCATCGGCCCCAAGGGCAAGATGATCAACCAGATCCAGGAAGACACCGGCGCCGACATCTCCATCGAGGACGACGGCACGGTCTACATTGGCGCCACCAACGGTCCGTCTGCAGATGCAGCACGCTCCGCCATCAACGCCATCGCCAACCCGCAGGTCCCGGAAATCGGCGAGCGCTACCTGGGTACGGTCGTCAAGACCACCACCTTCGGTGCCTTCGTGTCGCTGACCCCGGGCAAGGACGGCCTCCTGCACATCTCCGAACTCCGCAAGCTGGCCAACGGCAAGCGCGTGGACAACGTCGAAGACGTCGTCTCCGTGGGCCAGAAGGTCCAGGTTGAGATCACCAAGATCGATGACCGCGGCAAGCTCTCGCTCGCCCCGGTCGTCGCCGAGGAAGAGGCTCCGGCCGACACCGAGCGCGTCCACGCCACGGAGCCGGCTGAAGGCGCTGACGTCTAACAGCCCTCGCTTGGCACCAGCATGAATCGGCGGGACCGGTGGATGATCCACCGGTCCCGCCGCTGTTACGATGGCAGCCAGATCCGGCTGCCCGTCCTGAAAGGCTTCAATGACTGTTGTACCCCTGCCGCTTGAGCAGAACCACGCCGGCGACACCCTGGTCCATGGCTCCGACGGCGGGTCCGAAGTCCGCCGTTCCGTGCTGCCCGGGGGAGTGCGGGTACTGACGGAAGCGATGCCGGGCCAACGGTCGGCCACGATCGGCTTTTGGGTGGGCGTCGGATCCCGTGACGAGGCGCCCGGCCAGCACGGTTCCACGCACTTCCTTGAGCACCTCCTGTTCAAAGGCACCCGCCGGCGCACCGCCCTGGAGATCGCCTCGGCGTTTGATGAGGTGGGCGGAGAATCGAATGCCGCCACCGCAAAGGAAAGCACGTGCTACTTCGCCCGTGTCCTGGATTCGGACCTGCCCATGGCGATCGATGTCATTGCGGACATGATCACCGGCGCTGTCCTGGACCCGGATGAGATGGAGCAGGAACGTGACGTCATCCTTGAGGAAATCGCCATGGACAGCGATGACCCCACCGACGTTGCGCACGAACACTTTGTGGCCGCCGTCCTGGGCAGCCACCCCCTGGGACGGCCGATCGGCGGGACCCCCGCAGCGATCAAAGCCGTGGCCCGCGACTCCGTGTGGGACCACTACCGCAAGTACTACAAGCCGCAGGAACTGGTCATCACCGCCGCGGGCGGCCTGGACCACGACGTTGTCTGCGGACTCGTGGTGGACGCCCTCGAATCCGCCGGATGGTCGCTTGAGCCGGATGCGGCCCCGGTCAGCCGGCGCCCCACCGAACGCGCCCAAATCACCGGAACGGCGGGACTGCACGTGGTCAAGCGCGCAGTGGAACAGGCCAACATCATCATGGGGTGCCCCACCATCGTTGCCACGGATGAGCGCCGCTACGTCATGAGCGTCCTGAACGCCGTCCTGGGCGGCGGCATGTCCTCCCGGCTTTTCCAGGAAATCCGCGAGAAGCGCGGTTTGGTGTACTCCACCTACTCCTTCGCCTCGTCCTACGCCGACGCCGGCTACTTCGGGATGTACGCCGGCTGCACTCCGTCAAAGGTCCGCCAGGTGCTGGACCTGCTGGGCGTGGAGTTGGACAAACTCGCGGAGCACGGTATTTCAGGCGATGAATTGCGCAAGGCCGTGGGACAACTCGGCGGCGGGATCGTCCTGGCGCTGGAAGACACCGGGTCCCGGATGTCCCGGCTGGGCCGGGCCGAACTGGTCTCCGGCGAATACCAGGACATCGACGAAACCCTGCGCCAGATCAAAGCCGTCACTGCGGAGCAGGTCCAGGAACTGGCCGCCGAACTCGCCGCCGCGCCGCGCACTGTCACCGTGGTGGGCCCGTTCGACGAAGACGAGACGTTCGGGTTGTAGCCGCCGCGCCGCGCACCGTCACCTTGGTGGGCCCGTTCGACGAGCGCACCGTCACCTTAGTGGGCCCGTTCGACGAGCGCACCGTCATTTTGGTGGGTCCGTTCGACGAGACCGAAACCTTCGGCCTGTGGCACCCTGCGCCGCGGAGACGCTGGCGGCCCGGCTCTGCAGAGTACATCCTGAGTAGGAATGATCTTCGGCAGGGGAAGGCGGAACGGTGAACGGGCCAGGAGCGAAGCACGGACATCCGGAGTTAACGAACCTGCTGGGTCACTGGGAGGGCTACACACACGTTGCTGCCGGCCCTTGGGGGCCGGAACACCGCGTGAGCGCCCAAGTGTCCTACACGCAGGTTGCCGGGGGTCTCGGCGTGGTGCAGAGCTACCGGCACGTCGAACCGGACGGCAGCCACTTCGAGGGCCACGGCATATTCACGATCGATCCGGTCCACAACGACGTGCTGTGGTATTACGTTGACAGCACCGGCGTGCCGCCCGGCAACGCCGCCCGCTGCACCTCGCGCGACGGTGTCATCCGTGTTGAACGCCGCAATGCCGGAGGCTGGACGCGCCACTCGATTGAGGTGGCGAACGGTGTCCTGACACACGTCACCGAATTGCGTTCGCACGGGCGTAACGACGGCGACGATGCCCCGGAGGCGGGTGTGGACGGCAAGGCTTCGCCCTACTCACCATTCATGCGCTCGGAATTTCACCGCGCCGGAGGCGGGGGCTAGGACGCCGCCTCGAGGATGCGCGATTTTGGCGCACCGGCGAGCGCAGGGGCGTCGGCCGGCGAACGCCATACCTGTGTTTGGAGGTTCGAGAGCAACTGCTCTGCCTGGGCCAGGTCCGCGAAGTCGAGTTCCACAACAACATATTGCGGTTCGCCCACGGGCCGGCCTATCCGGTGCGCGAGAACCCCTGACGCGGACCGGCCCACCGGATCCCGGTCGAATGCCGCCTTCCATGTGCTGAAATCTGTGATTCTGTGTTCGATCTGCAGGGTGAACATCCCCGTCTCCTTACTCGTCCCGCCAGGTTGGAGGACGCTCCACGCTGCTAAAGCTAGATGGTCCGGGCTGCGGCGGGTATCCCAGAATTCTGGGTGGCAGCGCCGCCGGGTCGCGCGGGATTGCCGGAGCATACTTGGAACATGACCAAGGGCTGGGCTGCAAACCGGAGCCAGGAGCGCATCCGACTCCTGGCAGGCTCGGACCTGGATCACCAAGCCCTCCGGACAGCGATTCTGGCAGAAGTGGCCACCATGGTGCCTTTCGATGCATTCGTTTGGCCGTTGTGTGATCCCGTCACGACGGTGGGGATGGCGCCGAGGGCCAGGACTCCCTGCCCCCAGGAATTGCCCACACTTATCCGCCTCAAGTACCTCTCCCGGGCGGGCCGCTGGACCGAGCTGATGCGTTGGCCGGAGCCGGCGGAATCCCTCCTGAAGGCAACGCAGGGAGAGCCCTCCCGCAGCCCGGTGTGGAGTGGCGTGTTGCAACGCTATGGCGTCCGCGATGTCCTGTCCGCCGTGTTTGCCGACAAGTATGGGTGTTGGGCCTGGCTCGATTTGTGGCGGACCGGCGATTCGGTCCCCTTCACGGACGAAGAAACTGCCTACCTGGGCGAGCTGGCAGCGGCAGTGACCGCCGGCCTGCGGAGGTCCGTAGCCAGGCAATTTTGGATTCGACCGGACCCGGAACCTGGCCCGGACCAGGCATCCGGGACAGGATCCGGGCAGCCCGGATTGCCGGAGCAGGCTGTCCTCACCCTGGACGACGATCTGGCGATAGCTGGCCGAACGGCGTCCGTGGACGACTGGCTCCAGCTGCTTCAGCCTGGTCCGGTCCCTCACCACCAGGTGCCGGCTGAGGTGTTGAACGTTGCGGCCCAGCTGGCGGCACGGGAAGCGCTGGTGGACACCCACCCCGCGGAATGCAGGGTCTACGTCGGGGCGGGCCGCTGGGCCTCCCTGCGGGCCAACCGCATGGAGTCGGAGGTGTCCGGACCCACTCCACCGGTGGCCGTGACGATTCAGGCCAGCACGCCTGCCGCGAGGCTTGACATGTTTGCCCGGGCGTTTGGCCTGTCACCCCGGCAGGGGGAACTGCTCTGGCTCACTGCGGCAGGGGCCGATACGGCAGCCATGGCGGACGCCCAGGGCGTGACGCCGTACACGATCCAGGACCAATTCAAGCAACTCTTCCAGACATGCGGAGTCCACAGCCGGGTGTCCCTGCTGGCCATGGCCCTGGGCACGGGAGCCAGGGCCTAGCGGTGGGCTGTTGGCTTCCGGAGCCACCGCCTGAGACACATTCGTTCATCGGAAGTTCCTACCACAAGACGACGTCCCATCGCCTCGCCGGGTCTGGCGGCAGGAGGAACGGCATAGCGTAGAAGTCGTCCCACACAGGATCTGTTGGAGGGAGTTGATCCGGCTCAATCAAGTTCCCGTCAGGCTCCTCTCTTTCCGGCTCCTCCGCTTCCGGATCCGGGCACGCTGGGAGTTCGGCAAGCGGGAGGGTTCCTGGTGGCCAGTGGGTTGGTTGGGGGTCTGGGTGTTTGGGTTTGTAGTGTCGGCCGGT
>NZ_QEHL01000006.1:0-74243 GCF_003116525.1 Pseudarthrobacter sp. AG30 | reverse complement strand
GCAGCCGGGGAAGGTGCATGTGGTGTCCCGCAGCCGGAGCCATTGTTTGATGGTCTCCGGGAGCCGGTAGCGGGTGCGGCCTATTTCCAGGGGTGCCCCGTCGCGGGGGTCGACCAGGACCCGGTAGAACGATTCCGCGCCGCCGGCGACGAGCTTGCGTGCCATGGATGCCGGGACCGGCCCGAACCCGTCCAGCACGGCCGGCTCCTCGGTGAGGCCCAGCAGCGAGAACACCGGGACCGTGACCAGGACATCCGCCCGCGGCGTGGGGATCTTGCCGATGTCAGTGGAAGCACATCCCGGACTTGCGTCATTACCGGAACCCGCAGCCGCGGCGGCGGGTTCGGTGTCGGCGGCCGCGGCGGTGTGCTTGGTGGTGGGCTGCAGCCCGGCGCCGAGGAGCAGTGACGCGGTGACGTCGGCGCGGAGCTGGGTGAGGGTGCGGGGCTCGTCGGGGTTTTGGAGGCCGCGGGCGGTGGCGGTGCTGCGGTTCCAGATCGCGCACGCGGTGTCCCCGGGCAGGTAGAGCGAGAGCCAGGCCATCCCGTCGCGGTCCGGGGCGTAATCCATCCGCCGGTCCGCCACCCCCTTGGCGTGGCGTTTCTCCAGGGTTTCGGGGTGGTGGCGTTCCCGCCAGGCCCGGACCTTCGCCCGGAACCGGGACGGGACAAGGTCACCGGGGGCCGCGCCGCGGGCGGGGTTGGGTGCGTCGGGGTCGAAGAAGTGCGCCACCAGGCCGGCGGCAGAGTCGGGGGTGAGTCCTTCGGTTTCGTCGGCCACGATCCGGGCGTGCTGCCACGACACCGCACCCGTGGACAGGGCCTCAACCACAGGGGGCAGGGAGCAGACCCGGCGGGACTGCTCCACCAGCGCCCCGGAAACCCCCGAACTGATGGTCAGGACCCCGGCGATCTCCTCCACCACCGACATCTCCGCGAACGTGCGCTCCTCCACCGGGGCGTCCGGCGGAAGCAGAGCATGCTGGATCTCAAAGGCATCCGCCACGTCTTGGGCTTTCACCGCCGCCAGCTGGGCCTCCAACCGGGCCACCACCTCCAGCCGCCCCAGACATAGCTCATACCGCCGCTGCAACACATCCACATCAGCGCCAGTGCCGGTACCTGAAGCGAAGGAACCATCCACCCGAACCAGCCCGTTGAGCGCAGCAACAGAGGCAGATACACCCTCCATCACCACCGCCAGATCCGCACCGATTCCCATAAACACATCATCCAACGAGGGTCTGACATTCAAGGCTGCGGCAGCGTTGGCAGGACCAGGCAGGAGGCCACCCCTCCGAATGCCGCCAGTCGCCTGGGCGTTACGGAATACCTACCCGCCGGCGAACGGGGGAAGTACGTCAACCACGTCGTCGGCCCCAAGAACCGTTGACTGGTCCCGGACAGCCACCTCGTTGAGCAGGAAGCTGCTGCGGGACAGGAGCCGGGGGAGCGGAGGGGTGCCTGCCGGCGGTTCGGCACGGGGCACCGCCAGCAGAGCCTCCAGGAGCTGGGCGACCGTGGAACCGCCGGGCAGGTCGAACTTTTCTTCCTCCCGGCCGGCGGCAGCGCGTGCGGCAGCGAAGTAACGTACAAGCATTCCGGTCAGCCCCCGATGGCGCTCATGCTGCGGTCCGGCTGGACGAAGTCCGGAGCGTCCAGTCCCACGTGGTCCATGCCGTGGGCTTTTGGCTTGAGCCACATGGCATCCTGCCACCGCTGCGCCAGCTCATCATCAGTCGCGCCGGAGCGCAGCAGGCCCAGCAGGTCGGATTCCTCGCGGGAGAACAGGCAGCTCATGATCTTGCCCTCGGCGGTGATCCGGGTGCGCCGGCAGTCCGCGCAGAACGGCTCGGTGACGGAGGCGATGATCCCCACTGTTCCCAGCACCGGACCGTCAGCTTCCAATGAACCTGCCGCCCGTCGTCGGACGTCAAAGCGCTCGGCGGGGGCACCATCACGGGCCCGGGCATCGGGGCTGAGCACATAGTCCTTGGACAGCAGGTCGCGGATCTCGGCGGCCGTGATCATGTTGCGGCGGGTCCAGCCATGGTCGGCGTCCAGCGGCATTTGTTCGATGAACCGAAGTTCGTATCCCCGCTCCAGGGCCCAGGCGAGCAGCTGCGGCGACTCGGTATCGTTGATGCCGCGCATGAGGACAGCGTTCAGTTTCACCGGGCCCAGGCCTGCCGCCCATGCGGCGTCCACACCCGCCAGGACCTGGTCCAGGAACGGCCGCCTGGTCAGTTTGGCGAACGTTTCCTCGTGCAGCGAATCCAGTGAGACATTGATCCGTGTCAGCCCGGCCGCTTTGAGCGGGGCCGCCTTCCTGGCCAGGCCAACACCGTTGGTGGTCATCGAGATGGGCAGGTCCGGATGGTTGTTCCGCAGCGCCGAGATGATCTCCACGAGGTCGTGCCGGACCAGCGGCTCACCGCCGGTCAGCCTCAGTTCCCGCACCCCCAGCTGCTCCACGCCGACGCGGACAATCCGGACGATCTCCTCAGCAGACATGACGGCCTGCTTCGCGAGCCATTCCAGGCCCTCCGCCGGCATGCAGTAGGTGCAGCGGAGGTTGCACTTGTCCGTCAGGGACAGCCGCATATCCGTGGCGCGGCGGCCGTAGCGGTCCACCAGCCCGTCCGGTGCATCCTCGGGACGGCGTGCGGGAACGCCGGGCAGCTCCGATGCTGCTTCCTCCCGCGGCTGCGGCATGCCTAGCTGGACAGTCATGGATTCAGGCTACGCCACCTTGAGCCGCGCATCACACCGTGACTGCACGGGTTCCGGTCACACCTGAGGGCCGGTGCCGGCGGGCGGTGGCAAACCTATGCTGGAGGAGTGAACGATCCCCGGGTTTCGAAGGCGGCGGACGACGACGGCGGGCGCCGTGGGGAGCAGCCGGACCGTCCCGTCCCGCACAAGGCTGCCACGGGCGCCACGGGCAGGTGGGCCGCCGCCGCGGGTGCAGCCGCCGTCGCCGGCGGCGTGGCCGTGGGGGAGTTGCTCGCAGGATTTGCCAGTCCTTCCGTCTCGCCGCTGACGGCCGTTGGCGGTGCGGTCATCGACGCCGTCCCGCCGGGCGTCAAGGACTGGGCGGTATCCGTCTTCGGGACGGCGGACAAGGCTGCCCTCCTGGCGGGCATGGCGCTGGTCATTGCCGTCCTGGCCGCGCTGGCAGGGGTGCTGGAGTTCCGCCGCGGCTACCGGGGTGCGGCCGTGGTGGGAATCTTCGGAGCCGTGGGAGCCGTCGCTGTACTCACCCGCGCCCAAATGACGCCAATCGCCGTGGCACTCCCGCTCGTGACCGCGGTGGTGGCCGTGGTGCTGCTGCGATTCCTCATCGGAAAGCTTCGCGAATGGAACGCGGGCGCCCCTGAACCGGGCGGACCGGGAAGTTCCCGTCGGAGCTTCCTCCAGGCCCTTGCCGGCACGGCGGCCGTCTCCGCGGTGGCAGGTGTGCTGGCCGGGGCGTGGCGCGGGGCAACCACTGCCGTCAGCGAGGCCAGGGCACGGATCACCCTGCCAGTCCCGGCGTCACCCGCACCGCCGGTTCCGGCGGGCGCCGACCTGGACGTGGCCGGAGCGACGCCGTTGGTGACGCCCAACCGCGAGTTCTACCGGATCGACACCGCGCTGTCCGTCCCGGCAGTCAACCCGGACAATTGGGCCCTGAGGGTCACAGGCATGGTGGACCGGGAGATCCAGTTGTCCTACGGGCAACTCCTGGCCAAGCCGCTGACGGAGCGCCACATCACTATCGCCTGCGTGTCCAACGGCGTGGGCGGCGACCTGATCGGGAATGCCCGCTGGCTGGGCTGGCCGGTCCGCGAATTGCTGGCCCTGGCGGGCCCCCATCCCGGAGCGGACATGGTGCTGTCCAGGAGCACGGACGGCTGGACGGCGGGGACGCCCCTGGAAGTCCTCACCGACACCAGGGACGCCCTGCTTGCCGTCGGAATGAACGGGGAACCCCTGCCGCTCGAGCACGGCTTTCCCGTCCGGATGATCGTCCCGGGACTCTACGGCTACGTGTCCGCCACCAAATGGGTCACCGAACTCAAAGTCACCACGTTCGCGCAGGACGCCGGATATTGGACCCCCCGGGGCTGGTCCGAGCGCGGCCCGGTCAAGACGTCCTCCCGGATCGACGTGCCCCGCAGCGGGCGTCCGGTCAGTGCAGGGTCCGTGGTCTTCGCGGGCGTCGCCTGGGCCCAACACACCGGGATCGGGAGGGTTGAACTGAGGATCAACCGTGGGCCGTGGCGGGAGGCCGAACTCGCTGCGGGCCTGTCAGCGGACACCTGGTACCAGTGGAAACTGGCAGTGGACCTGACCCCGGGGCAGTACGAGGTCCAGGTCCGCGCCACTGACCTCACGGGCAAACCCCAGGAGGAAACGGAGCGGCCGCCCGAACCTGACGGTGCCACCGGATTCCACACGGTTAGAGTGGACGTGAAATCCTGAAGTCCGCGACCGAAGGCGTACCCATGACCAGCCCAACCCCGCACGGCCACCCGCCGGAGAGCCGTGCCCGGCACCCGCATGAACATGCCCGCTCGGTTGCCGGCCACGCCGCCGCCGTCGCAGCACTCCTGCAGCCGCTCCGGGCGGCGGGACGCACCGAAACGCTCCCACTCAGCAGGGCCCTGGGCCGTGGGCTGGCGGCCGATGTGACAGCGCCCGTCAGCCTGCCGCCATTCGCCAATTCGCAGATGGACGGTTACGCCGTCCACTCCGGCGACATCCCCGAAGGCGGCGCGGACCTTGAGACCATGCCCCCGGTAGCCGCCGGATCAAGGCCGCCCGCGCTCGAACCGGGGACGGCGGCGCCCATCATGACAGGTGCCGTGATCCCGGCCGGGGCGGACGCCGTCGTACCCATTGAACGGGCCGTGCCGGACCACTTCCTGGAACCCGGCCGGGGCGGCACCGTCAGGCTGCCCGCCACCGGACCCGGCGCGTACGTGCGGTCCGCCGGCAGCGACATCGCGGCGGGGGAGCTGGCTCTGGCCACCGGGACCTGCCTGGGGCCGGCCCAGCTGGGGCTGCTCGCCGCGTTGGGCCTGGCCGAGGTGCCGGTCTACCGGGCGCCCACCGTCCTGCTGGTCACCACCGGGGACGAAGTGGTGGAACCCGGCCGGCCCCTCCCGCCCGGGAAGATCTACGATTCCAACGGAACCCTCCTCGAAGCCGCCATGACGCAGGCCGGCCTCACCGTCCGGCGGGCCGGTATCTCCACCGACAATCCCGATGAACTGCGCGGCCTGCTGCGTTCCGAGGGCCAAGGCGCCGATCTCATCGTCACCACCGGCGGGGTCAGCAAGGGCGCTTACGAAGTGGTGCGGCAGGCGATGGTGGATCAGCCCGTCGATTTCCTGCACGTGGCCATGCAGCCCGGCGGCCCCCAAGGTCTGGGAACGTTCGACGGCCTCCCTTTCCTCGGGTTCCCCGGTAACCCCGTCAGCTGCCTGGTGTCCTTCGAAATGTTCCTCCGCCCCGCGCTGTCCGGACTCCTGGGCGCACCGGCGGCCAGGCTGCCGCTGCGGGCACGCCTTGCCCACCCGCTCACGTCCCCCGGCCACAAGCACCAGGTCCGGCGGGGCAGCCTGCAACCCGGCGGCACCGTGCGGCTTGAGGGTGGTGAGAGTTCCCACCTGATGCATGCGCTCGCGGGCTCGAACGTCCTGGTCCACGTCCCCCACGGCGTCACGGAACTCGGCGCCGGCGATGAGGTGGAAGTATGGATGCTGTGAACGCAGAACAGACCCCCGCCCTGACGCACCTGCGCCAGGACGGCAGTGCCCAGATGGTGGACGTCTCAGCCAAAGCCGAGACCACCCGGGAAGCCACGGCCACAGCTACCGTCCGGACCACCTCGGAGGTCATGGAACTCCTGGGGGCCGGGGGCCTGCCCAAGGGCGACGCTCTGGCCGTGGCCCGGGTGGCCGGCATCATGGCTGCGAAGAAGACGCCCGACCTCATTCCGCTCTGCCACCCGTTGCCCCTGGCCAAAGTCACCATCGATTTTGACCTCGGCCCCGATACCGTCACCATCAGTTCCACCGTGAAGACCCGCGGCGTCACCGGCGTGGAAATGGAGGCCCTGACTGCTGCGTCCGTTGCGGCCCTGAACGTTTACGACATGATCAAGGCCGTGGACAAGCACGCCGTCCTGACGGATATCAAGGTGCTGGCCAAGAGCGGCGGCAAGAGCGGAGACTGGGCGCTGTGACCAACACCAAGCCCCTCGGCGCCCCCGAGCCGCACCGGCACGGCGACGCCCAGGGACGGAAAGCCGGCGTGGTGATCGCCTCCACCCGCGCCGCAGCCGGAATCTACGTTGACGAGACCGGCCCGGTGATCGGCGATTGGCTGGCCGAGCACGGCTTCGATGTCTTTCCGCCGATGGTGGTCCCGGACGGTGAGCCCGTGGGCGCCGCCATCAGGGCGCTCCTGACCCAGCGTCCCGCCGTCGTGATCACCAGTGGCGGGACAGGCCTGAGCCCGGACGACCGGACTCCGGACGTTACGCTGCCCCTGCTGGATCGGGAGATCCCGGGCATCATGGAAGCCATCAGGCGGGCCGGCGCCGCAAAAACCCCGCTGGCCGCCCTGAGCAGGGGCCACGCCGGGGCCGCCGGCGCAACCTTTATTGTGAACCTGCCCGGTTCACCCAAGGGCGTCATGGACGGGCTCACCGTCCTGGACCCGGTGATCGGGCATCTCTGCGACCAGCTGGAAGGCGGACATGGGCACTGACGCGGCATTCGAGGTGGTCCGGGCAGTCCTCAGCGCGGACCCCATCTCCGTCGACCAGGCGATCGCAGCGGTGGAAAGCGACACCGCGGGAGCCGTGGTCAGCTTCAGCGGCGTAGTACGCAACCACGACGCCGGCAAGGCAGTCGAGCGGCTCAGCTACAGTGCGCACCCCACGGCACACCAGGTGATGGCCGACGTCGTGGCCCGCCTGGTTGCCGAGCAGGACGCTGCGCCGGGCGCAGGCGGCGACGCCGTCCGGCAACCCGTCCGGATCTGGGCGGCGCACCGGATCGGGATGCTGGAAATCGGCGATCCAGCCTTGGTGTGCGCGGTCTCCGCGGCGCACCGCGGCCAGGCTTTCGCGGTCTGCTCGGAGCTGGTGGACCGGATCAAGGAGCAGGTTCCCATCTGGAAGGAACAGTTCTTTTCCGACGGCACCGTCGAATGGGTCGGCGCGGACGGCTGATGCCTGCTGCGTCCGCGCACCGGCCCGGCCAAGCCGGCGTGGTTGTCCGCTCCGTTGCGAGGTAACGCACAGGGACCGGTTCCTGCGGCAACCGGTCCCGCCGGTAGGCTGGATGGCATGACCGAACAACACTCCGCCCCCAAACTGGTAGCCGTCCTGGGCGCCAACGGACGCATGGGCGCCGAGGCCTTAAAAGCCATTGACGCCGCGCCCGACATGAAGCTCGTCGCAGCCCTGGGGCGGGGTGACTCGCTGGAGCAGCTGACGTCCTCCGGTGCGCAGTACGTAGTGGACCTCACGGTTCCCGAGAGCACCGAAGCGAATGTCCGGTTCGCCGTTGAACACGGCATGCACGCCGTGGTGGGCACCACGGGCTGGGACGCGGACAAGCTGTCCGCGCTGGAGTCCGTCCTGGCCCGGCACCCGGAGGCCGGAGTGCTCATCGCACCGAACTTCGCCCTCGGGTCCGTCCTGGCCTCGGCCTTCGCAGCCAAGGCCGCCCAATACTTCGAGTCCGTGGAAATCATCGAGCTGCACCACCCGGACAAGGTGGACGCCCCGTCCGGCACCGCCGTCCGGACTGCCCAGCTCATCGCCGCCGGGCGCAGCGCAGCGCAGGTGCCGCCCAGCCCTGATGCCACCACCAGCGAACGTGCCGGTGCCCGCGGCTGCGACGTGGATGGCGTCCGGGTGCACAGCGTGCGGCTCCGCGGTCTTGTGGCGCACCAGGAAGTGCTGCTGGGCGGCCCCGGCGAGCAGCTGACCATCCGCCACGACTCTTTCGACCGTGCGTCCTTCATGCCCGGCGTTCTCCTGGGCGTTCGGCAGGTAGCCTCGCACCCCGGCCTGACCGTGGGGCTGGACGGTTACTTGGACCTGGGGCTCTGAGAATGAACGGGTTCGTTGCCGGCTTCCGGAAGAACCGCACCAAGATCTGGGTGGGAGCGGTGACGCTGCTGCTGGTCTTTTACCTGGTGGTGTCCTTCCAGCGCTCACTCCTGCTCCTGGCCGACAGCAACCTCACGGCGAAAGCCATTGGCGCGGCGTACCTGGTGCTGCCCGTCGTGGGCGCGTGGGCCCTGATCCGCGAACTGATGTTCGGTGCCCGCACCGAGCAGATGGCCAAGGTCCTGGAAGCCGAAGGCGGGTTGCCGGTGGATGAGCTGCCGCGGACGCCCGGCGGCCGGATCGTCCGGGCGGCGGCAGACGCCGAGTTCGAAAAGTACCGCATCGAAGCCGAATCGGCTCCGGACGACTGGCGCTCATGGTTCCGGTTGAGCTGCGCTTACGACGCCGCCGGAGACCGCAAGCGGGCCCGGGCCTCCATGCGCGACGCCGTCCGGCTGTTCACAGCCGCTTCCTAGCAGCGGCCCTTCCCGTGGCCGGCCAAACGGCCGGCGCCTGCATGTGATTCTTGCGATGGGCATTTCTGCCCATCGCAGCCGCATGCCGCCCGCGGTATGTTCGTCTGGCAACAATTTCCGGCCTGGGGGCGGAGATGGGGTGGGCGGGTTCTCCGCCACAGTCGTCCTTCGAAACCCCGTTTGCCTGCACCGATCCCGCACGAAGGACGACCAATGAGCCAGCCGCCTTACCCCCAGCCCCAATACCCCCAGCCGCCCCACAGCGGACCGGCCGTGCCCCCGGTCCCGCCGGCACCCTCCCCGTTTGGCGGGCCGTACCCAACGAGCCCCCAGGGGGAATACCAGCCGGGCGCCTACCCGCAGGTTCCCTACGACGACGGGCCGCGCAAGTCCTTTCTTGCCACCTGGCTCCTGTCCCTGCTCCTGGGCACCTTCGGGGCGGACCGGTTCTACCTCGGCAAGACCGGTTCCGCCGTGGCCAAGCTGCTGACGGCGGGCGGCCTGGGTATCTGGGCCATCGTGGACCTGGTCATGACCTTGACCGGGAACACCAGGGACATCCATGGCGGCCCGCTGGAGGGGTATCCGGAGAACAAGAAGAAGGCCTGGATCATCACCGCCGTCGTCTGGCTTGTGGGCGCTGTTACGGGAGCGGTCCTGGCCATTGCCTCCATCGCCGTGGTTTCCGCTGCCGTTGAGGGCTTCAACGTCCCGGCCCAGGCGCCCCTCCCGGCCTCCCAGGCAGCACAGGCGCCGTCACCGGGCACGTCCACGGAAGCGAACTCCTCGGTGGTGACCATGTCCGAGGGCAACACGGTCAGGGTAGGAGTGCTGGATTCCATCTACACCGCCGAGATTCCCGGCATGTCCTACCTGGAACCAAAGAACGGCGGATTCCTGGCTGTGCAGGTGTCCTGGGAGACGGTGAGCGGTACCAGCTTTGCCACGCCGTCGAACTTCAGCGTCTTTGACGCGGACGGCAAGGAGGGCGAGCTGATCTACCTGGACAAGGAAATCGGTGGCCTGCAGACCGACGAGGTGGGCGCCGGTGATTCGCGCCAGGGCGTTATCGCTTTCGACGTCAAGGAGGGCCCCGTCACGGTGGTGGTCACCAATGACTACGGCGACCAGGCGTCCCGTTTCACCGTGACCCCGCAGTAGCAGGCCTCGGCAGCACGCCGCGGCCCAGTTGGCCCGCGGCGTGGCCCAGCCATTCCAGCGGGCCGCGCCACGACAACCTGGCAAACACCACGCCAACGGTGATGGCAACGGCGGCATGTGCGAAGTACATGCCGTCCTCGGTCCAGCCGGCCGGCAACGGCTTCAGGTAGAAGTTCGACAACACCCAGACGTGGACCGTGTACAGGGTCAGGGTCATGGCCCCTGCGCCGCGCAGGGGCAGCAGCAGGTCCAGGTCAATCCACTCGGCGAGCCGCCCCAGCAGGAGGCACGCGCCGATGACGGCCGCCGCCAGCGCCGAGGTGTGGAGCAGGTCAAGGGGGGTCCCGGAGTGCGGAGCAGCTGATGCCAGCCACCACCAGGAGCCGTCCTGCGGGAGCCCCGCCAGGTTTACCTGCAAGACACTGCCCAGCGGGTAGCCGGGGGCGTTGACGACTTTCTCCAGGGCGGCCAGGCCACCCCAATCCTCGATCGCGGCCACCCCGATGGCCTTGGCGGTGACGGCCACCACCGTTCCGCCCACCAGCAGGAGGACAGGGACCAGTGCCTTGGCAAGGACCAGGCGGCCGATGGCCAGGCCCACCAGCAAGTAGGAAAGCCACTGCACCACCGGGTAGTAGCCGGTCAGGAAGAGGTCGCCCAGCAGCTGGCCGGGGGTGCCCAGGTCCTCCCACCGCGGGTTGTGGCCCAGCTTCAGTGGCGGCTCCGCGGCAAGGAGCCAGGGGCGCAGCAGGTAGGCCAGCACCGGTGACGCAAGGATCCATCCCGCGGCCCAGGCGCACAGGCTTTTGGCGCCCAGGCCCAGGAACGGCAGTACGCACAGGAACAACACGGCGTAATGGACCAGGATGACGGCCACGTTCACTTCCAGGTTGCCCAGGGTAAGTCCGACGGCGGCAATCACCAGGGCCCGCAGCGCCACACCGCGGCGGGCCTTCGCGAGATCGGGACCGGACAGCGGCTGGTGCTTTCCGGTGGACAGGGCAAGTCCCACCCCGGCCAGCACGGCGAAGAGGGCCGCGGCCCGTCCGGAAAAGGTGAGGCCGATCCAGGTCGGGGTGAGGTTGGCGTTCGACTCGAACGTTGGCAGCAGGTGCGTGGCCATCATGCCCAGAAGGGCGAGGCCCCGCGCTGCATCGATGCCGCGAAGACGGCCCGGCTGGTTCGGCCCGGGGGCCTTTCGCGACCGGGTGGCCGGGGTGCGGGACGTCATGACCCGATCGTCTCACATGCCTGCGCGGCGCGGCTTGCCGGTGAGGTGACGGGTAGCCGCCGGCGGACTATCGTGCCGATGTGGTGGCGGCGCACCCTTGTGTTCGAATATATGTTCGAATAACATGGCGGAATGGACACGCCATCATCCGGAATCCCCGCCCGGCGGGAAAGCCTGCAGCCGGCACATACCCACTCAGTCAACCTGCCGCTGAGGGCAATGAGCCCGGGCGTGGTGGACTACCTGTTCCGGCAGCTGGTGTCCGGGCGGCCGTCAGAGGACCTCCAGTGGGAGCGGGAAGGCATCACCCTCGCGGCCCAGCCGGAGGGGGCGGAACTCGCCCGGCGGCTGGCCGAGACGGATATCGATGCCCTGACGCCCACCGAGCTGTTCCATTACGTGCGGGCCGCGCAGCGGCTCGCTGCCTGGGCGGAGGACCTCCGGCAGGCCGCCGTCGGCCGCTATTGCCACGCCGGAACAGACGCGCCGGGGCCCGGCAGCCAGGCTGTTTGACGCTCGTCACGCCCGTGGCATTGTCCTAACCAGCCGGGGACAGGGTAACGTTTTTTCCATGGCTGATTCTTCCGCGCACATCCCTGCCCTCGGTACCCTCCTGACCGCCATGGTCACGCCGTTTACCAAGGACGGCGCAGTGGACTACGACCAGGCGGCTGCGCTGGCCAGCAAGCTCGTCGACGACGGCTGCGACGGGCTGGTGGTCACCGGCACCACCGGTGAGACCTCAACCCTGACCGACGAAGAGAACCTCGGCATGTTCCGCGCGGTGAAAGACGCCGTCGGTGGCCGCGCCGCGATCATTGCCGGTACCGGCACCAACGACACAGCCCACTCGGTCCACCTGTCCAAGCAGGCCGCTGCCCTCGGCGTCGACGGACTGCTCCTGGTGACCCCTTACTACAACAAGCCGAGCCAGGCCGGTGTCCGCGCCCACTTCGAAACCGTCGCCTCCGCCGTGGACGTTCCGGTCATGCTCTACGACATTCCGGGCCGGTCCTCCATCGCGATCGAACCCGACACCATGATCCGGCTGGCCCAGCACCCCAACATTGTGGCCGTCAAGGACGCCAAGGCGGACCTCGTGGCGGCAACCAGGGTCATGGCCGAAACCGACCTCCTCTTCTACTCCGGCGACGACGGACTGACCCTGCCGTGGATGGCGCTGGGCGCCGTCGGACTGGTGGGCGTCACCACACACGTGGCCACCCGCCGCTTCCGCGAACTCATCGACGCCGTCAACGCCAACGACCTCGGCACCGCCCGGAAGATCAACGTTGAACTCCAGCCGGTGGTCCGGGCAACCATGACCCGCGTCCAGGGGGCCGTGGCGGCCAAGCAGATTCTTAAATGGCAGGGAGTCCTGCCCAACTCGATTGTCCGTTTGCCCCTCGTGGAGCCGGACGAAACCGAGATCGAAACCATCCGCGGGGATTTGGCGGAAGCTGGGCTGGTCTTCTCCTGAGGCTAAGACCGGCACCCTTCCGCCTGGAAAGTAGTGCATTATGACCCAAACTGCCCTTACCGGCCTTGTCACCCCTCCGCGCCTGCCCCAGGGCACGCTGCGGATCGTTCCGCTGGGCGGGCTGGGGGAGATCGGCCGGAACATGGCCGTGTTCGAAATCGACGGCAAGCTGCTGATCGTGGACTGCGGCGTCCTCTTCCCTGAGGAAACCCAGCCCGGCGTCGACCTGATTCTGCCCGACTTCTCCTACATCGAGGACCGGCTGGATGACGTCGTGGCTGTCGTCCTCACGCACGGCCACGAGGACCACATCGGCGCCGTGCCGTACCTGCTGCGCCTGCGCAACGACATCCCGCTGGTGGGTTCGCAACTGACCCTTGCCCTGATCGAGGCCAAGCTGCAGGAACACCGCATCCGGCCCTATACGCTCACCGTGGAGGAGGGCCAGGTGGAGAAGTTCGGCCCCTTCGAATGCGAGTTCGTGGCCGTCAACCACTCCATCCCGGACGCCCTGGCCGTCTTCATCCGCACTGCGGGCGGAACGGTCCTGCACACCGGCGACTTCAAGATGGACCAGCTGCCCCTTGACGGCCGGATCACCGACCTCCGGCACTTCGCCAAGCTGGGCGAGGAGGGCGTGGACCTTTTCATGTCCGACTCCACCAACGCCGACGTGCCCGGATTCACCACGGCCGAGAAGGAAATCGGCCCCACCCTGGAGCGCCTCTTCGGCCAGGCCACCAAACGCATTATCGTGGCGTCCTTCTCCTCCCACGTCCACCGCGTGCAGCAAGTCCTCGACGCCGCCGCCAAGCACAACCGCAAGGTGGCCTTCGTGGGCCGCTCCATGGTCCGCAACATGGCCATCGCGGAAAAGCTCGGCTACCTGGATGTTCCCGCCGGATTGATCGTGGACATCAAGAACATCGACAACCTGCCGGACAACCGCGTGGTGCTGATGTCCACAGGTTCCCAGGGTGAGCCCATGGCCGCCCTGTCCCGGATGGCCAACGGCGACCACCGCGTGGTGGTGGGCGACGGCGACACCGTGATCCTGGCCTCCAGCCTCATTCCGGGCAACGAGAACGCCGTGTTCCGGATCATTAACGGCCTCCTGAAGCTCGGCGCCGATGTCATCCACAAGGGCAACGCCAAGGTCCACGTCTCCGGCCACGCCGCCGCGGGTGAGCTGCTGTACTGCTACAACATCCTTGAGCCCTTGAACGCCATGCCCGTGCACGGCGAAACCCGGCACCTCATCGCCAACGGCAAGATCGCCATCGAGTCAGGCGTGCCCGAGGCGAGCGTCATCCTTGCCGACAACGGCACAGTCATCGACCTCCGCGACCACCAGGCAGACATCGTCGGCCAGGTGGAGGTGGGCTTTGTCTACGTTGACGGGTCCAGCGTGGGTGAAATCACCGATGCCGACCTCAAGGACCGCCGCATCCTCGGTGACGAAGGATTCATTTCGATCATCACGGTCATCCACCGCGCCACCGGCAAGGTAGTGTCCGGTCCGGAAATCCACGCCCGCGGCGTCGCCGAGGACGATTCCGTCTTCGACGACATCATCCCCAAGATCAACGCGGCGCTGGAGGAAGCAGTCCAGAACCACGCCGACCACACCAGCCACCAGCTCCAGCAGGTGGTGCGCCGCGTCGTGGGCACCTGGGTCAACCGCAAGCTGCGCCGCAAGCCCATGATCATCCCGGTGGTGCTCGAGGCCTGAGCGCCCCGCGCGGCCCGGCTGCGACACTGGGCTGCGCGGACAACGTCGCTGCACCTCCGATAAGGCCCGGTTCCCAGTGGACCGGGCCTTTTCGTGCGTCCCGCCCAGCGCATCCGCAAGCGCATCGGCAAGCCCCGGCAGGCGGCCCGGCAGCCCCGATATCCCCGGAATCACAGCATGCTTCCGGTACCGTGGCTACTATGGCCACACGTACTACTTCCGCGCCCAAAGGTACCGGCAGGGGCAGCTCCGGCAGCAAAGCCGGAAGCTCCACAGGCCGCGGAACCGGCTCCACAGCCG
This sequence comes from Pseudarthrobacter sp. AG30, assembly GCF_003116525.1. Lineage (NCBI taxonomy): Bacteria > Bacillati > Actinomycetota > Actinomycetes > Micrococcales > Micrococcaceae > Pseudarthrobacter > Pseudarthrobacter sp. AG30. The sequence continues at coordinate 59,748 of NZ_QEHL01000006.1, read as the reverse complement.
GCAAGACAGGGCGCGGCGGCTCAACCAGCACCGCACGCACCCGACAGCTTCCCGCCGTCGAACACCACCAGCATTGGCTCCTGCGCGTCGTGGCCGGGGCATGGCTCGGAATCGGGCACCTGGTGGGCGGGGGAGTACGCCGGATCGGCTACGACGTCAGCGACCTCCCCGCGGACGAACGCCGCGACGGTGCCGCGCTGTTCAACCTGGCCCTGGGTGTGTTCATTGCCACGTTCGCCTGGTGGGGCCTGACGGGCTGGTTCCCGGACGCCGTCTACGCCGTGGTCAACGGAACCTTCGGCTGGCTCTCCCTGCTGCTCCCGCTCATGCTCTTTGTCTGCGCGTTCCGCTTGTTCAGGCGCCCCTCGGACGGCCGGGGCAACAATCGGGTGGGCATCGGCTTCCTTATCATGACCTTCGCCGGGTGCGGCCTGGCCCACATCCTCGGCGGCCAGCCCACGGTTGCCGATGGCTTCGACGGCCTCCGCAAAGCCGGCGGCATGCTCGGCTTCCTGGCCGCCAGTCCCTTGGCCGCCATCCATCCCGCCGTGCCGGTGGCACTCTACGGGCTGCTGGCCTTCGTTTCGCTGCTGATCATCACGGCCACCCCGTTCACCGCCATCCCGCGCCGCCTTCGCGGAGCCTACGAGCACCTCATGGGCATCGACCTGATGGACCAGGAGCCCGGCGACACCCACGACCGCAGCTACCTCGAACGCACCCCAGCCGCTGAACCCAAAAAGAAAAAGCGTAGGCTGTTCGGCAAGGACCAGGAGCCCGACGCCGGCCTTGAAGGCTACGTGGGCGACGAAGCCTTCGAACATGCGGTCATCGACGACGACGAGCCGGAGCCCGCACGGCCCGCACCCGGCGTCCGGCGCCCCACCCAGGCGGAGATCGCCGTCGAAAAAATCAAGGCGGCGCAGGGCCTGGGCGCGGGAGCGGCGCCTCCCGCGGAGAACGCCACCGAGGCCATCCCGCTGGTCATTCCCGGCGCCGCGGCTCCCGGGAAACCGGCCGCCGCACCCACGGTGCCCTCGAATCCGGTAGCGCCCGCTCCGCCACCGGTGCCCATCCCGCAGCGCACCGAGCAACTTTCCCTCGCCGGGGACGTCACCTACACGCTCCCCGCCTCGGACTACCTGACCCCCGGGTCCATCCCGAAGGAACGCACCGAGGCCAATGACGCCGTCGTCGCCGCCCTGACCGACACCCTCACGCAGTTCAACGTCGATGCCACCGTCACCGGCTTCAGCCGCGGCCCCACGGTCACCCGGTACGAAATCGAACTCTCACCCGGCACCAAGGTGGAACGCGTCACCGCGCTGTCCAAGAACATCTCCTACGCGGTCGCCAGCTCCGACGTCCGGATCCTCAGCCCCATCCCCGGCAAGTCCGCGATCGGCATCGAGATCCCCAACACGGACCGCGAAACCGTCTCCCTGGGCGACGTCCTCCGCAGCCAGAACGCCCGCCGCACGGACCACCCCATGGTGATGGGCGTGGGCAAGGACGTCGAAGGCGGCTACGTGGTGGCCAACCTCGCCAAGATGCCGCACCTCCTGGTCGCCGGTGCCACCGGTGCCGGTAAGTCCTCGTTCGTGAACTCGATGATCACCTCGATCCTGATGCGCGCCACCCCGGACGAGGTGCGCATGGTCATGGTGGACCCCAAGCGCGTGGAATTGACCGCCTACGAGGGCGTCCCGCACCTGATCACCCCCATCATCACCAACCCCAAGAAGGCCGCCGAGGCGCTGCAGTGGGTGGTCCGCGAGATGGACGCCCGCTACGACGACCTCGCCAACTACGGCTTCAAGCACATCGACGACTTCAACAAGGCCGTCCGCGCCGGGAAGGTCCACCCGCCGGTGGACTCCAAGCGCGTCATCCGCCCCTACCCGTACCTGCTGGTGATCGTGGACGAACTCGCCGACCTGATGATGGTGGCCCCGCGCGACGTCGAAGACTCGATCGTCCGCATCACCCAGCTGGCCCGCGCCGCCGGCATCCACTTGGTGCTGGCCACCCAGCGGCCCTCGGTGGATGTCGTCACCGGCCTGATCAAGGCCAACGTGCCGTCCCGGATGGCCTTCGCAACGTCGTCCGTCACCGACTCCCGCGTGGTCCTGGACCAGCCCGGGGCGGAGAAGCTGATCGGCCAGGGCGACGCGCTCTTCCTGCCGATGGGTGCTTCCAAAGCGATGCGCGTCCAAGGCGCCTGGGTCACCGAGTCGGAGATCCACAAGGTGGTGGAGCACGTCAAGGGACAGCTCCAGGCCGTCTACCGGGACGACGTCGCCCCCGAGGCGGAAAAGAAGCAGATCGACGACGACATCGGCGATGACCTCGAGGTGCTGCTGCAGGCCACCGAACTCGTGGTCACCACGCAGTTCGGCTCCACCTCCATGCTGCAGCGCAAGCTCCGCGTCGGTTTCGCCAAGGCCGGCCGGCTCATGGACCTGCTCGAGTCCAGGGGAGTGGTGGGCCCGTCCGAGGGTTCCAAGGCCCGCGACGTGCTGGTCAAGCCGGACGACCTCGCCGCGGTCCTGGCCGCGATGAAGGGACAGGAAGCACCGGCCGCCCCGGATTCGCAGACAGCCGCGCTCAGTGACAATGCCAACGCCAACATCGCCCAGGGCGGCTACGCAGAGGACCTGGTGGCCGCGGACCTGGACAAACGGAAGCAGAACGTCGAGTACTACGACGGCTCCGATTCCGCTCCCGGCGGGTACGGCGATGACGACGACGGCTCCGAGGACGCCTGGTCGCTCACCGGACGGTAGGGCCGCGCCGGCGTTGCGGCAGCCCCGGGAAGGTAGCCTAGGAACGTGACTAGCACCGATGCCACCGCCGCCGGCCCGCGCCGTGCCGGGGTCTGGAACCTTCCCAACGTCCTGACCATGATCCGCATCGCGCTGGTCCCGTTCTTCGTGTGGTTCCTTGTGGCGGATGCCCCCGGCCTGCACAGTGGGGCAGGGCCGTGGCGCTGGGCCGCAGTGGCGGCGTTCGCCGTCGCCATCTACACGGACAAGCTCGACGGCGACATCGCCAGGAGCCGGAACCTTGTCACGGACTTCGGCAAGATCGCCGACCCCATCGCGGACAAGCTGCTCATCGGATCGGCCCTGGTCATGCTTTCCCTGCTGGGTGAACTGCCGTGGTGGGCAACGCTGGTGATCCTGGTCCGGGAATGGGGAATCACGGCCCTGCGCTTCTTTGTCATCCGCTATGGGGTCATTCCCGCTTCCCGCGGCGGAAAGCTCAAGACCGTCGTGCAGACCGCAGCGATCTTCCTGTATTTGCTCCCCTTGGGCGCCTTTGCGCCGTGGCTGGTGTGGGTTGCTTTCGCCGTCATGATGGCGGCGCTGGCCATCACCGTGTGGACCGGCGTCGAGTATGTCATCGAAGCCCTGCGCCTGCGCGCGAAGGGGCGGCAGGCAGGAACGGCGAAAGGACAGGAACCGTGAGCAACCTCCACCATCTCGCCGGACAGGCCGTGCGGCAGGCACTTGACGCGGGACTGACCGTTGCCACGGCAGAGTCCCTGACCGCCGGCATGGTATCCGCCGTCCTCGCCGACACCCCCGGCGCCTCCGGCATGCTTCAGGGCGGCGTCGTGGCGTACCAGAACTCGGTCAAGGAAGGCGTACTCCACGTCCCCGCCGGGCTCCTGGCAAGGGTCGGCTCCGTCGACCCGGACGTCGCCCGCGCCATGGCGGCAGGAGCCCGCGACGTCCTGGGCGCCCACCTCGGGGTTTCCACCACCGGCGTGGCCGGTCCCGAGCCGCACGACGGCAAACCCGTGGGGCGGGTCTATGTGGGGATTGCCACCGCCGCCGGTACCGCGGCATTTGAATACTCCTTCACCGGCAGCAGGCCTGATATCCGCGCCGAAGCGTGTGCGGCGGCCCTCGAAAGACTCCTCGAGGCGATCTCCGCCTGACGCTTGCCCGCTCAAGTTACCGCACGTAAAGTTGCCGGGAACAAAAGCCGGTACCGATTAGTTATTACATTGTGTCGCTTCCGGAGAGCGGAGGCGCCTAGGATGAAACGACCAGACGGTCCGCCTTTCGGCGGACCTGACCAATGAGGGAGCAAGGCGATACAGATGGTAAAGCAGCCCGTATCCGTAAACGGCGTTGTCCGCTGGAAGGATGTGGGCCTCGCCGAACAGGCTAAGAGCGAACAGAAGGAGCGCAAGATGGTGGTACTTCGTCACGAAATCGGTGATGTGCTGCGCGATGTCCGCCAGCGTCAGGGGCGCACGCTCCGTGAAGTTTCGCACAGCGCCCGCGTTTCCCTGGGGTACCTCAGCGAAGTGGAGCGTGGCCAGAAGGAAGCCTCGTCGGAGCTCCTGTCCTCGATTTGCTCTGCCCTGGACGTGCCGTTGTCCAGCATGCTTCGGGAGGTCAGCGACCGGGTGGCGGTAGCCGAGGGCGTTGCAGTTCCGGACACCGTACCGCAGGAATTCTCCCAGCGTTACGGCCGTGACCTGGAACGCGACCTCAACGCTGAACTGAACGACGAACTCTCCACAGGCCTTCTCTCCGGCGCCCGTTAGGGGCAGCCCCCACCCGTTGGGTGGGCCGTGGAACCAGGAAGCCCCCGGCATGGCCGGGGGCTTCCCTGCGTGAAGGCGGTTAGCTCTCCTGTGCCGGCGACGCGCCCGGTGCTTCCTTCGGGAATCCGTCGGGCTCGTAGGTGGCGTTCAACTTGGCCATGTAGCGGGCCAGCTCCTGCAGGTCCTCCACCGGCCATTCCCGCAGCCGTTCCTGAAAGACCTGGCGCCGGGCGTCCTGGACCTGGTGCATCTTTTCCTCCCCCTTGGGCGTCAGCCGGATGGCCTGCGCCCGGCGGTCCAGCGGGTCGGCCTCCTTGGAAACCAGCCCCAGGCCTTCAAGGAATGCGATCTGCCGGCTGACGGAGGGCTTGCCCACCCCGATGTTCATTGCCAGTTCGGTCAGCCGGATGGGCCCCTCCCGGCGGATCACGGTCAACAGCCCGTACGCCGCAGGCTCCATGTCCGGGTGCACTTCCCGGGACAGCTGGTTCGAGATGGCCCGGGCCCGCCGCCAAAAAAGACTGATCTGGTGTTCGACGTTCTGCAGGGCCGTGTCGGCGGCAGCCTCGATTGAGACATCAGCCGGCGTGCCATCGGGGGAGTTGCTCATGGCAACAATTCTAGGGTCCCCAATCATGAGAGGATTTACCGATGCGAATCAGCGACTACTGGCGGCTCATGGATGACGAGTTCGGCGCGGGCTACTCCCGAGTGCTGAGCAGTACCCTGGTCCTGGCCGGGGTGGGCGGGCGCACCGCGGACCAGGCGCTGGCCGCCGGCGTGGAACCGCGCAAGGTCTGGCTTGCCGTCTGCGATCTCCAGGACGTGCCGGCGGACCGCCGGCTCGGCCGGGACATAGCCCCCCGCCGCGACTGATTCCCGCGGGGCACCCTCCATCCGCCGGCCGGCCGGGCCCTCCTGCCGACCGGTCCGGGAACCCTTGCCGGACACGCCGCGCGGCCATCCTCTTCGAATACCTGTTCGGATAACGCTATGCTTTTTGTATTGGGTTTATCCACATAGCCGATGCCCTGAGGCCGGAATGTCAGTGGGTCCCCTTAGCGTCAGAGATGACCAACAAGACGGCCGCACAGGCCACCATCGAGAAAGCATTAGAGGTGTCAACCATGGCGGCAGCCCCGGATCGTGCAAAAGCGCTGGAAGCAGCACTTGCCCAGATTGACAAGCAGTTCGGCAAGGGATCGGTGATGCGCCTGGGCGACGAAGTCCGTGCCCCCATCGAAGTCATCCCTACCGGGTCCATTGCCCTGGACGTCGCCCTGGGCATTGGCGGGCTGCCCCGTGGCCGTGTGGTGGAGATCTATGGGCCGGAATCGTCAGGTAAGACCACCGTGGCACTGCACGCCGTTGCCAACGCCCAGCGGCTGGGCGGCATCGCTGCCTTCATCGACGCCGAGCACGCCCTGGACCCGGACTATGCCGCGAAGCTCGGCGTGGATACCGACGCCTTGCTGGTCTCGCAGCCGGACACCGGTGAACAGGCCTTGGAAATCATGGACATGCTGGTGGGCTCCGGCTCCCTGGACATCGTCGTCATCGACTCCGTCGCCGCCCTGGTTCCGCGTGCTGAAATCGAAGGCGACATGGGCGACAGCCACGTTGGCCTCCAGGCACGGCTCATGAGCCAGGCACTGCGTAAAATTACCGGCCGCTTGAGCCAGACCAAGACCACCGCCATCTTCATCAACCAGCTCCGCGAAAAGATCGGCGTGTTCTTCGGTTCCCCCGAAACCACCACCGGTGGCAAGGCGCTGAAGTTCTACGCGTCGGTCCGCATCGACGTCCGGCGCATCCAGACCCTGAAGGAAGGCGCTGATTCGGTCGGCAACCGGACCAAGGCCAAGATCGTAAAGAACAAGATGGCCCCGCCCTTCAAGGTGGCCGAGTTCGACATCATCTACGGCCAGGGCATCTCCCGCGAAGGCGGCATTATCGACATGGGCGTCGAGCACGGCATCATCAAGAAGTCCGGCTCCTGGTTCACGTACGATGGCGACCAGTTGGGCCAGGGCATGGAGAACTCGCGCCGGTTCCTCCGCGACAACCCCGAGCTTGCCGCCGAACTGGAGCGCCTCATCAAGGAGAAACTCGGTGTGGGCGTGAAGCCGGCGGAGGACGAGTCCAAGGACACGCCCAAGCTGAAAGCCGTCGACGGGTTCTAGCCCTTGACATGGTCTCCCGAGGCGCATCCTCCCGACGCCAGGTCACCCAAATCCGGTTCCCGGCGGCGCCGCTCCGCCAACCCCGCCCGTGGGGCAACGGAGCGGTCTGCTGTGCCCGAAGATCCCCTGGCAGAGGACGCCGAACCGGATCCTGCCGGGGTGGCCAAGGCCATCGTGTACCGGCAACTGACGGCCTCGCCGAAGAGCAGGCTGCAGCTTGCCCGGAAACTGGCCGAACGGAACATTCCGGAACGCGTTGCAGAGGAAGTCCTGGACAAATTCCAGGAAGTCCGCCTGATCGATGACGCCGAATTTGCTGACATGTGGGTCAGGAGCCGATCCCAGTCCCGCAAGCTCGCCAGGGGAGCCCTCCGGCGCGAGCTGTCGGAGAAGGGCATCGACCCCGAAACCGCCGCCGCGGCCCTGGAACAAGTGACGGACGCCGACGAGGAAACTGCCGCCAGGACCCTGGTTGAGCGCAAGCTGCGGCCCGGAACAAACCTGTCGGACCCGGCCGAACGGGATAAAGCAGTGCGCCGTCTGGCGTCCATGCTGGCGCGAAAGGGCTACCAACCCGGGCAGGCGTTCAGGATCGTCAATGAGGTACTCGGTTCAGTCCAGGATCCCGACGGTGACCCGTTCCAAAGCCGGTACCCTTAACGGGTGAGTTTGACCATTCCTTCCCCCCATTCCGGCACCACCCCTTCCGTTGAACCCGGGACGGGTCCGCAGCCCGGAGCCCGGCCGCGTACCTACCAGGTGCGGACGTTCGGGTGCCAGATGAACGTCCACGACTCGGAGCGGATGGCGGGACTCCTTGAAGACGCCGGGTACGTTCCCGCGGAAGGCGAGCAAGCCGACGTCGTGGTGTTCAACACCTGTGCGGTGCGCGAAAACGCTGACAACAAGCTCTACGGAAACCTCGGGATCCTGGCGCCCGTTAAGGCGGCGAACCCCGGGATGCAGATCGCGGTGGGCGGATGCCTGGCCCAGAAGGACCGGGAAACCATCCTCAAGAAGGCGCCCTGGGTTGACGCCGTTTTCGGCACCCACAATGTTGGTGCGCTCCCGGCCCTGCTCGACCGGGCCCGGCACAACGACGAAGCACAGCTGGAAATCCTGGAGTCCTTGGACGTGTTCCCGTCCACGCTGCCCACCAAGCGCGACTCCGTGTACTCCGGCTGGGTGTCCATCTCCGTTGGCTGCAACAACACCTGCACGTTCTGCATCGTGCCGGCCCTCCGGGGTAAGGAAAAGGACCGCCGCCCGGGTGAGATCCTCGCCGAAATCCAGGCCCTGGTGGACGACGGCGCCATCGAAGTCACGCTGCTTGGCCAGAACGTCAACTCCTACGGAGTGGAGTTCGGCGACCGCCAGGCCTTCTCCAAGCTCCTCCGTGCCTGCGGCGAAATCGACGGGCTGGAACGGGTCCGTTTCACCAGCCCGCACCCGGCGGCGTTTACCGACGACGTCATTGAGGCCATGGCGGAAACACCCAATGTCATGCCCCAGCTGCACATGCCGCTGCAGTCCGGCTCGGACAGCATCCTGAAGGCCATGAAGCGGTCCTACCGGTCCACCAAGTTCCTCGGCATCCTGGACAAGGTCCGGGACAGGATCCCGGACGCCGCCATCTCCACCGACATCATCGTCGGCTTCCCCGGCGAGACGGAAGAGGACTTCCAGGCCACGCTCGACGTCGTCGAGAAGTCGCGCTTTGCCACCGCCTTCACCTTCCAGTACTCCAAGCGGCCGGGGACCCCTGCCGCCGACCTGCCGGACCAACTGCCCAAGGCCGTGGTCCAGGAAAGGTTCGAACGGCTCACCGCACTGCAGGACAGGATCGCCGCGGAGGAGAACCGGAAGCAGCTCGGCCGGCGGCTGGAGGTCATGGTCACCGCCCAGTCGGGGCGCAAGTCCGAGGAGACGCACCGGCTCTCCGGCCGGTCCAGGGACCAGAGGCTGGTACATTTCTCGGTTCCTGAAGGCGCGCCGGCCCCGAGGCCGGGCGACCTCGTAACAGTCACCATCACCGAAGCCGCTGCCTTCCACCTGGTGGCCGACCCCACGCCCGAGGACTACCGCCTGCGCAGGTCGCGCGCCGGGGACGCCTGGGACCGGTCGCAGGCCGATTCCTGCGGCGCGCCGGTGCCAGGGAGCGGGGCTGGACAAAAGGGTGTCTCGCTGGGCATGCCTTCGCTGCCGCTGCGCACCCGCTGACCGGTGGCCGCCCCGCCCGTCATCGCCGTCGTCGGTCCCACTGGCTCCGGCAAATCGGATCTTGCCGTCAACCTTGCCCTGGAACTCGACGGCGAGGTCATCAACGCCGACGCCATGCAGTTCTACCGGGGAATGGACATCGGCACCGCGAAGATCTCCGTGGCCGAGCGCAAGGGCGTGCCGCACCACCTCCTGGACATCATGGACGTCACGCAGGAAGCGAGCGTCTCCACGTTCCAGGAGCAGGCCCGCAACGTGATAGCGGCTGTCCATGCCCGCGGCAAGAGGGCCATCCTCGCCGGCGGCTCGGGGCTCTACGTACGGGCCGCCCTGGACGTACTGGAGTTCCCCGGTACGGACGCCTCATTGCGCGCGCGGCTTGAGGCCGAATACGCGGAACGCGGGACGGCAGAACTCCTGGCAAGGCTCCGCGCCGTGGATCCCGTATCGGCCGAGCGGCTCTCTGATGCCCGGCGGATCATCCGCGCCCTGGAAGTCCACGAACTCACCGGACGGCCCTTCAGCTCCTTCATGCCCCGCCGGGAGTACCACCAGCCGGCTGTCCAGGTGGGCCTGGCCGCGGACCGTGATGTCCTGCGGGAGCGCCTGGCAGCCAGGGTCCACCGGATGGTGGACGCCGGGCTGCTGGCAGAAGTGGGGACGCTTGACGCCCAAGGCCTGCGGACCGGGAAGACAGCCTCCCGGGCCCTCGGCTATTCACAGTTCCTGCGGGTCCTCGACGGCGCCTCAACCGTGGCGGACGCTGCGGAGGAAACCATTGCGGCCACCCGCCAATTTGCCCGCCGCCAGCTCACATGGTTCCGCGCCGACCCCCGCATCACGTGGCTGGACTGGCAGGATCCGGAACTTGCCGGCAAGGCTGCACTGCTCTGCAGGTAGCCGCGGTTTCAGCGGCAGCGGCATCCGCCGCTACGCTTGGGACCATGAATGCTACCCCCGTCGAAACGTCCGGATCCGCCCTTCGTGCCATGGGCGGCCTCCGCTTTTCCAAGGGGCACGGCACGGGCAACGACTTCGTCCTGGTGGCCGATCCTGAGGGCACCCGCAGCTTCGATGCGCACCAGGCAGCGGCCCTGTGCGACCGGCACCAGGGAATCGGCGCCGACGGGCTGATCAGGGCCGTGCCCTCCCGCTTCCTGACGGAGGGCAGGGAACTGCTGCTGGACACCCCCGGCGCGGAATGGTTCATGGATTACCGGAACGCGGACGGTTCGCTGTCCGAAATGTGCGGAAACGGGGTCCGGGTGTTCGTCCACTTCCTGCGAACCGAGGGGCTGATCGACCTGCCCGACGGCGGTTCACTAGCCATCGGGACGCGCGGCGGGGTAAAGACCGTGGTCCGTACCGGGAACGACTACGCGGTGGACATGGGCCCCTGGGAGTTCATCTTTCCCGGCGAAGCCAGTGCCAAGGCCATGGATTCCCTCGTCGCTGCCGACGGGCTGGAGGTTCCCCGGCCGGCCTTGTCCGTGAGCATGGGCAACCCGCACACCGTGGTGGCCCTCGCCGAGCTGTCCGAGCTGGCCGGCACCCGGCTTTTCACCGCGCCGAAAGTCGATCCCGTCCCGGCAAACGGAACCAACGTGGAGTTCGTCGTTCCGGCTGAGCCCCTTGTGCACGACGGCGTCGGATCGGTGACCATGCGCGTGCATGAGCGCGGTGTGGGGGAGACGCAATCCTGCGGCACGGGCGCCTGCGCGGCCGCCGTCGCCATCCGGCACTGGGCAGGTGCCGAGGCTCCCGACGTCTGGCGCGTCCATGTTCCCGGAGGGGTCGTTGGCGTCAAGTTCTTCGCCGGACCCGGCGGCCACGAGCATGTTGAGCTCAGCGGTCCGGCGGTCATTGTGGCGAGCGGGACGCTTTCCTGACCTTCAGGATCCGGAAGGACTTGGCGGTCGATTCGCGCGTCACGGTGAAGGAGCTGTCCAGTTCGGCGGCCAGCCAGCGCTGCAGCGAGTCCGAGCCCAGGTTCTTCTGGACCACCAGCCACGCCGTCCCGCCCTCAGCCAGGCGGGGGAGCCACAGCTTCAGCAGGGCATGCAGTTCTTCCTTGCCGATCCTGATGGGCGGATTAGACCAAATGGTGTCGAAACGCACTTCGGGGTCTACGGCCTCAGGCGTGCTGGCAACGACATTGGACAGGCCCAGCGCCTCGGCATTCTCGTTGGTCAGGGTGATGCACCGTTCGTTGACGTCCACCGCGTAGACCCTTGACTGGGGCGCCAGCAGAGCCATGGTGAGGGCCACCGGCCCCCAGCCGCAACCAATGTCCAACAGGTTGCCGTGGGGGTTCGGCGCAGGGACCTCCGCCAGAAGTACTGCAGTGCCCTTGTCGATGCCGTCCGGGCTGAAAATGCCCGAGGAGGTCTGGAGCCTGCGCGTTCCGCCGGCCAGTTCCACGGTGAGGGGCTTGCGGGTAAAGGGCCCGGCGGGGGACGTGCTGAAATAGTGAGCGGACTCCATAACTGGCCAGAGTAGTTCCCCCTGCAGCGTAATGGGAAACTGTGCCTGCGCCCCTCTGTTAGGCTAATGCGCATGTTCTTGATCTTCGAGTAGCCGGTACGGGCCCCGCCCGTTCCTGCCGCTGCCCAGCAGAGGCAGCCCGTCCCACAGCGACGCAGGTTCCCATGCCTTCCGCTTGTGCACCGGACCGGACCATTCCGTCCAGGCCCGGCCGCCGGACAGTACTCGAACGTCAGCCTTCTGCTGCGCTTCCTGCAATTCTCCGGCCTCGCCCGCCCAGCCGCCCCTGCAACGCGGCATCCCGGCCCCGGCACCGCCGCCGGCGGCCCCACCATCAGGAGGACTGCATGACCGCAGGCCGTCAGCCCAGCGCGAATTCTTCCCACCTTCCAACTAATCGGCACTATTCTGGAAATGCCGAATCTTCAAAGGAGACCATGACCAGCCAGCCAAACACCGGGTCCGATCCAGCCGCCCAGGACATGAGTCCCGAGGAAATCCAGGCTGTCATCGACCGGATCCTCGCCAAGGACGTACCGGCCCGGAAAGTCAGCACGCCCAGCGGCGACGGCAGCGGCACCGGAAAAGCTGTGCTCGGCAAGGCCCAGGCCATATCCCGCCTCGACGAAGAACATTCAACGTACGACGGCGACCAGCAGGACCTCGAGGAACGCAGGGCCCTGCGCCGCAGGGCAGGGTTGTCCACCGAACTCGAAGACGTCACCGAGGTCGAATACCGCCAGCTCCGCCTGGAACGCGTGGTCCTGGCAGGGCTCTGGTCCGACGGAACACTGGCCGACGCCGAAAATTCGCTGCGCGAGCTTGCCGCCCTCGCCGAGACGGCCGGCTCCGAGGTCCTCGACGGGCTGGTACAGCGGAGGGCCAAGCCGGATCCCGGAACGTTCCTGGGCTCGGGCAAGGCGCTCGAACTGAAGGACATCGTCATGTCCACCGGTGCGGACACCGTGGTGGTGGACGCCGAGCTCGCACCCTCGCAGCGTCGTGGCCTCGAAGACATCGTCAAGGTCAAGGTGATCGACCGTACGGCCCTGATCCTGGACATCTTCGCCCAGCACGCCAAGAGCCGCGAGGGCAAGGCCCAAGTGGAGCTGGCACAGCTGGAATACCTGCTTCCCCGACTCCGCGGCTGGGGCGAATCGATGTCCCGCCAGGCAGGCGGCCAAGTGGGTGGCGCCGCCGCCGGCATGGGCTCGCGCGGCCCCGGTGAAACCAAGATCGAACTGGACCGGCGCCGGATCCGTACGCGCATGGCCAAGCTTCGGCGCGAGATCGCCGCGATGAAGCCGGCGCGGGAAACCAAGCGGGCCAACCGCCGTCGTAACGAGGTACCGTCGGTGGCCATTGCCGGGTACACCAACGCGGGGAAATCCTCCCTGCTCAACAGGCTCACCGACGCCGGCGTCCTGGTGGAGAACGCCTTGTTCGCCACCCTGGATCCCACCGTCCGCAAGGCCGAAACCGCTGACGGCCTGGGTTACACCCTGGCCGACACCGTGGGCTTCGTCCGCTCGCTGCCCACCCAGCTGGTGGAGGCCTTCCGCTCCACCCTCGAAGAGGTGGCCGATTCGGACCTGATCCTGCACGTGGTGGACGCCTCGCACCCCGATCCCGAGGGCCAGATCGCCGCGGTCCGGAAGGTCTTCAGCGAAGTTGACGCCCGCAAGGTGCCTGAGATCATCGTGCTGAACAAGGCCGATGCCGCCGATCCCTTCGTGATCGAGCGGCTGAAGCAGCGCGAACCACGCCATGTGGTGGTCTCGGCCCGGACGGGTGAGGGTATTGCCGAGCTGCTGAAGGCCATCAGCGACGCCATCCCGAGGCCCAGCGTGAAGCTTGAACTGCTCATTCCGTACGACCGGGGCGACCTGCTCAGCAAGCTGCACGAATCCGACGCCGAAATCATCCACCTCGACCACGTTGAGGAAGGTACCAGGGCCGTGGTGATGGTCCGCGAGGGCCTGGCATCCGAGCTGGAACCATTCGCCCTCAATGACTGACCTCGCGGCCGGGGAAGCTGCGCAGGCGGCCGGCGAGCAGTTCGTCCTTGAACTGCTCGACCGCGCCGTCGCCGGCATGGGCGGACAAAGCCGCACCGGACAACACGAAATGGCCCGCCAGGTGGCCCGGGCCATCAGTTCGGGCAACCATCTCCTGGTCCAGGCCGGCACCGGGACCGGCAAGTCCCTGGCCTACCTGGTACCGCTCATTGCCCACGCGTTGGAAAGCAATAAGCCCGCCCTGGTGTCCACGGCCACGCTGGCCCTGCAAACCCAGATCGTGGGCAGGGACCTGCCCCGGCTCCTGAAGAACATCACCCCGGCCCTGGATCGGCCCGTCAAAGTGGCCCTGGTCAAGGGGCGGTCCAACTACCTCTGCCGCCACAAGGTGGAGGGCGGGTTCCCTTCCGAAGAGCCTTCGGAGGGCCAGCTGTTCTCCCTCGGCGAGGACACCAGCGTGCCGCACTTCGCCGCCTCTGTGGGCGGTCCCGCCTCCCAGCTGGGCAAGGAAGTGGTGCGGCTGCGGGAGTGGGCCGAGAAGACCGCCACCGGCGACCGTGACGAGCTTCTTCCCGGCGTGACCGACCGTGCATGGCGGCAGGTGTCCGTGACCTCCATGGAATGCCTGGGGGCGCAAAAATGTCCCATGGCCGCTGAGTGCTTCAGTGAACTGGCGCGGCAGGACGCGGCCGAGGCAGACGTCGTGGTGACCAACCACGCCATGCTCGCCGTCAGCGCCTTCGAGGGGCTCGCCGTGCTGCCCGAATATGACGTCGTGGTAGTGGACGAGGCGCATGAACTGCAGGACCGCGTCACCGGGGCCGTCTCCGGGCAGTTGTCCGTCGCCATGGTGCACGCCGCCGCATCAGGTGCCCGCAAACACACGGCCATCACCGTTGACGCCCTGAACGCTGCGGCCGCCAACCTTGAGCTGGCCCTCGCCGGGGCCCCGAACGGCCTGCTGCCCAACGGCCTGAACGACGAACAGCTGGACTGCGTGGACCAGCTGCGTGAGGCCTGCCGCGCGGCGCTGTCCGATTCCAAGGGGGACAGCAACACCACGGCCGACGGCGGGCGGCAGCTCGCCCGGTCCCGCCTCATGCTGATCCTTGAATTATGCGAACGGCTGCTGGCTGCCCGGGAGAACCGCGAAGTGGTCTGGTTCTCGCGCGCGAGCACCTTCGACCCCGGCCAGGGCTACTCCCAGCCTGACGAGAATGCGCCGGTGCTGGTCAACATCGCGCCGCTGTCCGTTGCCGGGCGGCTGAGGGAAGGACTCTTCGCCGGCCACACTGTTGTGCTGACCTCTGCCACCCTGGCCATCGGGTCCGCGTTCGAACCGGCAGCGGGCGGGCTGGGACTGATAGGCGACGGAGCTCCCAGCTGGACGGGGGTGGATGTCGGCTCACCCTTCGACTACCCCAAACAGGGCATCCTCTACGTGGCGGGACACCTGCCCAAACCGGGCCGGGGTGTTTCGCCGGAAGCCCTGGAGGAGCTCGAGGCGCTCATCAAAGCATCCGGTGGCGGGGCTCTTTGCCTCTTTTCCTCGCGTCGGGCTGCGGAGGAGGCCGCCGATGCCCTGCGGCCCAAGCTCGATATGACCGTGCTCTGCCAGGGCGAGTCAACCATGACCGCCCTGGTCAAGCAGTTCGCGGACGAACCGGATACCTGCCTCTTCGGGACTATGTCCCTGTGGCAGGGGGTGGACGTTCCGGGCGGGTCGTGCCGGCTCGTGGTGATCGACCGGATTCCCTTCCCCAGGCCGGACGATCCCCTCATGACAGCTCGGTCGCGGGCCGTGGCCCAGGCCGGTGGCAACGGTTTCATGTCGGTGTCGGCTACCCACGCGGCCATCCGGCTGGCGCAGGGCGCCGGGCGGCTGATCCGGTCAACCGGCGACAAAGGAGTGGTGGCGGTGCTGGATTCGCGGCTGGCAACCGAACGTTATGCGGGCTTCCTGCGGGCCGCGCTGCCGCCTTTCTGGTCCACTACGGACCGCAGCAAGGCGCTGGCCGCACTCACCAGGCTCGGCGCGGAGGCCTCTGAATAGAGGCCTGCCGCGGCCGGAGGTGACAGGCGGTGTCAGAGGGACCGCAGCACCGAAACCACTTTGCCCATGATGGTCGCGTGGTCGCCCAGGATGGGTTCGTACTGCGTGTTCTGCGGGAGCAGCCAGGTGTGGCCGTCCCGCTGGCGGAAGGTCTTGACGGTTGCTTCGTCATCGAGCAGGGCAGCGACGATATCACCGTTGACGGCGTCCGCCTGGCGGCGCACCACGACCCAGTCTCCGTCGCAGATGGCGGCGTCCACCATGGAGTCCCCGGCCACCTTGAGCATGAACAGTTCACCCTGGCCCACAAGTTGGCGGGGGAGCGGCATGACATCCTCAACGAGCTGCTCGGCGAGGATGGGACCGCCGGCGGCAATCCGGCCCACGAGCGGAACCATGGCGGTGTCCAGCGCGGTAGGCAGCTCCGTTACGGTGGCGCCGGGTGTCTGCGGCGCTGAGGCGGCAATCGGCTTCCCGCCGCCGCCGTCAAGCGTGAGGGGCATGAGCACCTCCATGGCCCGCGGCCGCTTCGGGTCGCGCCGGAGGTAGCCAAGCTTCTCCAGCTGGGACAGCTGATGGGTCACGCTGGACAAGCTCGCAAGGCCCACCGTGTCGCCGATCTCGCGCATTGAGGGCGGGTAGCCGTTGTCATTGACGGACCGCTGGATGGTCTCGAGGATCTTCTTCTGCCGCGGGGTAAGCCCCTTCGGAGTCCTCTTTGGTTGCGGGGCCGTCCTGCCCCCGGCGGCTGCTGCTGCCATGTTCGCCAATGCCTTTCGCTTGCCGCCGGATCTTCCGCCCCACGCCGTAGGCCGGCGTTGCGTGAAGGGTCACCGCTGTCATTGTCAGACCCTGC
Source organism: Pseudarthrobacter sp. AG30 (assembly GCF_003116525.1). Lineage (NCBI taxonomy): Bacteria > Bacillati > Actinomycetota > Actinomycetes > Micrococcales > Micrococcaceae > Pseudarthrobacter > Pseudarthrobacter sp. AG30. The sequence goes on along the minus strand of NZ_QEHL01000006.1, from coordinate 43,370 downwards.
TGTTCAACTTCAGTGGTGGTTGTTCTTGGTTTCCAAGCTAGGCCAGCCACATTGCTTTTTCAAACATTTGTTCTAGCGAGTCTCGACATTGTTCGTTGATAGGTGCTAAAACTTAGTAAGCAAAGTTCGAATATGTGTTCTAACCATTGCATGGCCTGTTCGAAGACCTGGCCGGAAGAGATTGGTATTCCGGCACGGCAGGCAGGACGGCAGCGGCGGACACCCGGGCAGCACGGCAGGTCCAGGAGGGCTCAGTTCATGTCAGCTTTAACTCTTTCCCACATATCCCGTCCAGAGTTCCTGGCCGGGGAGCGCCACTCGTCCGGCAGCCGGCGGATCAGTGCCGGAACTGCGCCATCACCGGCGCCGCTTCGGTTGACCCGGCGGGGGCGGATCGTCCTGGTGGGAGTGCCGCTGATTCTCCTCGCGGTCCTGCTGCTCTCCTTGGCGGGACTTTTCCACTCCCCGGCCAAGGCCTCCGATTCCGCCGCGGACCTCGCCGTGACGCCCACGGTGACAGTCACGGTCCAGCCCGGCCAGTCCCTGTGGTCCATCGCCGGTGCCGTGGCCCCGAACCGGGATGCACGGGACGTCGTGGCCGACATCGTCCAGCTCAACAACCTGTCCGCCGGCGCGGTCCTGCCCGGGCAGCAGCTCTTCGTCCCCAGCCACTGACCCCTTCTTGAGCGGGTACCGCGGAGCGGCAGCCTGGCGCCGCGGCCTGGTGACTGCGGGTGCGCGTCCCCCGGAGGCTGCCGCCAGCTCTTCGTCCGGGCGTTTCCGAGGCAGGCCAAAAGTGTCATATTTTCCGGTAGTTGCCACGGCAACTAAACTGTTCAGGTGAACGACCAGCTAGAACGCCTGAACCGGCTACCCCTCCGCAGCAACCTTCGCGGGCTGACTCCCTACGGGGCGCCCCAACTGGACGTCCCCATTCTCCTGAACGTCAACGAGAACACCCATGGCGTCCCGGCGGACGTGCGTGCCGCCATCAGCGCCGCCGTGACGGAGGCCGCCGCCGGCCTGAACCGCTACCCGGACCGGGAGTTCACCGAGCTCCGCAAGGCCCTGGCCGAATACCTTGGCCATGGCCTCGACGAAACCAACCTGTGGGCCGCCAACGGCTCCAACGAGGTCCTGCAGCAAATCCTCCAGGCGTTCGGCGGCCCGGGCCGCACCGCCCTGGGCTTCCCGCCCACGTACTCCATGTACCCGCTGCTGGCGAGCGGCACCGACACCGAATACATCACCGGTGTCCGGGCCGAGGGCTACGACCTCAGCGCAGAATCCGCTGCCCGGCAGGTCAGGGAGCTGCAGCCGAACATCGTGTTCCTCTGCTCGCCGAACAATCCCACCGGCACCGGCCTGGGACTGGACGTCGTCGAGGCTGTCTACGAGGCCGGTGCTCCAAGCCAGACCATCGTCATCGTGGACGAGGCGTACCACGAATTCGCCCACGACGGCACGCCCAGCGCCCTGACCCTGTTGCCCGGCAGGGAGCGGCTGATTGTCTCCCGCACCATGAGCAAGGCCTTCGCACTCGCCGGCGCACGCCTCGGCTACATGGCCGCGGCCCCGGAGGTCACCGATGCCCTGCGCCTGGTGCGCCTTCCGTACCACCTGTCCGCGATCACCCAGGCAACCGCCCTGGCAGCCCTGCAGCACCGCGAAGCGCTCATGGCCGATGTGCAGGACATCAAGCAGCAGCGCGACCGCATTGTGGCTGAGCTGACCAGGATGGGCCTCAAGCCTGCCGCGTCCGACTCCAACTACGTGTTCTTCGGCGGCCTGGAGAACCCGCACCAGGTCTGGCAGGAACTGCTGGACGCGGGCGTGCTGATCCGCGACGTGGGAATTCCCGGGCACCTGCGGGTCACGGCCGGTACCGAGCCGGAAACCACGGCCTTCCTCACGTCCCTGGAGCGCATCCTTGCGGGCCACGCCGCGCTTCCCGCCTAGACTTGATACAGCGGCGCTGGGCGCCCTGAACCACTCCTTCTCCCACTAAGGATCCTTCACCATGAGTTCAACCGGTTCGAATACTGCTGCGGCCCGGACCGCCCGCATGGAGCGCGCCACCAGCGAGTCCTCCGTCCTCGTGGAGATCAACCTCGACGGAACGGGTGTGTCCAACATCGACACCTCGGTGCCGTTCTACGACCACATGCTGACCGCCCTGTGCAAGCACTCGCTGATCGACATGACCGTCAAAGCCACCGGCGACACCCACATCGACGTCCACCACACCGTGGAGGATGTCGCCATCACGTTCGGCGAGGTCCTGCGGACCGCGTTGGGAAACAAAGCCGGGATCCGCAGGTTCGGCGAGGCCACCGTGCCGCTGGACGAAGCCCTCGCCAACGCGGTGGTGGACGTCTCCGGCCGTCCCTACCTGGTCCACGGCGGCGAGCCCGCTGGCCAGGAGTACCACTTGATAGGCGGCCACTTCACCGGCTCCCTGACCCGCCACGTCTTTGAGGCCATCACGCTGCACGCCGGCATCTGCCTGCACATGAACGTCCTGGCCGGCCGGGACCCGCACCACATCGTGGAGGCGCAGTTCAAGGCCTTCGCCCGCGCGCTCCGCGCCGCCGTCGAACCCGATCCCCGGGTTGAAGGCATCCCCTCCACCAAGGGTGCGCTGTGAGCGGGCAGGTCCTCAAGGACGGAGCGATCATCGATCCCACCGCCTCACAGAAGCTCCCGTCGCCCGAGGGCAAGCCGACGGTGACGGTGCTCGACTACGGGTCCGGGAACGTCCGCTCGGCCGTGCGAGCCCTGGAGCGCGCCGGTGCGGAAGTGATCCTCAGCGCCAAACCGGACGATGTGCTCAACGCCGACGGCCTGGTGGTCCCCGGCGTCGGCGCATTCGAGACTGTGATGCGCGAACTCAAGGCCGTGGACGGCATCCGCCTCATCGGCAGGCGCGTCGCAGGCGGACGCCCCGTGCTGGGCATCTGCGTGGGTTTGCAGGTCCTCTTCGAGGCCGGTGTGGAACATGGCACGGAAGCCGAGGGCATCGGTGAATGGCCTGGCAAGGTGGAGGCATTGCGCGCCGAAGTTGTCCCGCACATGGGCTGGAACACCGTCAAGGTGCCCGAGGGATCCAAGCTGTTCGCCGGCGTCGAAAACGAACGGTTCTACTTCGTGCATTCCTACGGCGTGCAGGAGTGGAACTTTGAGGTGATCCAGCCGCGGATGGCGCCACCGCTGGTCACCTGGTCCGAGCACGGCGGTCCCTTCATTGCCGCCGTGGAGAACGGGCCGCTCTGCGCGACGCAGTTCCACCCCGAAAAGTCCGGCGACGCCGGCGCCCGGCTCCTGCGCAACTGGGTGGAAGGCCTCCGCAAGCCCGCCACCGGCGACGCCGCCCATGGCACCTCCCCGGCCGAAGCCGGCAGTGGCGCCTAGATGTGGTCCGTACTCCTGATGGGCCTCGCCGGCATCCTGATTGGCGGCGGCATCTCGTTCCGTCAGCAGCACAAGCCGCTCTGGACGCAGGTGTCCTTCTACGTCCTGGCCGCCATGTCGCTGCTGGCCGCCTATTTGCTCACGCTGCCCGCCAGCTGACCCCGCCGGCCGCCGGCGACCATGCCGGCGTCGGCGCCCCAGCCCCTGTCCCGAAGAACCAACACTGAGGATGAGTATGACCACCGCACATGACCTGCCGGTCCTTGAACTGCTGCCTGCCGTCGATGTCGTCAACGGGCAGGCCGTCCGGCTGGTCCAGGGGGAGGCCGGCAGCGAAACCAGCTACGGCACGCCCTTGGACGCGGCACTGAACTGGCAGCAGCAGGGGGCCGAGTGGGTGCACCTGGTGGACCTGGATGCGGCGTTCGGGCGCGGTTCCAACGCGGACCTGCTCCGCGACGTGGTGGGCCGCCTGGACATCAAGGTGGAGCTTTCCGGCGGCCTGCGCGACGACGAGACCCTCGAAGCGGCCCTGGACCTGGGCGTGGCCCGGGTCAACCTGGGCACCGCTGCGCTGGAGAATCCGGAGTGGACCGCGCGGGCCATCGAACGCTTCGGCGACAAGATCGCCGTCGGCCTTGACGTCCGGGGCACCACCCTGGCCGGCCGGGGCTGGACCAAGGAAGGCGGGGACCTCTGGGACGTGCTGGGCCGCCTCGAGGAGGCCGGGTGCTCCCGCTATGTGGTGACCGACGTGACCAAGGACGGCACCCTGCAGGGACCCAACGTTGAACTCCTGCGCCAGATGGTGGAGAAGACCGGCAAACCCGTGGTCGCCTCCGGCGGCATCTCCAGCCTCGATGACCTCAAGGTCCTCCGCTCGCTGGTGCCGCTGGGCGTGGAAGGCGCCATCGTGGGCAAGGCCCTGTACGCCGGGGCCTTCACGCTGCCCGAAGCCCTCGACGTCGCCGGCCGGCGCTAGGCGCCCGGAAGGTCCAGCCAATGCCCAGCGCCCAGGAACCGGGACATCCCCCAGCCCGCCATCTGCCAGGACATATCGCCGCAGCCCTCGCCGGGGCCGGCGGGCCGGCGGACTCCGCGGGCCGGCCATGGGCCGGGCGCAGCCTCGCCGGTGAAGACGGCAAGATCCACAACTTCGAGGACGACGACGGCACGGCCGACGCCGGCTACCTCACCGCTGTTGCGGCGCTCCGGCAGGGGAGCGGCAGCGAGGCCGGGGTGGTGGCGGCGCTGGCAACGGCACGGGTCTTCATCCCCATCGTGGCGCAGCTTGCTGAGGAAGCGGAAACGGACCACGGGCTGCACGCCGACAAGCAGGCGGACATGGCCCTGGTCACGCTGAAGGCCGCCGACGGCCGGATCGCGCTCCCGGCATTCACCTCTGCAGCCGCGCTCTCCGCCTGGCACCCCGAGGCCCGGCCGGTTGCCGTGTACGCGGCCCGCGCCGCGCTCTCTGCCGTCGCTGAGGGTGCCGAACTCCTGGTCCTGGACCCGGGGGCCGGCTTCACCTTCGTGGTCCGCCGCCCGGCCGCCTGGGCCCTGGCCAAGCAGCACCACTGGGTCCCTTCCTACGAGGACGGTGAGCTTGCCGCCGAACTTGGCCGCGCCTCCTCCGGGTTTCCCGCGGTGCGCGGTATCGAACTCCTCCCTGGCAGGGGAGTGTCCGCCACTGCTGCCGACGGCACCGTGGTTCCCGGCGGCGGCGCCGGACCCGAACTCCAGGTGGTGCTCTACCTTGAGGACGGGTTGGACGCCGCCGGGGTCCAGGAACTGGTGGCCGGCCTGCAGGCCGAGTGGTCCCGGAATGTATTGTTTGGGGAGCGCGTCGATTCCCTGGAGATCAAGCTCAGGCGCGCTCCCGACTAGCTGCCGGCCGGATGGGTGAACCCCGCCCGCGCCGGGGCGGACCCTAAGGATCGCTTCGTGAATTTCGCTCTCTACCGGGAGTTGCTCGCCGTCCGGCCCATCCGGCGGCTGCTGCTGGTGGGCATGGTTGCCCGGATCCCGCACTCGGCTGCCGGAGTCCTGCTCACCCTGCATATCGTCCTGACCCTGGGCCAGGGCTACGCGGCGGCCGGCGCCGCCGCGGCGGTGATGACCATTGGCATTGCCCTTGGCGCCCCGTGGCGTGGCCGGCGCGTTGACACCGTGGGCCTGCGGACGGCGCTTATTCCGTCGGTGATCTCGGAGACCATCATCTGGTCCGTGGTGCCCCATGTGTCCTACCAGTGGCTCCTGCCGCTCGTCTTCGTCGGCGGCCTGCTCACACTGCCCATCTTCAGCGTCGTCCGGCAGTCCTTGGGCGTCCTGGCCCAAGGCGACCAGCGCCGCACGGCCTTTGCCCTGGACGCCATCACCACCGAAATGGTGTTCATGATCGGCCCGGCCGCGGGCGCCGTCGTGGCCACCAGCGGGTTCACCACCGCAGGCTTGACCGTCGTGGGCATAGCGACGTCACTGGCCGGACTGTTCCTCATGTGGTTCAACCCGCCCACCCGCAGTGCGGACCCGGGAATGGGACGCGAAGCTGACGAGCAGCACGCGGCGGAGGCCGCCGTCGTCTCCACCGCCCCGGCCCATGTCCAGGAAGCCGCCGCGGAACTGGCGCCCGCGGGTGCCGCTGCACCGCAAGAGGGCTCGAGGGGAAGGCCGGCGGGCGGCTTCTCCTGGTTCACCGCCACAGTGGCGGCCCTCTTCGCGGTCGCCGCCGGCGCCGGCATGGTCCTGAGCGGCACCGACGTTGGCATTGTTGCCGCCTTGGAGATCGGTGGACACCAGAGCGAAATCGGCATCGTCTTCGTCTTCTGGTGTGCCGCCTCAGTGGTGGGCGGCATCATCTACGGCGCCATGCACAGGCCCGTCCCGCCCGTCATCCTGCTGCTGGGCATGGCGGCCCTGACGCTGCCCATGGCACTCGCCCACGACACCTGGACGCTCGCTTTCGTCTCCGTCCTGCCCGGCTTGCTGTGCGCCCCGGTGCTCTCGGCGGCCTCCGAGAAGGTGGCGGACCTGGTCCCGGAGGAGCGGCGCGGGGAGGCGATGGGCTGGTACGGCTCGGCCCTCACCGCCGGGGTTGCGCTCGGTTCACCGCTCGCCGGCATCTTCATCGACCTGATGGGCCCCTCCGGCGGCTTCGTCTCGGTCGGGGGTGCGGGTGTGCTGCTGTGCCTGGTGGGGCTGGCCCTGCAGCTGCGCCGGCGCAGGGCCGCCGCCTGAACCCGCTTCCAACGGTTGCTCCCCGCCCGCGTGGACGAGCCGCGGGCCATGTTCCCGGGGAAACGACGACGGCGGGACGACCTCGGATGGTCGTCCCGCCGTCGGGCGCTGCGTGGGGGAGTCCGGCGTTAGTTCACGGCCCCGGTGTACTTTTCGCCCGGGCCCTTGCCCGGAGCATCGGGAATCAGGGACTCCTCACGGAAGGCGAGCTGGAGGGAGCGGAGGCCATCGCGCAACGGTCCGGCGTGCTGGGAGCCGATTTCCGGGGCGGCCGCGGTAACCAGGCCGGCAAGGGCGGTGATCAGTTTCCGGGCTTCGTCCAGGTCCTTGAGTTCGGCTGCGTTGTCTTCAGCGGCGAGGCCCAGCTTCACGGCGGCGGCGCTCATGAGGTGCACGGCGGCCGTGGTGATGACCTCGATGGCGGGGACCTCCGAGATGTCGCGGATCTGCTGTGAAACGTCCGCGCCTGCGTCAGCGGGCTCGAAAACGTACGAATTACTGTCTGAGGTGCTCATACTGGTAAGCTTGACACAGACCGACTGGATGTCGTTATTTCAGAGATCGTTCCAAACGATGGGGTTCCCAGCAGCGCTTCGCGGCGTTGGCGGGAATTTTTTCTGTAGAATGGCATCCAGTTTGCAAGCGGAGTTCTCTCCCACCCGCGTCAGCCGCTGTTTCCCAGGTTCCTTGCGAACCGCCAGGGGACGAAAGGTTGCCGGGTACCTGGTTGGGCATGGAACCGGTAACAACCGGAACTGTGCGCGTGCTTCCCGTTTTCGGGACGGCTTTGCCAACCTGTTTGAGGCCTTCGATTGCTCCGGCAATTGGGGGCCTTCTCTATTTGCCGGACACAACAACAAACACAGGAGCTTTAACATTAGCGAGCCAAGAATCAATGAGCGTATCCGCGTCCCCGAGGTGCGGCTGGTCGGACCTGCAGGTGAACAGGTAGGAATCGTCCGTATTGAGGATGCCCTGCGCCTGGCTGCCGAATCCGACCTTGATCTCGTTGAAGTTGCACCTCAGGCGAAGCCTCCGGTGTGCAAGCTGATGGATTTCGGCAAGTACAAGTACGAAGCCGCGGTCAAGGCACGTGAGGCCCGGAAGAACCAGACGAACACCGTTCTGAAGGAAATCCGCTTCCGCCTCAAGATCGACACCCACGACTACGAGACCAAGCGGGGCCACGCCCTTCGCTTCCTCGGCGCCGGGGACAAGGTCAAGGCCATGATCCAGTTCCGTGGCCGCGAGCAGCAGCGCCCCGAAATGGGCATCCGCCTGCTCCAGCGCTTCGCGGACGACGTCGCCGAAGTTGGCGTGGTGGAGTCCAGCCCCCGCATCGATGGCCGGAACATGGTCATGGTTGTCGGTCCGCTGAAGAACAAGGCCGAGGCAAAGGCTGAAGCCCGTCGCGCCACCCAGCGCGCCGAGGCGAAGGCACAGAACGAAGCCAAGGCCTCCGGCCGTGTGGACACGTCCGGCACGGACCAGGCGCCCATGACCCAGTCACTGGCTGACCTCCTGCCGGAAGGCTTCACCGTTTCCACCGAACCGGAGACGGCTCCGGAGGAAACTGCCGCCGCCGAGGCGCCTGCTGCACCGGCTCCCGAGCAGGAAGCCGCCAAGGAGGAAGCTCCCAAGGCTGCCCCGGCTCCCCGGCAGGAAGCACCTAAGGCCGCCGCGCCCAAGGCTGCTGCACCCAAGCAGGAGGCTCCGAAGCAGGAGGCTCCGAAGGCTGCCGCAGCACCGAAGCCCGCGACGGCCGCCAAGCCGGCGGCAGCGGCGCCGAAGCCCGCCGCCGTGCCTGCACCGCCGAAGCCGGTGGCCAGGCCTGCTGCACCGAAGCCTGCTGCCCGCCCTGCCCCCAAGGCAGTGCCCAAGCCGGCGGGTAAGAAGACCAACTAGTTCACAGCTGCCGGAGGTTCCGCCCTCCGGCAGTCAGCAACCAGCATGCTGCCCGCAGGGGCGGCTGCGCGATAGAACTGCCGGCCCCAGGGCCCGCAGACACGTAAGGAGATCGGTTCCCATGCCGAAGATGAAGACCCACAGTGGTGCTAAGAAGCGCTTCAAGCTGACCGGCAGCGGCAAGCTGCGCCGCCAGCAGGCCAACCGCCGCCACTACCTGGAGCACAAGTCCAGCCGCCTGACCCGCCGCCTCGCCGGCGACAAGATCGTCTTCAAGGGCGATGCCAAGGTCATCCGGAAGATGCTCGGCATCTAGTTTCCAAGTTTATTGATGGGCCGCCCCCTGGCGGTTCGTCTTCTGCCAAACAGCCTTCTCAGGCCGCCGGATTTCCGGCAACAGATGCTTGGGATCAGATTTTCGAAGGAGTACGCACGTGGCACGTGTGAAGAGGGCGGTAAACGCCCACAAGAAGCGCCGGGTTGTCCTTGAGCGGGCAAAGGGTTACCGCGGACAGCGTTCGCGCCTGTACCGCAAGGCCAAAGAGCAGCTGCTGCACTCGTTTGTGTACAGCTACGGTGACCGCAAGAAGAAGAAGGGCGACTTCCGCCGCCTGTGGATCCAGCGCATCAACGCTGCGTCCCGCGCCAACGGCCTCACCTACAACCGACTGATCCAGGGCCTGAAGGCCGCTGAGGTCGAGGTTGACCGCCGCATGCTGGCCGAGCTCGCCGTCTCGGACGCCAACGCATTTGCCGCACTGGTCCAGGTGGCCAAGGACTCCCTGCCGGCTGACACCTCCGCCAAGAAGGTCGCCGCAGCCTAGAGGCCGCGCAGTGCTCCTCCCTGAGGGGCCGGTTCAAGAACTGGTGGCAGCAGCTACTACAGTTTCTTGTATGAACGACACCGGGCGCCCGCAAGATTTTCCACTGTCCAACCCCCGAGCCGATCGGGTCAGGGACGTGGCAAAGCTTGCAGGGCGCCCGGCCCGTTTAAAGCGTGGCCAGTTCCTTGCTGAGGGGCCGCAGGCAGTGCGCGAGGCACTCAAGCTCCACCAGCAGCGCCTTGCGGCCGGAGCCCCGGGCATCGTCACGGACGTCTACGCAAGCGAAAGCTGCCTGGACCGTTTTCCCGAGTTCGAGGAGCTTGCCGAGGGGACCACGGCACGGCTGGCCACCGATGAGGTCCTGTCGGCCATGGCTGACACGGTCAATCCGCAGGGAATCGTGGCCGTCTGCCGCTTCGTGGACGTTTCCCTGGCGGACGTGCTCGACGCCGGACCACGCCTGGTAGCCGTGCTCTGCCAGGTCAGGGATCCCGGTAACGCCGGAACAGTTCTCCGCGCCGCCGATTCCGCCGGGGCCGACGCCGTGGTGTTCACTGCGTCCAGCGTCGATATCTACAATCCCAAGGCAGTCCGCTCTACGGCCGGTTCCCTGTTCCACCTGCCCGTTGTCCTGGCTGCCGACCCGGCCGAACTCGCGGCTGCGTGCAAGGCCCGCGGCATCGGCATCCTCGCTGCGGACGGCTACGGACAGTTGGACCTGGATGTCCTCCAGGACGAGAGCGCCCGCCGCAGGCTCACCGGAAAGGGCCCGGATTCCGTGTACGACCTGGCCGGGCCCACAGCCTGGTTCTTCGGCAACGAGGCGCAGGGGTTGTCGGAGGAAGAACTTGCCCTGGCCGACCACCGGGTGGCTGTCCCCGTCTACGGGGCGGCGGAGAGCCTGAACCTCGGTACTGCGGCCACCGTCTGCCTCTACGCCAGCGCCAGGTCCCAACGCCGGGATGGGGCAGTTCCGGAATAAGTTGCCGGCGGCCAGCCAGGAAGGCGCCGCCGACGAAGGAGTGGCCGGGGAAGAAGCGGCCGGGCAAAAAGAAAGGCCCCGGATATCCGGGGCCCGGTGGTTATGTGGTGACGGAGTGGTCAGGGCGCGCGGGTGGCTTTTCCGCGTCCGGTGACGAATCCGTAGATGCCGGCGACAATGAGGCCACCGACGATAGCGAGAATCCACGTGCCGAGGTCGAAGAAGCCCATGTCGCCCTTGGCGAAAAGGAGGCTGCCAATCCAGCCGCCAACAATGGCACCAACAACACCGAGGATGAGGCTGGTGACCCAGCCGCCGCCGACCCGTCCGGGCATAACGGCCTTAACGATGGCCCCGACAATCAGGCCCAAAATAATCCAAGCAAGAAAACCCATGTCTCCTCCTTATTGTGACCGGGAAAAATAGTCCCGATGAGCCTCAAGCTAACATAAGGGCCCCGCAAAGTCAGTAGCCGAACCTGCGCCGTTGCTGCATCGTTAGGGGCGTCCCGGTACGGTATGGACCGGGTGGGGCCACGGCGGGATCCTGGACTGTCCAGCAGCGAAGAACCGGCGACGAGGAAGCTCCCTGGCTGTACATGGCGGTACCGCGGCGATGGTGGGTCGCGGGCGGGATCAGGCTGCCAGCGGACGCTTGCGCTCCAGCACGCCACTGAGCAGCGCGACGCCGAACCCGAGGACGGCGAGTACGGCGCCCACGAGCGCCGGGGCTACGAAGCCCCACCCGAGGGCAATGACGAGGCCGCCGAGAAAGGCCCCCAGGGCGTTGGCAACGTTGAGCGCGGCGTGGTTGAGCGAGGAGGCCAGGGACGGCGCATCCGGTGAAGCATCCAGCAGCCGGGTTTGCAGGGCGGGGACCAGCATGGAACCGGCGGCCCCCACCACGAACACCATGACCAGGGCGCTCCATGCCCAGTGTGCTGCCACGGCGTAGAGCACCAGGGCAACTGCAATCGCGGGCAGGACGCGGTAGAGGGTGCCCATCACCGACTTGTCGGCCAGCCTGCCGCCGATGAGGTTCCCGGCCACCATACCCAGTCCGTACAAGGCCACCACCAGCGGGATCAGCATGGAGGGGATTCCGGCCACGTTGGTCATGGTGTGGGCGATGTAGGTATAGGTTGCGAAGAAGCCGCCGAAGCCAACAATCCCCACCAGGAGCGCCAGCCACACCTGCAGCCGTTTCAGCGCACCGAGTTCGCGCCGGATGCTCGCGTCCGGGTGCGTCTTCTGGAACGGCACGAAGATCCAGACGAGCACCAGTGCCAGCAGCCCGATGCACCCCACCAGGACGAACAGCAGCCGCCAGCCGAAGGCCTGGCCCAGCCAGGTGGCAAAGGGCACTCCGACGACGTTGGAGATGCTGAGGCCGGCCATCACCATGGAGATGGCCCAGCCGCGCCGCGTCGGCGGGACCAGGGAGGCGGCTATCACGGCGGCCACGCCAAAGAACGCCCCGTGCGGCAGCCCCGCAGCGAACCTCGAGACGAGCATGGACCCGTAGTCAGGTGCGATGAACGAACTGAGGTTGGCAACCGTAAAGAAAAGCAGGAGCCCGAGCGCCAGGTATTTGCGGGGTAGCTTGGCCCCGACGACGGCAAGCAGCGGGGCGCCGACCACGACGCCCAGGGCGTAGGCGGAGATCAGGTAGCCGGCCTGGGGAGTGCTGATCGCCAGTCCCTGCTCCACCTCCTTCAACAGGCCCATCATGGTGAACTCGGTCACACCGATGCCTACCCCGCCCATGGCCAGCGCAAAAATGGCCATCCCAAGGTTTGGGGTCTTGGCGGGTGTTGCCGTGGACTGGGAAAGAACGCTGCTCATGTGCCTGCTTCTCAAAGATGGGTGGAAAAGACCGGATGCCACGGCAGTGGGGCAGGAACGTCCGGACAGAGTCGCAAACCCTTGGCGGCCAGGACCTATTCCCTGAGGCTGGAATGCTGTTCCGGGACATTCCATTGTGGACCATAGAATGGCCGAATGACTGGACTGATTCAGGTTGTGGGCGGAGCCATCGTGGACGAGCTGGCGGACCCGGCGGCCCTGCTGGTCGCCAGGCGAAGTGCGCCGGAGCACCTGGCCGGTCTGTGGGAGTTCCCGGGCGGCAAGGTTGAACCCGGCGAGGAGCCCGAGGCCGCGCTGGTGCGGGAACTGTCAGAGGAACTCGGAATCGGTGTCCGGCTGGGACCCGAACTGCCGGCGGAGGATCCCGGTGGCTGGCCGCTGAACGAACGGGCCAGCATGCGGGTCTGGTTCGCGGAGGTCAGCGACGGCGAGCCGCGGCCCCTTGAAGACCATGACGAACTGCGGTGGGTGGAACTCCGGGACCGGGACGCGGTCCTGGGCCTGCCGTGGATCCCCGCGGATTTTCCGATCGTCCGGGCTTTGCTGGACTCGGTGGCATCCCCGCTGAACCAGGCCCGCTGAACCAGGCACTCTGAACCAGGCCCGCTGAACCAGGGCCTCTGACACGGGACCGCCACCACAGGACCGCTAGAAGAGGGCGTCCTGCTGCAGGGGCCGGGCGGGAACCCCCGCGGTGCCCTCTGTAGCCGGGGCGGGGATGCTGCCGGCGGGGTACTGCGCTTCCTCGGCGCGGGGATCGTCCAGGTCCCGGTGGCTGAAGCCGGAGGAATGCGAGAAACCGTGGCGTGCCTTGAAGTACCGGACCTTGGCGGCCAGCCAGGTGCGGTACTCCTTGGAGGCGTAGGACCCCGTCCCGTACAGCCGCCGGTAGCGCCCCGCCAGTTCGGGGTGGTGGGCTGCGATCCACTTCATGAACCACTCCCTGGTCCCGGGCTTCAGGTACAGGGCACCCGCGGTGACTCCCGTTGCGCCCGCGGCCGCCAAGGAGCCGAAGAGAGCATCCAGGGCTTCGTCACTGTCGGAAAGCCACGGCAGGATGGGCATGGCCATCACCCCACACGGGAGCCCGGCTTCGCGCAGCCGGGACACCAGCCTCAGCCGCGCCCTGGGCCCGGGTGTGCCGGGCTCAATGGCTTCCGAAAGGGCCTCATCGGTCATGGCCAGCGAGATTCCCAGGCCTACCGGCACCTGCGTGGCGGCACTTTTCAACAGGGGGATGTCCCGCGCCAGCAACGTGCCCTTGGTGAGGATGGACAGGGGAGTGCCGGAGTCCGCCAGGGCGGAGATGATGCCCGGCATGAGGCGGTACCGTCCCTCGGCCCGCTGATAGGGGTCGGTGTTGGTGCCGAGCGCCACTTGCTGGCGCGTCCAGGACGCCCTGTTCACTTCCTTGCGCAGGACTTCCGCCGCGTTGACCTTAACCACCACCTGGTTGTCGAAGTCCATGCCGGCGTCGAAATCCAGATACGTGTGGGACTTCCTGGCAAAGCAGTACACGCAGGCGTGGCTGCAACCCCGGTAGGGGTTCACCGTCCATTCGAAAGGCATCCTGGACCCCGCCGGGACCCTGTTGAGCACCGATTTTGCGGTGACCTCATGGAACGTGATGCCGGCGAACTCGGGAGTGGTGACGGACCGGACCAGGCCGGCCAGCGGCAGCAATGCCGGAGCAGCCCCACTGGCAGTTTCGGGGGTCGGAACCAAAGCCTGTGCTTCCCATCTCATGGCCTCCATTCGAAGACATGTTCGAACGGAAGTCAAGGGCGGCGCGCTGCCTCAGGGCTTCTCCCAGCCAACGCCGGCTAGTGCAGCAGCTCCCACGTGACCGTCACGCCTGCCTCCACCCGGTTCCGGCCGGACTCAAGGGGCAGCCCCTCAACGGCGGAGGCCCGTTGCAGGCCGGCGGCCGGTACCGGGCCGGGAGCCGCCCGGAGGTCGGTCACGGACAAGACCCGGCCCAGTGTGGCCGAGGCGAGCGACGCGAACTGGGCGGCTGCGCGGAGTGCGTCCTGCCAGGCAGCCTCCCTGGCCTGTGCACGGGTGGCTGAGTCATCGGAGAGGACCAGCTGCAGGCTCTCCAGCCGGACGTCGTCACCGCCCGACCCAACGGCGGCGGAGATGGCCGCCGGTGCGTTGCCGACGTCCCGCAGCCTGACAGCAAGGCTGCCGACCGCAACGTAGCCCACGAGTTTCTGCCCTTCGCCGTCCCGCCACGCGAGGTCTGCCCGCACTGACAGGCCGCCCGTCCGCAGGTCGGCAGGGGCAACGCCGTGTCCCCGGAGGGCCGCGGCCACGGCGGCAAGGCCCTGGCCGGCCGCCGCATACGCGTCCGCCACTGACGGCGCGCGGCACTCCACCGCCACGGACACCGTCACCAGGTCAGGGACCGCCTCCGCCCACCCGCTCCCGGTGACGGTCACCGTGCCGGCATCTGTGGAGGCCCGCTCCGCGGCGTTCACAGGACCGCGCTCCCCGCAGGAACCGGGTAGCCGCCGGCGGCCAGGCCGGCCCTGCGTTCGAAAATATTCGCTGTTCCCGGATTTCCGCTCCGCAGCACGGACCAGCCGGCCGCGGCCAGGTATAAGGGAATGAACGGCAGGCCGAGGCACCAGGCGTACTGGCTGCAGTGCCGCTCCTCATGGCCCAGCAACGCAGGCCGGGACAACAGGTCGGCGGCCGGACCGCGGTACAGCACCACGTTCCCCACCGTGAAGGCGCGGGCGGCCGGAAGCCGCCAACGGTACCCGGCGGCCAAGACCATGCCACGCGGGCCGCGGCTTAGCCGGGTCCCCGCGGCGAGGGCGACGGCGAGGCCCGCGACAGTACTCCCGTTGAGGAGGTTCGCTGCCCGCCTGAGCCGCTGGGCCGTCGTCGGGACATCCTGGGTACCCGCGCGCTGCCGCAAAGTCATGAGGCCATGGTAGCCGGAGGGTTCAACTAGACTGGAGGGCAGTGGCCGCCGGTCCTGCCGGCGAGCCCTGACCTGGTCATTGAATGAACTGACGTTCAGCGCATTCATCCATGACCTGCCAGCGACGGACGCGCCAAGCGGGAAACCGCGTACGGCTGCCCCGCCCGCCGGCAGCCACGACTCGTAGCTAAGAACAGTAGATGACTGAAACTTTGCCGGGCGCCGCCATTCCGAACCCCACGGATGAGGCCGCCATCAACGCCGCTGTAGACCAGGCCATCACCGCCATCGACGGTGCGGCCACCCTTGACGAGCTGAAGGCGGTGCGGCTTGCCCACAGCGGCGAGAAATCCCCGCTGAGCCTTGCCAACCGTGAGATCGGCCGGTTGCCCAAGGACCAGAAGGCGCTCGCCGGAAAGCTGATGGGCGCCTCCCGCGGCCGGGTCAACAAGGCGCTCGCCGACCGCACGGCCGTCCTGGAAGCCGAGAACGATGCCCGCATCCTGGTTGAGGAAACCGTGGACGTCACCGCCGCGCCGCGCCGTCGCCGTGCCGGTGCCCGCCACCCGCTCTCCACCCTCCAGGACCGCGTGGCGGACATCTTCGTGGGCATGGGCTGGGAAATCGCCGAAGGCCCCGAGGTCGAATCGGAGTGGTTCAACTTCGATGCGCTGAACTTCAAGCCGGACCACCCGGCCCGCGAAATGCAGGACACCTTCTTCGTTGAGCCGCCCGAAGCCCACCTGCTGATGCGTACGCACACGTCCCCGGTGCAGGTCCGGTCCATGCTCGAGCGCGAAGTACCCATCTACGTGCTGTGCCCCGGCAAGGTGTTCCGCACCGACGAACTCGATGCCACCCACACCCCGGTGTTCCACCAGTTCGAGGGCCTTGCCATCGACAGGAACCTCAGCATGGCGGACCTGCGCGGCACCCTTGAGCACTTCGCCCGGCAGATGTTCGGCGATGAAGCCCAGATCCGGCTGCGCCCCAACTACTTCCCGTTCACGGAGCCGTCCGCCGAACTGGACATCTTCCATCCCGGGGCCAAGGGGGGCCCGGCGTGGATCGAGTGGGGCGGCTGCGGCATGGTCAATCCGAACGTCCTGCGCGCCGCCGGCATCGACCCGGACGTCTATTCAGGTTTTGCCTTCGGCATGGGCATTGAGCGCACCCTCATGTTCCGCAACGAGGTGGGGGACATGCGCGACATGATCGAAGGCGATGTACGGTTCAGCGAGCACTTCGGGATGGAGATCTAAGCGTGCGTATCCCACTTTCCTGGCTGCGTGAATTCGCGGCCGTACCGGCCGATGCAACGGCCGAAGACGTCATGGCCGAACTGGTCAAGGTCGGTTTCGAAGAGGAAGCGGTCCACCGCCCCACCGACGCCCTGCGCGGGCCCGTGGTGGTGGGCCAGGTCCTGAGCCTGGTCAAGGAACCGCAGACCAACGGCAAGACCATCAACTGGTGCCAGGTCCGCGTCGTGCCCGAAGGGCAGGAGCAGACCCTGACAGGAGACGGCATCGACCCCTCCGGCGTGCAGGGCATCATCTGCGGCGCCCACAACTTCGTGGAAGGCGACAAAGTGGTGGTCACCCTGCCCGGCGCCGTGCTGCCCGGCGACTTCCACATCTCCGCCCGCAAGACCTACGGCCACCTCTCCGCCGGCATGATCGCCTCCGTCCGCGAACTGGGCATCGGCGATGACCACGACGGCATCCTGGTGCTCTCCCGCATCGGGCTGGACCCGGAAATCGGCACCGACGCCATGGAGCTCCTGGGCCTCTACGACCAGGCTGCGGAAATCAACGTCACCCCGGACCGCGGCTACGCCTTCTCCATCCGCGGCGTGGCCCGCGAGTACGCGCACGCCACCGGCACCGCCTTCACGGATCCCGCCACGAAGGTCAACGCCCCGGCCGAGCTGTCCGGCGGATACGGCGTTAAGCTCAACGACGACGCCCCCATTTACGGCACGCCCGGCTGCGACCGCTTCGTGGCCCGCACGGTGCGCGGCGTGGATGCCACGCGGCCCACCCCGCAGTGGATGGTATCCCGGCTGCGGCTGGCCGGCATCCGCTCCATCTCGCTGCCGGTGGACATTTCAAACTACGTCATGCTTGAGCTGGGCCAGCCCACGCACTGCTACGACCTGGACAAGCTGTCCGGCGACATCGTGGTGCGGCGCGCGTCCGCAGGGGAGAAGATCACCACCCTGGACGGCAAGGAGCGCACCCTTGACGCGGAGGACCTCCTGATCACCGACGACTCCGGCGCCATCGGCATCGCGGGCGTCATGGGCGGCGCGGCCACCGAGGTGAGCGATTCGACGTCGAACATCCTCGTTGAGGCGGCACACTTCGACGACGTGTCCATCGGACGTTCCCGGCGCCGGCACAAGCTGCCGTCCGAGGCGTCCAAGCGCTTCGAACGCGGCGTTGACTGGCAGGTTGCGGGCATCGCCGCGCAGCGCGTGGTGGACCTCCTGGTGGAACTGACCGGGGGATCCGCTGATGAGGCGGGGACCGACGTCGGCACCGCCCCCGAAACCGTCACCATCGAGCTGCCGGCCGGCTTCGCCGCGGCCCGCATCGGGATCGACTTCACCGAAGCGCAGATTGTCACCTCGCTGGAGGACCTGGGTGCCGTCGTCGTAAAGCACGACGCCGGCTGGACCGTGACGCCGCCCAGCTGGCGCAGCGACCTGGAAACCAAGGAAGACCTCACAGAGGAAATCGCCCGGCTGGTGGGCTACGACAAGATCCCTGCCACGTTGCCCGTGGCCCCTCCCGGCCGCGGCCTCACCCGGGTCCAGCAGCAGCGCCGGCGCCTGATCCAGGCCCTGGCGGACGCCGGACTCACCGAGGTCCTGTCCTACCCGTTCGTGTCCAAGGCGGCCAACGACACCTTCGGCACGGCCGACGAAGCCACCCCCCGGAGCGCCGTCAAGCTCGCCAACCCGATCAGCGAGGAGCAGGGCTACCTGCGGACCTCGATCCTTCCGGGCCTGATCGAGGTGGCCAAGCGGAACCATTCCCGCGGCTTCCGCGACCTCGCCCTGTTCGAGTCCGGCCTGGTCTTCCTTCCCGGCGCCGCCATGGGTACCGCCGCCATCCCGCCACTGGGCGCCAAGCCCGCCGACGAGGTGCTCGACGCACTTTACGACGGCGTCCCGGACCAGCCGTTCCATGTGGCCGCCATCCTCACCGGCCACGATTCCCCGGCTGCTGCCGGCCACACTCCGCGGACGTGGGACTGGGCTGACGCGCTGGATGTTGCCCGCCTTGCGGGCGACGTCCTCGGCGTCGACCTTGTGGTCACGCAGGGCAGCCACCAGGCGTTCCATCCCGGCCGCACCGCCCGGCTCGCACTGCGGACGGGAGAGACCGTGGGGTACGCGGGCGAACTGCACCCCAAGCTGCTGGCGGCCTCGGACATGCCGGCCCGTTCGGTGGCACTTGAACTCAATGCCGACGCCCTCTTCGACGCCGCACCGGACGTGATCGTGGCCCGCCACATCTCGACCTTCCCTGTGGCCACCCAGGACGTGGCGCTCGTGGTCCCGGCCGATGTCCCGGCCGATGAGGTCCTGGCCGCCCTGCGTGAAGGTGCCGGCGAGCTGCTGGAGGACGTCGCCCTGTTCGACGTCTACGCCGGCAAGGGCATCGAGGACGGCAAGAAGTCGCTGGCCTTCGGGCTCCGGTTCCGGGCCGCCGACCGCACCTTGACCGCGGACGAAGCCTCGGCCGCGCGCGAAAGCGCCGTGGCCCTGGCCGCGGAACGCTTCGGAGCCGTGCAGCGCTAGGTCCTGTTCGCAGCCTCCGGAAGGGCGGGTCATGACGCACTGTGAAATGCGTGCAGTCCCGCCCTTCCTGCTGCCCGGCGACGCCGCCGCGGTGCGGAAGGACGCCGAACGCCTCCTGGGCGGCGTGGAACTGGCGCGGGCCAAGGCCATGGCGGCTGCCGCCGGGACGGCGTTCCTGGCCGGGCGTTTGGCCCAGCGGGACTTCGCCGCCAGCCTGCTGTCAGTGTCCGCCGCAGACCTCGCCACGGCCTACGGCTGCCCGCGCTGCGGCACGGGCCCGGACCTGGGCCACGGCAGGCCGGGGTACACCTATCGGGGTGCCCTCGTGCCCCTGGCCCTCAGCCTGTCCCGGGCCGGCGGCTGGACCCTGCTCACGGCCGTGCCGGATGCCGCACCCGGAACCCGCCTCGGGACGGACATCGAGGATCCGGCCCGCACCGGTTTCGACGGGTTCGACGGACTGGCGCTGACACCTGCCGAACGGCTTGCGCTCCGGGACGTCACGGCCGACCTCCTGCCGGCCGCCAGGGCAAGGTTGTGGGCCCGCAAAGAGGCCTGGCTGAAGATGACCGGCGAGGGACTCAGCAGGGCGCCGTCCTCCCTTGGCGTCCTGGAACGTCCCGGACTGAGCGACCTTGGCCCGGCAAAAACCGGGCTGCCCGCCCACCTTGCCGCCGCCGTCGCGCTTTCCTGCCCTGGTCAGGATGCCGGCAATGGCGGCAGCGGCTCCTCGTAGAGCCACGGGTGCAGCAGGGATTCTGCATCCACGGCTGTTGCCCGGCTGACGGCCATGATGAAGTCCTGTGTGGTCACCGAGCCATGCCGGTGGCTGGCGGTCCAGTCCTGCAGGACGGCAAAGAAGGCGAGGTCGCCCACGGCCATCCTGACGGCATGGACAGCCAGCGCGCCCCGCTTATAGACGCGGTCATCGAACATCCGCCCGGGTCCGGGGTCGCCCACCAGGATGTCTTGCTCCTCGGCGGCCAGCCGGCGCCAGGCAGCCCCGGCCCGGTCCGCCACGGCCATGACGCCGGCTTCTTCGGACCAGATCCATTCCGCGTAGCAGGCAAAGCCCTCGTGCAGCCAGATGTCCTGCCAGCTGGCCGCCGTCAGGGCATTGCCAAACCATTGATGGGAGAGCTCGTGGGCGATCAGGCGCTGGGACTCCCAGTCCAGGCCCAGGTGGTTGGGGCCAAGGATGGACATGGCCTGCGCCTCAAGCGGGATTTCCAGTTCGTCCTCGGTGACCACCACGACGTAACCGGGAAAAGGGTAGGGGCCAAAGCAGCTGCTGAAGGTGCGCATCATGGCCGGCTGGAGCGCCAGGCCGGCTCGTGCCCGGTCGGCCAGGGCGTGGGAGACGGCCACGGTCTGCGGAACGGGGGTGCCGTGCCGTCCGCTGTCCAGTTCCAGCAGAGCGTACCTGCCGATCTGCACGGTGGCCAGGTAGGCGGGCATGGGATCGGCTTGTTCATAGACCCAGGTTTCGCGGCTGGAACGGGCGGTGTGCGATTGCAGGACGCCGTTGCACACCACGCGGTAGTTCGCATCGGTGGTCACGGTGAACCGGTAGCTGGCTTTGTCCCCGAGGTGGTCGTTGCACGGGAACCAGGAGGGCGCCCCGTTGGGCTGCCCAGCCACCAGGACGCCGTCCGTGAGCTCCTCCCAGCCCACCTCACCCCAGAGGCCCCGACGTGGCCGCGGGTTGCCTTCGTAGCGCACCTCCAGCGTGAACGGCTGCCGGGCCTCGAGAGGGTTCTGCGCCGAAACCACGAGTTGCCCTGCCCGCTGGCTGAACCGAAGGGGCTTGCGGCCGTCCAGCAGAACTTTGGTGGCGCGCAGCCCGGCAAGGTCCAGCACAATGGCCGACGCCGGGACGCACGTGACGCCGTGCAGCACCGCCCTGCCGCTGAGCCGGTTGCTGGCCACCCGGTAGTCCAGGTCCAGTTCGTACCGCTCCACCCGGAAGGCGTTGGTCCCGGCGCCGGGCAGGTAAGGATCCGGGGCAGCGCCGCCGGCCTCGTTGACACTGCCGCGCGCGGATGATGCTGAAGAACTCATGGGGACCTTCGGTTGGCAGACGGCGATCCGGGGCCGCTCCAGGGACTGACGGGGTTGCCCATCCAGTACGTCGCGGCGGGAACTGCTTCGCCGCGCATCACCAGGGACGCCGGCCCCACTGTTCCGCCTGCGCCGACCCTGGCCTGGGGAAGGATGACCCCGTGCGGGCCCATGGTGGCCCCGTCCTCGAGCGTAACAGCGTCAATGCTCATCACCCGGTCATGGAACAGGTGCGTCTGCACCACGCAGCCCCGATTCACCGTGGAGTTGCGGCCAAGCGTCACCAGGTCGGCTTCGGGCAGCCAGTAGCTTTCACACCATGTGCCGCTGCCGATCTTCGCGCCGAGCGCACGCAGCCACCAGACCAGGGCCGGCGTGCCGGAAGCAGCCCGCGCAAACCATGGCGCGGACACCATCTCGATAAAGCTGTCCACTACTTCGTTGCGCCAGATGAACGAGCTCCAGAGCGGGTGCTCGCCGGGGCAGATCCGGCCCACCAGGATCCACTTGGCGACGACGGACGCGGCTGCGGCGACAAAGCCCGCCAGCAGCATGACCACGCCCGTGAGTACGGCTGCGGCGCCATAGCCCAGGGCTGCAGCGATCCAGTCGAAGGCCAGCATGGTGCCGGCAGCGATGGCCACCGTGAGCATGACCGGCATAAACCGGCCCAGCTCCCACAGGGTCCGGGCCACCTTCAGCTGCGCCGGGGGCTGGAAAGTGCGGGAACCGTCTGAGGCGATCGCGGTCCGCCGCAGCCGGACCGGCGGGCTTCCCAGCCAGGAGGTGCCCGCCTTGGCTTTTGCCGGCGTCGCGGACAGGACGGCCACCAGCGAGTTCTTGGGCACGTTCCGGCCGGCGGCGGTCATGCCGGAATTGCCGAGGAAGGACCGCTTGCCGATCTTGGCCGGCGCCACGCGCAACCAGCCGCCGTCGAGGTCGTAAGAGGCCACCATGGTGTCATCGGCCAGGAAGGCACCCTCTCCAACGGTGGTCATCTTCGGTATCAGCAACACGGTGGAGGCCTCGACGTTCTTCCCGACCTTGGCGCCCAGCAGGCGAAGCCACACCGGGGTGAACAGGCTGGCGTAGATCGGGAACAGCAGGTCCCTGGCCACGTCCAGCACCCGCTCGGTGGCCCAGATCTGCCAGCCCACCCGGCTGCGGATCCGGTAGTAGCCCTCCGCGATCCCGATGGACAGCAGGCGCGTGGCAGCCAGCACCAGGACGGCGTTCACGGCAAACCACACCAGCGACGCGGGGGCAAGGGCCGGCACCAGCCGGGGGAGTGCTTCGGTGAGAGAGGTACTGCCCCGGATGAAGGCGAACGCGACCCACAGCGCGGCAGCGGCGGACACGTAAGGGATGACGGAAAGGCAAGCCGACGCCAGCGCGAAGCCGGCGAACCAGGCGCGTGCGGCAAACCTGCCTTGGGCTGCGGCATCCGGCACGCTGTGTTTGGCCTTGCCCTGCCGGCGCGCCGGAGACCCGGCCGCCAGCTGGCCTGCCTTGACCTTCCCCAGCACCGCGGAACCGGCTTCCACCTGCGCCCCGGCTCCGATCGAGGCGCCGGGCATCAGCGTGCTGCGTGCGCCCACGCTGGCTCCGCGGCCAATCCGGATGGCTCCAATATGGACATCGTCGCCGTCGATCCACCAGCCGGAGAGGTCCACTTCCGGTTCCACGTTGGCTCCGCTGCCCAGCGTCAGCATCCCGGTAACAGGAGGCAGCGAATGCAGCTGGACGTCCCGGCCGATCTTTGCACCCAGCGCCCGGGCGTAATACGGGACCCATGGCGCACTGGCGAGGCTGACGGCGCCGGCGAGGTCCTGGATCTGTTCGGCGAGCCACAACCGCAAGTGGACGCGCCCGGACCGCGGATAGATGCCCGGTTCCACCCCGCGCAGCAGGAACCGGGCCGCGCCGATAGCCAACAGCATCCGCCCCGCCGGGCTGACGAACACCAGCCAGGACACCGCCACCCACCACCACGAGACCGTGGGAGCGGCAGTGAACCCGGCAAGCCCGGCCAACAGGTTGTTCAGGGCCATGACGTAGGTCAGCCACCGCATGCCCACCAGGATGTGCAGCGGCACACCCATCAGGGTCTGGAAAACCTGGGACTTCCTGGCAGTGGGCCGCACGGAGCGCTCCGGTGCCGGGGCCGCCGGGCCGCCGGGACGGGACTGGCGTGCCACTTCCACCAGCGCACCGATCCGCGGCGTCGCGTAGATATCGGCCACGGTGATGGTGGGGTAGCGGACCCGCAGGGCCGAGACCAGCTGGGCGGCCGAGAGTGAACCGCCACCGTACGCGAAGAAATCGGCGTCCAGCGAGCTGACCGGGCTCCCCAGCACGTTGCTCCACTGCTCCACGATCCAGGCGGCGTCATCCGGAATATTCAGGGGGGCGGCGTTAGCCTCCGCGGCGCCAGCCCCGGCCAGCGGCCATGGGAGCTCGTGCCGGTTTACCTTGCCGCTGGTCTTGGTCGGCAGGGAGTCCACCACGGTGAGCATGGGAACCAGGGCCGCAGGCAGGCTTGCCGTCAGCTGCTCCCGGGCAACCGAAAGGTCAAGGACCACCCCGGCCGCCGGCGCCAGGTAGCCCACCAGGACGTGGTTTCCGGCGGCCGTGGTTTGGACTGCCGCGGCGCCGCCGGCCACCCCGGGAAGGGACTGGAGCGCGGCATCGATCTCGCCCAACTCAATCCTGCGGCCGCCGAGCTTGACCTGTTCGTCGGCCCGGCCCTGGAAGACCAGGCCGGCCTGCTCGAAGCGCACCAGGTCACCCGACCGGTAGGCCCGGTCCCACCCCAGGGTGGGCATGGGCGCGTACTTCTCCGCGTCCTTGGCAGGATCGAGGTAGCGGGCCAGGCCAACGCCGCCGATGATGAGTTCGCCTACTTCGCCTTCGGCTACCGGTACCGCGTTCCCATCCACGATGGCCAGGTCCCAGCCGTCCAGCGGCAACCCGATCCGCACGGGACCGGGTGCACCCAGGGGCGCCGCGCAGGCCACCACCGTTGCTTCCGTTGGACCGTACGTGTTCCAGACTTCGCGGCCTTCAACGGCCAGGCGGCTGGCCAGCTCGGGCGGGCAGGCCTCGCCGCCGAATATGAGGAGCCGGACGTTCTCGAGCGATTCCGCCGGCCAGAGCGCAGCGAGGGTGGGCACGGTCGAAACGGCGGTGATGCCGTGGTTGATCAGCCAGGGGCCAAGGTCCATGCCGGTTCGGACCAGGGCGCGCGGTGCGGGCACCAGGCAGGCGCCGTGCCGCCAGGCGAGCCACATTTCCTCACAGGAAGCGTCGAAGGCGACCGACAGTCCGGCCAGGACCCGGTCCTGCGGACCGAGGGGTTCGTCCTGGAGGAAGATCCTTGCCTCCGCATCCACGAAGGCAGCGGCAGACCGGTGCCGGACCGCCACGCCCTTGGGTGTTCCGGTGGAGCCGGAGGTAAAGATGATCCAGGCGTCGTCGCCAGGTTCCGGGGGCCGTGCGCCTTTGAACGGGCCTTTCCGCCCCTGCCCGGCCGGCCCCGTCCCGATCGATGCGCCCGGCCTGATCGAACCGCCCTGCCCCAGGAAGGCTGCCACGTTGGCCTCGCCGAACACCAGCCGTGCGCGTTCCTCGGGATCGTCGGCATCCACGGGAACATAAGCGGCTCCCACCAGGAGGACGGCGAGGATGGAGACGTAGAGTTCGCTGGTGCCGGACGGGATCCGGATGCCAATCCTGTCCCCGGCGCCGAACCCGGCCTGGTGCAGGCGGCGGCCGGTGGCGCGGACAGCGTCCAGCAGCTGCGCGTAGCTCAGTGAGGTACGGCCGTCGTCCAGCGCCGAGGCGTCGGGAAAGCGGGCCGCGGTGTCCTGCAGGATATCGATCAGCGTCCGGGCCGCCGGTGCAGCCGCGGCCCCCGGCAGCTGGGGCCCGTACAGGGCGACGTTCCTGCCGGCCCCACCTGCCGGGGGCACGGCTGCCGAGGCCGCAGGATCCTGGTGGACGGTGCTGGCCGGCGCTGCACCGGGATGGTCATCCCCGAAGGGGACCTGCTGCTGGGTCACCCGTGCATTTTCCCGGGAGAAGATGAACAAAAGGTGTCCGGCGCGCCCGAAACCGCCGTTTGCGGCGGCCCGGGCGTTTGCCCGGTGTTCACGTTGCCGGAGGTTACGGGACCAGGAGGACTTTGCCGGTGGTCTTCCTGCCCTCAAGGTCGCGGTGCGCGAGGGCTGCCTGCGACAAGGGGTAACGGGCCCCGACCCGCACCTTCAGGCTGCCCTCGGCCGCCGCTGCGAACACCTCGTCGGAGCGCCAGCGCCGTTCCGTGGCATCCCGGAGGTAGTGGCCCATCGTGGGGCGGGTCAGGAACAAGGAGCCGCCGGCGTTCAGGCGCTGCGGGTCGACCGGCGGGACGGGACCGGACGCGGCACCGAACAGCACCAGCATCCCCCTGATGCGCAAGGCGGCAAGGGAACCGTCGAAGGTGTCCTTGCCCACGCCGTCGTACACCACGTCCACGCCGGTACTGCCCGTGATGTCCCTGACGTGCTCCGCGAATCCTTCGTAGCGGAGAACGTGGTCCGCGCCGGCGTCGCGCGCCAAGTCTTCCTTTTCGTCCGTGGACACCGTGGTGAACACCTCAGCGCCCCGTGCCTTAAGGAGCTGGATCAGCAGCAGTCCCACGCCTCCGGCGCCGGCATGGAGCAGGACCTTGTGGCCAGGTTCCACCTTGAAGGTGGAGTTCATCAGGTAGTGGGCAGTCATGCCCTGCAGGGGCAGCGCCGCGGCGGTAAAGACGTCCAGGCCCCTTGGTACCGGCAGCGCGGCGTCTTCGTCCACCAGCGCGTAGTCCGCGTAGCAGTTGATGCCTTCAGCCGTGGCAATCCGGTCGCCGACGGCAAATCCGGTCACCCCCTCTCCCACCGCCTCCACCGTGCCGGCGGCCTCGGAGCCGGGGGTGAAGGGGTACTGCACTTTGTAGGTGCCGCTGCGCTTGTAGGTATCGATGAAGTTCACGCCGGCCGCGCCCACCTTGAACAGCAGCTGCCCCGGGCCGGGAGTGGGGGGCTCAACCGCGGCGTAGTCGAGGACTTCCGGTCCGCCTGCCTGCCGTGCGACGATTGCGTGCGTCATGGCGCTCCTTTCCCGGGTTCCGGTATTTCCGGCCCGGCTGCCGAAGTCCATCCTAGGGACACCCTGTGCCGGACGGACACGGATGCGGAACAACCGTCCCCGGATTGCGCATGCATAAATATCGGCCCCATTGCATAATTATTGTTGTATGGTGGAGGCATGACTATTTCTGTTGCGGTTTCGGGAGCCAGCGGATACGCCGGGGGAGAGGTCCTCCGCCTCCTGGCCGGGCACCCCGGTGTGACCATCGGCGCAATTACGGCGCACAGCAACGCGGGCTCGCGGTTGGGCGAACTGCAGCCGCACCTGCACGGACTGGCAAGCCGGATCCTGGAAGACACCACGGTGGAGAACCTCTCCGGCCACGACGTCGTCTTCCTTGCGCTCCCGCATGGCGCTTCCGCCGAAATCGCCGCCCAGCTGCCGGAAGGAACGGTCGTCATTGATGCCGGAGCCGACCACCGGCTCGAGGACCCCGCGGCCTGGGAAAAGTTCTACGGTTCCGCCCACGCCGGCACCTGGCCGTACGGACTTCCGGAGTTGCCCGGCCAGCGCGAGGCCCTGAAGGGTGCCAGGCGCATCGCCGTCCCCGGCTGCTATCCCACCTCCGCCCTGCTGGCGCTCACTCCCGGGTTCGCAGCCCACCTGCTGGAGCCCGACGACGTCGTCATCGTTTCCGCCTCCGGCACCTCCGGCGCGGGCAAGGCGGCCAAGGTCAACCTCATCGGCTCCGAAGTGATGGGATCCATGAGCCCGTACGGAGTGGGCGGCGGACACCGGCACACACCGGAAATCGAGCAGGGACTGTCCAACGCGGCGGGGGAGCAGGTCACGGTGTCCTTCACCCCCACGCTGGCTCCGATGAGCCGCGGAATCCTCACCACCGCCACGGCCAAGGTCAAGGCCGGCACCACCGCGGCGCAGCTGCGCCAGGCCTGGACGGACGCGTACGACGACGAGCCGTTCGTCCACGTCCTGCCCGAAGGCCAGTGGCCAGCCACCAAGTCCGTCCAGGGCTCCAACCACGCCGCCATGCAGCTCGCCCTCGACCCCCACACCGGGCGCGTGATCGTGACCTGCGTGATTGACAACCTCACCAAGGGCACCGCCGGCGGCGCCGTCCAGTCCATGAACATCGCACTCGGCCTGCCGGAAACCGACGGCCTCAACCTGCAGGGAGTTGCCCCGTGACCATCACCGCACCCCAGGGATTCCGGGCAGCCGGCGTCACCGCCGGCCTCAAGGCTTCCGGCAACCCGGACCTCGCCCTCGTGGTCAACGACGGCCCGGCCAAGGCCGCGGCCGCCGTGTTCACCAGCAACCGGGTGGCAGCGGCTCCGGTCCACTGGTCCCGCCAGGTGGTCTCCGACGGTCGCGTTGACGCCGTGATCCTCAATTCCGGCGGCGCCAACGCCTGCACCGGCCCCACCGGCTTCCAGAACACCCACAGCACCGCGGAGAAAGTGGCAGAGGTCCTGGGGATTTCGGCCACCGACGTCTTTGTCTGCTCCACCGGCCTGATCGGTGAACAGCTGCCCATGGACAAGATCCTGCCGGGCGTCGAAGCGGCGGCGGCAGCATTGAGCGCCGACGGCGGTCCGGCGGCGGGCACCGCGATCATGACCACCGACAGCGTTCCCAAATCGGCGCTGTTCATCGGCACCGACGCCGACGGCCAGGAGTTCAGCATCGGCGGCATCGCCAAGGGTGCCGGCATGCTGGCCCCCGGCCTGGCCACCATGCTGGTAGTCCTCACCACCGACGCCGCCGTCGAATCCGAAATGCTCGACGTCGTCCTGCGGGACGCCACCCGCGTCACCTTCGACCGCGCCGACTCCGACGGCTGCATGTCCACCAACGACACCGTGGTCCTGCTGGCCTCCGGCGCGTCCGGGGCCGTACCTTCCGCAGCGGACTTCGGTGCCGGCCTCACCCAGGTCTGCGCCGAACTGGCCCGCAAACTGATCGCCGACGCCGAGGGTGCCAGCCACGACATCGCCATCCGCACCTTCAATGCCGCCAGCGAAGCGGACGCCGAAACGGTCAGCCGTTCCGTGGCCCGCTCCAACCTGTTCAAGGCCGCCATCTTTGGCAAGGACCCGAACTGGGGCCGCGTGCTGTCCGCCGTGGGCACAACGGACGCTGCGTTCGAACCGGACAAGCTCAACGTGGCCATGAACGGGATCCAGATCTGCCGCAACGGCAGCATCGGCGACGACCGGAACCTGGTGGACCTGGAACCGCGCGAGGTCCTGGTGGAGATCGACCTGCAGGCAGGCGACGCCGAAGCCACCATCTGGACCAACGACCTCACCCACGACTACGTCCACGAGAACAGCGCCTACTCCAGCTAGGAGCTCCTGCTCCCGGCAGGAACCGCTGCGGAAAGTGACAGCATGAACACCCAGACGCGTGAAACCACCAGCACGTCCGCTGCCCAGGACAAGGCCGCCACCCTGATCGAGGCGCTGCCCTGGATCCAGCGGTTCGCAGGCACCACCATGGTGATCAAGTACGGCGGCAACGCCATGGTCAACGACGAACTCCGCCGGGCCTTCGCCGAGGACATCGTCTTCCTGCACCACGTGGGTATCCACCCGGTGGTGGTCCACGGCGGCGGCCCCCAGATCAACTCCATGCTGGGCCGGCTGGGCATCGAATCCGAGTTCAAAGGCGGCCTGCGCGTCACCACCCCGGAAGCCATGGACGTGGTCCGCATGGTCCTCACCGGCCAGGTGGGGCGCGAACTGGTGGGCCTGATCAACTCCCACGGGCCCTACGCCGTCGGCATGTCCGGCGAAGACGGCGGGCTGCTGCGCGCCGTCCGCACCGGCACCGTGGTGGACGGCGAAGACATCGACCTCGGGCTCGTGGGCGAGGTGGTCGGCGTCGACCCCGCGGGCATCGTGGACATCCTGGCCGCCGGCCGCATCCCGGTGATCTCCACCGTGGCCCCGGAGATTGTCGACGGCGGGGAGAACGTGCCAGGTGCCGGGCGTTTCCAGCCCACCGGCCAGGTCCTGAACGTCAACGCGGACACCGCGGCCGCCGCCGTCGCCTCGGCACTGGGCGCCTCCAAGCTGGTCATCCTGACCGACGTCGAAGGCCTGTATGCCAACTGGCCGGACAAGTCCTCCCTGATTTCATCGCTGACGGCCTCCGAGCTGCGGAAGATGCTGCCCCGGCTCGAATCGGGCATGATCCCCAAGATGGCCGCGTGCCTGAAGGCCATCGACGAGGGCGTGGAGCGCGCGCACATCGTGGACGGGCGCCTGCCCCACTCCATGCTTCTTGAAACATTTACGACGGCGGGCATCGGCACCCAGGTGGTCCCGGACGAGGAGAACAACGCATGAGTAAGCACACCGCCGAGGTTGAGCTTGTCGAAACCCCGGTGGCCGAACTGGTGCAAACCAGGGGCCACGCGGGCTCCGAGTGGCTCTCCCGCTACTCCACCTCGCTGATGAACGTCTTCGGCACGCCCCAGCGCGTCCTGGTCCGCGGCGCCGGCTGCCTGGTGTGGGACGCCGACGGCAAGGAATACCTGGACCTGCTCGGCGGCATCGCCGTCAACGCCCTCGGCCACGCCCACCCCTTCGTGACCTCAGTCATCGCCAGCCAGCTGGCAACCCTGGGCCACGTCTCGAACTTCTTCACCAGCCCCACGCAGGTGGCCTTGGCAGAGAAACTTTTGGAGCTGACCCACGCCCCTGCCGGGTCCAAGGTGTTCTTCAGCAACTCCGGCACGGAAGCGAACGAGGCAGCGTTCAAGCTTGCCCGCCGCAACACCGGCGCCGGCGACACCAAGCGGAGCAAAATCATCGCCCTCGAAGGCGCTTTCCACGGCCGGACCATGGGTGCCCTGGCGCTGACCGCCAAGGAAGCCTACCGGGCACCGTTCGAACCGCTGCCCGGTGGCGTGGTGCACATTCCGTTCGGCGACATCGCTGCGCTGCAGGCAGCAGTGGATGACACCGTTGCCGCCGTCTTCCTGGAGCCCATCCAGGGCGAGGCCGGCGTCCGGCCGCTGCCCCCGGGCTACCTGCAGGCTGCCCGTGAGGCCACCACCAAGGCGGGAGCACTCCTGATCCTCGACGAGGTCCAGACCGGCATCGGGCGGACCGGCAAGTGGCTGGCCAGCGAAGACGCCGGGATCGTCCCCGACGCCGTCACCCTGGCCAAGGGCCTCGGCGGCGGATTCCCCATCGGCGCCCTGATCACCATGGGTGAGAAGACGTCGTCGTTGCTGTCCGCCGGCCAGCACGGCACCACGTTCGGCGGCAACCCGGTGGCCACGGCGGCCGCCCTGGCCACCCTCCACGCGCTCGAAAGCCAGGACGTCCTGGCCAACGCCACCGCGGTGGGTGCGCACCTGCGCTCCGCACTGGCCGCGGTCCCCGGCGTCACCGAGGTCCGGGGTGAAGGGCTGCTGGTCGGCTTCGACCTCGACGCCGACGTCGCCCCCGCCGTCGTGCAGGCCGCCCTCGACGCAGGCTTCATCGTCAACAGCCCCGGCCCGCGCACCATCCGCCTCGCACCCCCGCTGATCCTCACCACAGCCCAGACGGACACCTTCCTCGCCGCTTTCCCGGCAATCCTCCAGACAGCTAAGGACGCCCAGTGACCACCGCAACCCGGCACTTCCTCAAGGACACCGACCTCAGCCCCGCCGAGCAGGCAGAGGTCCTGGAACTCGCAGCCCGGATGAAGGCCGCCCCGTACAGCGTCCAGCCGTTCGCCGCTGAGCGCAGCGGACGCAAGACCGTGGCCGTCATCTTCGACAAGACCTCCACCCGGACCCGCGTCTCGTTCGCCACGGGCATCGCCGACATGGGTGGCAATGCCCTGATCATCAATCCCGGCGAGGCGCAGATCGGGCACAAGGAATCCGTGGAGGACACCGCCAAGGTCCTCGAACGGATGGTGTCCACCATCGTGTGGCGCACCGGCGCGCACTCCGGGCTGGTGGCCATGGCTGCCAACTCCAAAGTCCCGGTCATCAACGCCCTGTGCGATGACTACCACCCTTGCCAGCTCTTGGCCGACCTCCTCGCCGTCAAGGAACACAAGGGCGAACTGAAGGGGCTCACCATGAGCTACCTCGGCGACGCCGCCAACAACATGGCCAACTCCTACCTGCTGGCCGGCGTCACGGCCGGGATGCACGTCCGCATTGCCGGTCCGGAAGGCTACCTGCCGGCCGCGGACATCGTGGCGGCCGCGAAGGAACGGGCGGCCGAAACCGGCGGTTCCGTGCTGGTCACCACCGATGCGAAGGAAGCCCTGCAGGGAGCGGACGTGGTGGCCACCGACACGTGGGTTTCCATGGGGCAGGAAGCCGAGAAGGAAGCACGGCTCCAGCTGTTCCGGGACTACTCCGTCGATTCGGACGCCCTGGCACTCGCCGCGGAAGACGCCGTCGTGCTCCACTGCCTGCCTGCCTACCGCGGTTACGAAATCTCAGCGGACGTCATCGACGGACCCCAGTCCATCGTCTGGGACGAGGCGGAAAACCGCCTGCACGCCCAGAAGGCCCTGATGGCCTGGCTGATGCACCGGTCCGGCCTGGCCGTCGTTGACGGCCTTTCCCCCGTTGAAGGTGCCGGGGAGAGCACGTTCCAGTGACCGCCCAGCCGTCCTCCCCGGGCAGCAGCCCGGCCACCAAGACCGCCCGGCAGGCACGCATCACCGCCATCCTTACCGGGCAGTCCGTTCGTTCGCAGGCTGAGCTTGCGGCGCTGCTGGCGGACGACGGCGTGCAGGTCACCCAGGCAACCCTGTCCCGGGACCTGGTGGAACTGGGTGCGGTCCGCGTCCGTGGCAAGGAAGGCGTCCTGGTGTACGCCGTCCCCGGCGAAGGCGGTGAACGGGCCGCGAAGAGCGGCGTCACGCAGGAAATCCTGGACGCGCGGCTGGCCCGGCTGTGCAGCGAACTGCTGGTCACGGCGGAAGCCTCCGCCAACATCGCCGTCCTGCGGACCCCGCCCGGTGCCGCGAACTTCCTGGCCCTGGCCATCGACCACTCGGTGATGCCATCCATCCTGGGCACCATCGCAGGGGACGACACCGTCCTGCTGGTGTCACGCGATCCGCTGGGCGGCCCGGACCTCGCAGCCCGCTTCCTGCAACTGGCCGAGGAAGCCGGGCAATAAGCTTGACGTCAGAACATCAACCAACCCCAACAAGGAGCATTTAAAGTGACTGAACGCATTGTGCTGGCCTACTCCGGCGGCCTGGACACGTCAGTAGCCATCGGCTGGATCGGTGAAGCCACCGGTGCCGAGGTCATCGCCGTGGCGGTCGACGTCGGACAGGGCGGCGAATCTCTGGAAACCATCCGCCAGCGCGCCCTCGGTTGCGGCGCCGTCGAGGCCTACGTCGCAGACGCCTCGGACGAGTTCGCCAACGAATACTGCGTGCCCACGCTGAAGGCCAACGCCCTGTACCAGGGCCACTACCCGCTGGTGTCCGCCATCTCCCGCCCGGTGATCGTCAAGCACCTGGTGAAGGCCGCCCGCGAATTCGGCGCCACCACCGTGGCCCACGGCTGCACCGGCAAGGGCAACGACCAGGTCCGCTTCGAAGTGGGCATCCAGACCCTCGGCCCGGACCTGAAGTGCATCGCCCCGGTCCGCGACCTCGCCCTGACCCGCGACAAGGCCATCGCCTTCGCCGAGGAAAAGGGACTGCCCATCGAGACCACCAAGAAGAACCCGTACTCGATCGACCAGAACGTCTGGGGCCGCGCCGTGGAAACCGGCTACCTCGAGGACATCTGGAACGCCCCCACCAAGGACATCTACGACTACACCGCCACCCCGGAGTTCCCGCCGGCACCGGATGAAGTCACCATCTCCTTCGAGGCAGGCGTCCCCGTCGCGATCGACGGCGTCAAGGTCACCCCGCTGCAGGCCATCAAGGAACTCAACCGCCGCGCCGGTGCCCAGGGCGTGGGCCGCATCGACGTCGTCGAGGACCGCCTGGTGGGCATCAAGTCCCGCGAAATCTACGAGGCCCCCGGTGCCATGGCGCTGATCACCGCGCACAAGCACCTGGAGGACATCACCATCGAGCGCGAGCAGGCCCGCTTCAAGGCCACCGTTGGCCAGCGCTGGGCCGAACTTGTCTACGACGGACAGTGGTTCTCCCCGCTCAAGCGCTCCCTGGACGCCTTCATCGAGGACACCCAGAAGTACGTCTCCGGCGACATCCGCATGACCCTCCACGGTGGCCAGGCCATCGTCAACGGCCGCCGCTCCGACACCTCGCTGTACGACTTCTCGCTGGCCACCTACGACACCGGCGACACGTTCGACCAGTCCCAGGCCAAGGGCTTCATCGAGCTGTGGGGCATGTCCGCCAAGGTTGCCTCCGGCCGCGACATCCGCGTCGCAGGAAAGTAACCCGGATGGCTGAGT
Source organism: Pseudarthrobacter sp. AG30 (assembly GCF_003116525.1). Lineage (NCBI taxonomy): Bacteria > Bacillati > Actinomycetota > Actinomycetes > Micrococcales > Micrococcaceae > Pseudarthrobacter > Pseudarthrobacter sp. AG30. The sequence continues at coordinate 9,797 of NZ_QEHL01000006.1, read as the reverse complement.
CGAATTCCAAGCAGGGCCCACGAGCGCAGGGGTCCCCGGCCGAGCGCAGCGAGGTTGGGGTGCGCTCGGGGACGAACACGGGTGCGTTGTGGGGCGGCCGGTTCGCCGGCGGCCCCGCGGACGCCCTCGCGGCGCTGAGCAAGTCCACGCACTTCGACTGGCGCCTGGCCCGTTACGACATGGCCGGCTCCAAGGCGCACGCGCGCGTGCTGCACAAGGCCGGACTGCTCGACGACGGCGAGCTGGCGGGGATGCTGGACGCCCTGGACCGCCTGGACGCGGACGTCGCCTCCGGCGCATACACCCCGGCCGAGTCCGACGAGGACGTGCACGGTTCGCTGGAACGCGGCCTGATCGAGCGCGCCGGCGCCCAGCTCGGCGGCAAGCTCCGCGCCGGCCGGTCGCGTAACGACCAGGTGGCCACTTTGGGCCGGATGTTCCTGCGCGACCACGCCCGGATCATTGCCCGGGGCGTCCTGGCAACAGTGGATGCCCTGGTGGAGCAGGCCAAGGCGCACCACGGTGTTGCCATGCCGGGCCGCACCCACCTGCAGCACGCCCAGCCGGTCCTGCTCAGCCACCACCTGCTGGCCCACGCCTGGGCACTGCTGCGCGACGTGCAGCGGCTCCAGGACTGGGACAAGCGGGCCGGGGTCTCGCCCTACGGCTCCGGTGCGCTGGCCGGCTCCTCGTTGGGGCTGGACCCCGAAGCGGTGGCGGCTGACCTCGGGTTCTACTCCGCCACGCACAACTCGATCGACGGCACCGCGTCCCGCGACGTCTTCGCCGAGTTCGCCTGGGTTTGCTCGATGATCGGCGTGGACCTGTCCCGGATCTCCGAGGAAGTGATCTTCTGGGCCACGAAGGAGTTCTCCTTCGTCACCCTGCACGATTCCTATTCCACCGGCTCCTCGATCATGCCGCAGAAGAAGAACCCGGACGTGGCAGAGCTGGCCCGCGGCAAGGCAGGGCGCCTGATCGGCAACCTGACCGGGCTGCTGGCCACGCTTAAGGGCCTGCCGCTCGCGTACAACCGCGACCTGCAGGAGGACAAGGAACCGGTGTTCGACGCCGCCGACACCCTGGAGCTCTTGCTCCCGGCCGTCTCCGGCATGATCGCCACCCTCACGTTCAATACGGAACGGATGGAGTCCCTGGCCCCGCAGGGTTTCGCGCTGGCCACGGACATCGCCGAGTGGCTGGTCCGCCAGGGCGTGCCGTTCCGCGAGGCGCACGAGCTCTCCGGTGCCGCGGTCAAGCAGGCCGAGTCCCGCGGCGTGGAGCTGTGGGATCTGACGGATGAGGAGTACGCCGCCATTTCGGAGCACCTCACGCCGGAGGTCCGCACGGTCCTGTCCACGGAAGGTTCGCTGAACAGCCGCAACTCCCAGGGCGGCACGGCACCGGCCGCCGTCGAACGCCAGCTTGTCGCCCTGGAGAGTGAACTCGCGGACGTCCGGGCGTACGCCGGCTGAAACGCCCGCTCACTTCCTGCAGGTTTTGCGTCAACGCCCGCTCACTTCCTGCAGGTTTTGGGCCAACGCCCGCTGACTTCCTGCCGGTTTTGGGCCAACGCCCGCTCACTTTCTTTACGGAAGTGAGCGGGCGTTGGCGTTTTAGGGGCAGGAAGTGAGCGGGCGTTGGTAGTTCCACTGCAATACCTGAGCGGGCGTCGGGGGCGGGCGTGGGTGGTTGGGCGTGCTGAAACCCGCATGTGGCTAGGCTGGGTCCATGAGCGAAACGTTCCGGAAGTTCCTTCGCACGCTGCCCGATTTCCCGGCCGACCTGCCCGCCTTCCATCCCGGCAGTGCCCCGCAGGATCCGGCTTTGCTCTTCAAACAATGGCTGGACGAGGCCTTGGACGCGGGGGAGCAGCAGCCGCACGCGTTCAGCCTCGCCACGGTGGATGCCGCGTCCGGTGGCGGCCCGCAGCCTTCTTCCCGGATGCTGATCCTGAAGAACATCGACGACGACGGCTGGCACTTCGCCACGTCCCGCACCTCCCGCAAGGGCAGGGAACTCACGGCGGAGCCGAGGGCTGCGATGAACTTTTACTGGCCACGCCTGGGCCGGCAGGTCCGGCTCGCCGGGACGGTGACCGGTCTCTCCGCCGAAGCCTCCAGCCTCGACTGGCACGAACGGCCCCGCGCGGACGGCACCGAAAACCCGAACTGGCAGCTCTATGCACTCCAGCCTCGCGAGATTGAGTTCTGGCAGGCAGCCGCCGACGGCCGGCACGTCCGGCACCGCGTTGGACCGGACGGAACACCGCTGGAATAGCCGCCGCCGCGCCGGGCGCTCCGCTAGGCTGACCGCATGAGCTCACCTTCCCCTGCGGCGCTCCAGGCCGAAGTGCACAAGGCCGCCGAAGCGCTTGCCACCGCCCTGGACCGCCTTCCCGACGGCGGCGAAAAGGCGCCGTCAACGCTTCCCGGCTGGAGCCGCGGCCACCTGCTGGCCCACATCGCCGGCATCTGCGACGCCCTCGCCCGGCAGGTGGAGCACGGCCGCCGCGGCGAAAAGGTGGCGCTCTACGACGGCGGCGTGGAGGGACGCAACCGTGCCATCGATCTTGCAGCGGGGCACAGCCTCGGCCAGCACCGCGCCGACATCACCGCAGCCCTCCACCGTGCGCTGGCCGCCTTCGATGCTCTGACCGGTCCTGAGTGGCAGACGCCAATCGCCTTCCGCGACGGAGTCATCTACGACGCAGGCCTGGCGCTGTGGCGCGAACTTGTCATCCACACCTCGGACCTGGATGCCGGCACGGGCCCCGAAACCTGGAACGGGGCCTTCTGCTCGCACCTTTTCGACTTCCTGGCCGCCCGGGTTCCCACGGGAACCCGGCTGGTCCTGCAGCCCGTTGCCCTGCCGCCGATGGGACTCGGCGCCGGCGGCAGCACCGTCGTCGTCAGCGGCATGGTCACTGACATCGCCGCATGGCTCGCCGGCAGGCAGCCATCGCTGGACAGCCTGCGCGCCACCGCCGCCGGCGACGGCACGGACCTTCCGGAGCTGCTGCCCTGGCCTTCGGCGATGCCGGACCCCAAGTAGCCCTACGCGGCCTCGCGGGCCAGCAGGCTCTCCTTGATAGGCAGGCCCCAGCGGAACCCGCCCAAAGAGCCGTCAGTCCGGATCACCCGGTGGCATGGGACAAAAAGGGCCGCCGCGTTGAAGGCGCACGCACTGGCCGCCGCCCGCACTGCCTTGGGGTTCCCTGCCAGGGCCGCGTACTCGCTGTACGTCACCGGGAAACCCGGTTTGACCTCCCGCAGCACATCCCAGGCGTGCGCGCGGAACGGCCCGGACCGCTGCAGGACCGGGACGGCCATGGCGGGCGCCGGGTCGCCGTCGTAGAAGGCCTCGACGGCGGACGAGATTCCCGCCAGGCCGGCCACCTCCTCCACGTCCTCGGGACGCAGCGCGGGGTGAACCTGCCCGATCAATTCCGGCAGGCCGGCCGTCCAGCCCGAGGCCAGGACCATGCCGTCCCTGGCGAGGATGGTGAACGGGCCGTCCGGGGTGGACAGCTTGAGCAGTTGGGCTTTCATGGCATCCCTTTCGCGGGGGTGGATGGAGTGGCGGGCCGTGCCGCGGCGCGCCACAAGTGCATGGTGGCGTAGGAACGCCAGGGGCTGGTTTCCCGGAAGTCCGGTGTGAGGGTGTGGCCTCCGGTGCCGAGGGCGCGGATGCCGTTCCGGACGGCGGCGTCGTTGGCGAGGAAGATGTCCGGGGCGCCCAGGACGCGCATTGCCACGTATCCCACCGTCCATGGTCCCACCCCCGGCAGGGGAAGCAGGGCCCCGGTGAGGCTTGGCACATCGTCGCCGTACCCGAATTCGAGCCGCCCGCCGGCCATCGCCTCCGCCGCGTTCAGCAGCGATTCGATCCTTCGCCGGGGTCCGCGCAGCACATGCCCCGCTGAGGCGATCTGCGCCGGCGTCGGAAACAGCCGTTCCAGGCCCCCGCCGGGGTCGCTGGCGGGGCTGCCGGCGGCGGCCAGTTGCGTGAGTGCGGTCCGGGCGGCCGCCACCGTGATCTGCTGCCCCACCATGGCCCGCACCAACAGTTCCTGCGGGTCCAGCGCCCCGGGCAGCCTCATCCCGGGGGCAGCTGAAACGGAGTCCGCCAGCCGGGGGTCCGCAGCAAGGGTGCTGTCGATCGCTTCCGGGTCCGCGTCGAGATCGAACAGCCGCCTCACGCGGCTCAGCAGCGCCGGCAGGTCGCGCAGGTCCACCGCGCCGACGGTGAGGGTCAGCGGCCGCCCCCGCGCGGCGTCGTCGTACTCCACCCGGAACCGGGCGTCGCCGTGCGGGAGGCGGAGGGTCCGGGCATAGGAGGTGGGCGTGCCCTCCTCGATTCCCGGAATGGCACGCACGGCCAGGAAGGAGAAAATACCGGTATCGAAGGGCGCCCGGTAGGGCAGGCTCAGGGTCAGGGCGGTGGCGCCCCCGGCGGCTGCCGGATGCCGGGTGGTCCGCCGCAGTGCCGTGGGGGTCAAATCGAAGACTTCGGCAATGGTGTCGTTGAACTGCCGGATGCTGCTGAAACCGGCTGCGAAGGCCACATCCGCAAACTTCATGGACGTGGACACCAACAGGGTGCGCGCCGTCTGTGCCCTCGCCGCCCGGGCCAGCGACAGAGGACCGGCACCCAGTTCCTGGCCGAGGATGCGGTTGAGCTGCCGGGCGGAGTAGCCCAGCCGGGCAGCAAGACCCGCCACGCCGTCCCGGTTGATGACGCCATCGTTGATCAGGCGCATCGCCCGGCCGGCAACGTCTTGGCGCACGTTCCATGCGGGTGTCCCCGGGACAGCCTCCGGCAGGCAACGTTTGCAGGCCCGGTACCCTGCCTCGTGCGCGGCCGCGGACGTCTCGTAGAACGTCACGTTCGATGCCTTTGGCGTCCGGGCCGGGCACGAGGGACGGCAATAGATCCCGGTGGTGCGGACCGCGGTGAAGAACTGGCCATCGAACCGGGGGTCGCGGGCATCGATTGCCCGGTAGCGCTGCCAGAAGTCCATGCCTCCATCCTGCCAGCCCCGCATCACTGCTACTAGCGGAAATCGGACATGGCCGTGGTTGGTGCCGGATGCCCGTTGGTTCCCGCGGGAACAGCGGATTTCTGGGTACAGTCGAGCAATGGATGAGAGCCCTTCAACCACCGGGCCGCTCCGGGATTTCCTGTCCGGGGACGCCCGGGAACTCGCGCCGCTGCTGCTTGGCGCCGTGCTGACCCACGAGTCCCGGGACGGCACCGTGTCCGTGCGGTTGACCGAGGTGGAGGCCTACCTTGGGCCGGAGGACTCCCTGCATCCAGATCCCGGCTCGCACACCTACCGCGGCCCGACGCCCCGCAACGCGCCGATGTTCGGTCCCGCCGGGCACCTCTACGTCTACTTCACCTACGGCATGCATCACTGCACCAACATCGTGTGCGGACCCGACGGGGTGGCTTCCGCCCTGCTGCTGCGGGCCGGGGAAATCGTCGGCGGGCTGGACGTGGCGCAACGCCGGCGTCCGACGTCGAAAACCCCCGCCGACCTCGCCAGCGGCCCGGCCCGCCTGGCCAAGGCGCTGGGTATGACGACGGCGGACAGCGGCCGGGATGCGCTGGCACCGCCGTTCGGGCTGGAGCTTCCCTCCGGTCCGGCCGGTCCCGTCAGTTCCGGTCCGCGGGTGGGTGTGGCCGGGGCCGGGGGATCGGACCGCTACGCCTGGCGGTTCTGGCTCACCGGCGACCCCACGGTTTCCAAATACAAGGCAGCCAAGCCGCGGACCCGGAGGCCCGCGGCCGGTGGGCCGCCCGGGGCGGGCACGTTTCGCCTGCGTTAATCGAAATGGTTGTAGAATGGACGGTCTGTCTTTCGCGATAGGGGAACGTTGATGCTCGACGCCGAATTGGCCCACGAACGGGACTATGTTGCCGGCCTGTATGCCCGGCTGGAGGAGCTCCGTGAGGAAAAGCGCCGCCAACTGGCGCAGGTCCGCCGTGCCGGAGCCGTGGGCACCATGCAGAACGTTTCCGAACGTGATGCGTTCGCCGCACTGTATGAGGACCGCCTGGCCCAGCTGGACGCCGTGGATGACCGGCTGGTGTTCGGCCGGCTGGACCTGGATTCCGGCGAGGCCCAGTACATCGGGCGCATCGGGCTGACCACCGAGGACCTGCAGCGGTTGATGGTGGACTGGCGGGCACCCGAGGCCGGCCACTTCTACCAGGCCACCGCCTTCGACCGGCAGGGTGTGCGGCGCCGCCGGCACCTGATCCTGCAGGGCCGCGACGTCAAAGCCATCGAGGACGACGTCCTTGACGCAGGCATGCTGACGGACGCCGAATCGCTCCAGGGCGAAGGGGCCCTGCTCGCCGCCCTGAACTCCAAGCGGACCGGCCGGATGTCGGACATCGTCAGCACCATCCAGTCCGAGCAGGACCGCATCATCCGGTCCTCGATCTCCGGTGCCGTGGTGGTCCAGGGCGGCCCCGGCACGGGCAAGACCGCCGTGGCGCTGCACCGCGCCGCCTACCTGCTCTACACCCATCGTGACCGGCTCAAGAGCGCCGGCGTCCTGCTGGTGGGGCCGTCGTCGTCGTTCATGAAATACATCGAACGGGTGCTGCCCTCGCTCGGCGAGACGGGGGTTGTCATGGCCAGCGTTGGCCGCTTGATGCCGGGCATCCACGCCGTGCCCGAAACCAACGCCGACGTGGCGGCCATCAAGGGTCGCCTGGACATGGCCGCCATCGTGGCCAACGCCGTGTCCAACCGGATGCGTGTCCCCGCCCGGAACCGGATCCTCGAGGTGGACGGGCGCAAGCTGACCTTGACGCCCCGGCAGGTCCGTCGTGCCCGGGAACGTGCACGCGCCACCGGGAAGCCGTACAACGAAGCCCGGGTGACGTTCGTCAAGATCCTGCTGCGCGAGCTGACCGAGCAGATGACCGAACTCGTTGAGGCCGGGAGCATCGGGAACAATGCGGACCGCTCGTACCTGGCCGAGGATGTGCGCACTGCCCGGGACGTGCGGATTGCGCTGAACCTGTGCTGGATGCCGATGACTCCGGAAAAGCTGATCTCGGACCTTTTCAGCAAGCCGGAAATCCTGGAATTCTGCACCCCCAACATGACACCGGAGGAGCGGGCGCTGCTGCTGCGCCCCGCTGACGCTCCCTGGACCGAGCCGGACGTGCCGCTGCTGGATGAGGCCGCCGAGCTGCTGGGCGAGCTGGACCCGGCCGCCGGACGGGGGCTGGCCCAGCAGGAGCACGACCGGGCCCGGGACCTTGCCAACGCAAAACAGACCCTGGTCAACATGCAGGCCGCCGGCGTGGACCCGCTGATGTCCGCTGAGGAGCTTGCTGAACAGAACCAGGAGCAGGGCGCCCGGCAGACCGCTGCCGAGCGTGCCACGAGTGACCGGACCTGGGCATTCGGGCACATCGTGGTGGACGAGGCGCAGGAACTCTCGCCCATGCAGTGGCGGCTGCTGGTCCGGCGCTGCCCGCTGAAGTCCTTCACCATCGTGGGGGACATCGCCCAGACCAGTTCCGTGGCCGGTGCCAACTCCTGGCAGGGCGCACTGGCCCCGATGTTCGGTGACCGGTGGCAGCTGGAAGAGTTGACGGTCAATTACCGTACGCCGTCCCAGATCGCCGAGGCCGCGGTCAGGATGGCCAACGCCGCCGGCCTGGTGGTGTCCGCTCCCAAGGCCGTACGTGAAGGACGCTGGTCACCCATCATCGATGAGGTTGCTGCCGGCGGCGTGGTGGACCGGCTCCTCGAGGTCCTTCCGGAGGAGTTGGGAGCGCTCGACGGCGGCCTGCTCGCCGTCATCGCCGACGGTGACCTCCTGCCCCAGGCAACTTCCGCCCTGCGTGCGGCCTACGGCCGGCGGATCGGTACCGGCGCGGGAAGCTACGAACAGGACATCGTGGTAATCAGCCCGCGTGAGGCGAAGGGACTGGAGTTCGACGGTGTGGTGGTGCTGGAACCTTCCGTCATGCTCAACCACGAGCACGGCAAGGTGGGGGATCTCTACGTTACCATGACCCGCGCCACGCAGCGGCTGCGGTTGATTGCCGCCGAACCGGTACCGGCCGGAATAGCCGGCTGACCGGGGTCCCGGCGTTACTGCTAACTTAGGAAGCGTGCCTGAACTGAACAACCTCGAACCGCAGCGCAACGACCCCACTTTCGCCAACATTTGGCAGGAACTGAAGTGGCGTGGGCTGGTCCATGTCTCCACGGACGAAGCAGAGCTGGAGAAGCTCCTCGCCAACGGGCCGGTCACCTACTATTGCGGCTTCGACCCCACCGCGCCGAGCCTGCACCTGGGCAACCTGGTCCAGCTGCTGGTCATGCGGCGGCTCCAGCTGGCCGGGCATAAACCGCTGGGGCTGGTTGGCGGTTCCACCGGCATGATCGGCGATCCGCGTCCGACGGCGGAGCGCACCTTGAACACCAAGGACACGGTTGCGGAGTGGGTCGGCTACCTCCAGGCCCAAGTCAGCCGCTTCCTCAGCTTTGAAGGGGACAACGCTGCAAGGATCGTGAACAACCTGGACTGGACGGCGCCGTTGAGCGCCATCGACTTCCTGCGTGAAGTGGGCAAGCACTTCCGGGTGGGCACCATGCTGCGCAAGGACGCTGTGGCCTCCCGGCTGAACTCCGATGAAGGCATCAGCTACACCGAATTCAGCTACCAGATCCTGCAGGGCATGGACTACCTCCAGCTCTACCGCGACTACGGCTGCGTACTGCAGACCGGCGGCTCTGACCAGTGGGGCAACCTCACCAGCGGTACGGAGCTGATCCGCAAGGTGGAGGGCAAGAGCGTACACGCCCTCGGTACTCCCTTGATCACCAATTCCGATGGAACCAAGTTCGGCAAGAGCGAGGGCAACGCCATTTGGCTCGATGCCGGCATGTGCAGCCCGTATGCGTTCTACCAGTTCTGGCTCAACACGTCCGATGCCGACGTCGTGGACCGGCTCAAGGTTTTCACCTTCCTGACGCGGGCCGAGATCGAAGAGATCGCAGTTTCGGTGGCGGAGCGTCCCTTTGCCAGGGAAGGCCAGCGGAAGTTGGCTTTCGAGGTCACCTCGCTGGTGCATGGCGTCGACGCCACCGAGAAGGTCATTGCCGCCTCGGCGGCGCTCTTTGGCAACGGCGACCTGGCCGCGCTGGACAAGGCAACCCTGCAGGCGGCAACCTCCGAACTTCCCAACACCACGGTGCAGGTGGACGGGATGGGAATCGTCGACCTCCTGGTGGCGTCCGGACTTTCTGAAAGCAAGTCGGCTGCCCGGAGAACCGTGGGGGAGGGCGGCGCCTACGTTAACAACGAGAAAGTCTCGGATCCTGAGGCCGTGATTTCCGAGTCTGAACTCCTGCATGGCCAGTATTTGCTCCTGCGCAGGGGCAAGAAGAACCTGGCCACGGTTGAGGTGCTGGTTCCCTAGCACCTTCGGATGCTTGATGCACGCCTCTCGGCAGCCGATTTGCACGGCCGCCGGGGGGCGTGTATTGTTTTCTGAGTCGCCGCCGCTGAGTGGCGACAAACCCCAACTTATGAGAAGCAATTCTTACCGCGCACAGCGTGGAACTGGAGAAATTGCTTCCCATTCTGCTGGGCGGATTCATTCCACTGAGTGAATTCCGGGAAAATAACCGGATTTGCGAAAGTGAATATGAATGAAATAAGATGGGAACATCGCAGCGAAGAAATACGGAATATATAATTCAGTTTACTGAATTTCTTCCGGGAATATTCGAATGTGTCTGTTGTTTGAGAACT
>NZ_QEHL01000058.1:0-484 GCF_003116525.1 Pseudarthrobacter sp. AG30 | reverse complement strand
CCATGACGAAAATACGAACCCTGGAGGCAGGGATGGCCGGCTCCACACCCCGGACATTCCGATCGTAGAACGCAATGTGCGATTCGCTGAGGTCACCAAATGCAAGCTGTCCGTAATAGCGATCCGGGTATTGCCCGGTCAAGTTCATATGATCCCAAGGGCCGATGACCAGACGGGAGTCCTCACGTGCTGTCTCCGTGGCGCCCTGCGTCCGAACCCGGACAAAGTCGGCGACCTGCTCATGAACCTTCAGGTCGTACCAGCCGGTCATGCTGAGCACGGGGACGGTGACCTTGCCAATGGCACCTGAGAAATCTTGATTCTTCCAATAGTCATCGAAATCCGGGTGCGAGAGCCAATCATCGAACCACCTCCCCTTACCAATCACCGGAAGATCGGCCACAGGCGTGAACTCATTCAATTGCATCAAATCCTCCAGTGCTTGACCTAGCTGCATCAGGGTCGTGGCATCAGATTTTTCACC
>NZ_QEHL01000057.1:0-229 GCF_003116525.1 Pseudarthrobacter sp. AG30 | reverse complement strand
CACCTACGCCGCCGCCGACCGTGTGGAAATCATGGCCAGTGGGACCACCCCGCCGCCGGCTCCTGCCCCGGTGGCGTCGTTTACGGCTTCGCCGACGTCGGGGACGGCGCCGTTGAACGTGGCGTTCACGGATACGTCGACGGGCACCCCGACGTCGTGGGCGTGGGATTTTGGTGACGGCGGGACCTCCACCGTGCAGAACCCGACGCACAGTTATGCGGCGGCGGGG
>NZ_QEHL01000056.1:0-551 GCF_003116525.1 Pseudarthrobacter sp. AG30 | reverse complement strand
GACGGCAATGATTTCCTTCTGCGGTTGCACCCGGGTCTTGGCAAGGAACGCCGGAACGTCGGCATTGAATCCGGCGGAAGAATCCGCCGCCCTAATGCAGTTGGGGCCGGCGCTCGTGGATCCGATGCAGCTGAATCACTTCACGCCCGTCACCGAACATCCTGTCATCGGGAAGGGACGTTGGTTTGATGACTGGCTAGCCCACCCGGACCTCGATGAATATTGGAAGGAGCAGGACTGGTCGGATGCCATCGGCAGAGTAACTGTCCCAGTGCTGAGCACGACCGGCTGGTACGACCTGAAAGTTCATGAACAAGTCGCTGACTTCGTGCGGGTTCGTACCAAAGCTGGATCGTCCCAGGCCCGGGAAGAATCCCGTCTGGTCATCGGCCCCTGGGACCACATAAACCTGACCGGGCAATACCCAGACCGTTACTTCGGGCCACTCGCCCCCGCCGATCTCAGCGAATCGCACGTCAGTTTTTATGATCAGACGGTTCGTGGTCTGAGGCCGGATACGCCTGCTCCGCGGGTTCGTATTTTCGTCATGG
>NZ_QEHL01000055.1:0-2828 GCF_003116525.1 Pseudarthrobacter sp. AG30 | reverse complement strand
CAAAAGCCGGGGCAGTCCCGATTGGCTACATCAACTGGTGGGAAGGCAGAGGCAGCAAAGCACACCAATTCCTCCAACTCGCCCTCGACACCGACCCCGCCTACCGCCTCGCCCGCCTCAGCGACCAAATGATCGGCTCCGGCATCGTCGCCGGCTGGAACATGAACAAGAACACGGCTTACAAGGCCCTACCGTTCGACATGCTGTAAGTCTGACCCTGTTCGGCAGGTAATGTGCTCCCGCTCAAGCGGTGACAAGGCCAGGAGATCTTCCCCACCGCTAGCGACGACAGGCCGCCATGTCTCCGACATCCAGCCAGCGACCAGCTTAGGTTGACTGAAGGTTCATTATCGGCTCTCGAAAACAGGCGAGGAGTCGCTGCTGTCAGCCCGCTAATCCCGACCTATTTCGTCGACTCGGGACTTCAGGAACCAACCAGCGCCCGGTTTACGGCGGGAATATTCAGACGACGGGGTCAAAATGCGCAGCAGCGCCGGTCAATTCGGCCACCAGGCGGCGTGTTCGTCGCGGTCTGGATGCAGCGTGGTCTGCCAGCGAGCCTATGATTTCCAGATAACCGGAGAATCTCCCGGAGTCTTCCAGTCGGCCGCGCCTGGCGCTCTAGACCAACCGCGATTGCGGGCTGTTCTTCGCCTGAAGGCCGGCTGGAAAACCATATGAGTCCGCATTTCCTTGCATGATCAGCGCCTGACTTATCCCAAACGCCGCGTTCCTGGCAGGGCAGGCGGGCCGGCCTGCCCTGCCAGTTTTCTCTGCAGCGCTTACAGCGACAGTTCATGCCGGTGTTCCCCCGCCTGGGTCACGATTAGGTACCCGGGGACGTCCCACTTGAAGTCGACGGTCCCGCAACGCGGCCGAGTTCTTCGTCATGCATCTTATGTCTCAGCCTGGCGCCATGGGGGCTCCCCTCACTTTCCGCGACGCTACCGATCCCAACGCCGCGGCCGACAGCATTACGGCCCAATTGCCTAGGCGGCGTGCGCGGCAATCCCGACCCGGCCACGTCCAGCCGCAAAGTCACGCGATCGCGAAATAGCGGGCCGGAGACCGACCTGCCGACCCACTGAGCCCGTGACCTGAATGGTTGCCTCGGTATCCGACAACTTCTACCCCGGACGACGCAGTGCAAGGAATGTCCAGGATGGCAGGATCAAACCTCATCCGAACCGGGGATCTCCGCCACCCAGGCCATTTACACAGCATGGGATACGAAGAGTGGATCAGTATGTCCATGATCTCTCCTCATCGCCGCACCGTAAGGAAGCTGTTACTCGCTTTTCGAGGCTCCTACATACGCTCCGGATAGATCATCTTCGTCAGTCGGTGCGCTCTTCTTGCGTCCAACGCTACGGGCCACATAGAGCAGGGCGAGTCCAGCAACACCGGCGAACCCTGCACAAATCATGGCAGCGTTGTACGAACCTGTGAGGTCGCGTGACAGACCCCACAGCGGCAGTGATATCGCAACTGCGAGAGAGACCGCGGTCAAAGTGAATCCATATACCTGCGGGAAGGCAGACCTCCCCACTGACCGAAGAACTACCAACGGGAGTACAACACCATTTACCCCCATTGCAAGCGACACGACCGGAATGAGGACGAAATAGACCCACTCGCCGAGGTGGCCGAAGAGAGCCATTCCGGGCAAACTCACGATGAAAATGATTGCCAGCAGGATGAACAGTGGAAGCATGCCGACGCGGTCAGAGATATGTCCGAGAATCGGTTTGGCGACAATCGCCACGAGGGCCCACAGAGAAATCATTAGGCCAGCTGTCGTCAAGGAGATACCGTTTGACTGCAGTACCGCCGCCATCACCAGTGGCCAGCCTCCCTCCAGCGCGAAGATAAATGAAGAAGCCACGAGGAGTGCAACAACTACGCCCAGCCCGGCCAGGGCAGCTTTTCGTTGATTTCTGTGGCCAGCAGGCTCGGGAGTAAGTATCAGTGGCGTCGCTGGGGCAGAGCGAACGAGGACAAGTGCATTCACCACACTGCAAATGAAGACGATCAGTGCAATCAATAGCATCGTTCCGGTGAAGCCACCCGATGAAACGACTGGGGGAAAAATGAGCCCCCACACGAAGCCGCCGACGCCGACACCGGATGCAACAAACCCAAAAACAGTGCCTGTGCGACCATGGGTGTGCCATTGGCTGATAAGCGCATTCGCCGTCACAATGCCGCAGCCGGCGAATCCGATGCCGAAGAACACTGCCCCTATTGAGAGCCACAAAAAAGTTGGGGCAAACGCCATGCCCGTCATGCTCGCGGTTGCTAAAAGTCCGGCGACTATGACGATGTTGCGAACCGGGAATCTGCGTGCCAGCGCTCCGATGGCAGAGTATGAGAGAGCACAGGAAAGCTGGAAAGCCGACATCCAAATTGAGTACTGGGTCGCACCTACCCCAAACCTTTCCATGCCCACTTGCACGGTAAACCCAAAGCCGATGCCCACGGACATCAACATCATCAAGATGCCTGCCCCGACCGTAGACATCAGCCGTTGCGTCTTATAGCGCGTGTCTGTGGCTGGTTCCGATGCCTGAACTGTCGTCATTGACGTCTTCCTTCCGAGAATTGGGTTGCGGGCACATATCGCACCCATAGAGCTGAATGAATATTTTTTTGGACGGTGTTTCGGCTAAGAGCCGACGGACACGTGTGGTCTTAGAGTCCCGCGGCAGATTCAGGCAGTACGCCTATCGATACGTTGGTTCGCCTAAGGAGCCACCCCGGACGACGACCTGGAATACGGAGTAGAAGGTGGGAGCCGTGTTAGCGATTGATGATGGGTAGTACGAGTC
>NZ_QEHL01000054.1:0-644 GCF_003116525.1 Pseudarthrobacter sp. AG30 | reverse complement strand
AGCAGCTGCTCCGCCGTGACCGATACCTCCGGGCGCTGCTTGTCCACCTGGTTCGGCTTGTCGCCCAGCACGGAGTCGAAGACCTCCCGGCAGGTGGAGACCAGGTCCGGGTGCGCAACCCAGGAGCCGTCGAAGCCGTCGTTGGCCTCGCGGGTCTTGTCCGCCCGCACCTTCTCGAACGCGGCTTCGGTTACTTCCGGGTGGCGCCGGTTGGGGATGACCGCGGCCATGCCGCCCATGGCGAAGGCGCCGCGCCGGTGGCAGGTCTTGACCAGGAGTTCGGTGTAGGCGCGCATGAACGGGGCGGTCATCGCCACGGAGGCGCGGTCCGGGAGGACGAATTCCTCGCCGGCATCGCGGAAGTACTTGATAATGCTGAACAGGTAGTCCCAGCGGCCTGCGTTCAGGCCCGAGGCGTGGTCCCGCAGTTCGTAGAGGATTTCGTCCATCTCGAAGGCTGCCGGGATGGTCTCGATCAGGACCGTTGCCCGGATGGTGCCCTGGTGGAGGCCAAGGTAGTCCTGGGCGAACACGAAGACGTCATTCCACAGCCTGGCCTCAAGGTGGCTCTCCATCTTGGGCAGGTAGTAGTAGGGGCCCTGGCCGTTGAGCACCAGCTGCTTGGCGATGTGGAAGAAGTGCAG
>NZ_QEHL01000053.1:0-1097 GCF_003116525.1 Pseudarthrobacter sp. AG30 | reverse complement strand
CACGCTTTCGGTTGTCCAGGCGCGGGCTTGGTCGCTGAGGGTGATGCCGAGGCCGGGGCGGTCCGGGACGATCATCCGGCCGTCTTTGGTTTCGAGGCGTTCGTTGAACAGCGGGTCGAGCCAGTCGAAGTGCTCTACCCAGGGTTCGCGGGGGTAGGTGGCGGCGAGGTGGAGGTGGATTTCCATGGCGAAGTGCGGGGCTAGGCCCAGGCCGCGTTCGTCGGCGAGGGCGGCGAGTCGGAGGAATTGGGTGATGCCGCCGACGCGTGGGGCATCGGGTTGGATGATGTCGCAGCCGTTGGCGTTGATCAGGGCTTTGTGTTCGGCGACGGAGGCGAGCATTTCGCCGGTGGCGATGGGGGTGTCCAGGACGTGGGCGAGGTGGGCGTGGCCTTCGAAGTCGTAGGCGTCCAGCGGTTCTTCGATCCAGGCCAGGTTGAAGTCTTCGAGGCGGCGGCCCATGCGCAGGGCTGTGGCGCGGTCCCACTGTTGGTTGGCGTCGACCATCAGTGGGACGTCGGGGCCGATGTGGTCCCGGATGCCGGCGACCCGGCGGAGGTCTTCCGTGCTGTCCGGCAGGCCTACTTTGATTTTGATGCCGCCGATGCCTTCCTCGATGGACCGGCTGGCCCGGTCCTTGACTTCTTCGAGGGTGGCGTTAAGGAAGCCGCCGGAGGTGTTGTAGGTCCGTACCGAGTCGCGGTACGAGCCCAGGAGCTTGGCCAGGGGCAGGCCCGCGCGTTTTGCCTTCAGGTCGTACAGGGCGATGTCGACGGCGGCCAGGGCCTGGGTGGCGACGCCGGAGCGGCCCACGGAGGCCCCGGCCCACAGGAGTTTGGTGTAGATCCTGGCGATGTCGTTGGGGTCCTCGCCGATCAGGCCCTCGGCGACCTCTTTGGCGTGGGCGTACTGTGCCGGTCCGCCGGCCCGTTTGGAGTAGCTGAAGCCGATGCCCGAATGCCCGAGTTCGGTGGTGATCTCGGCGAACAGGAAGACCACCTCGGTCATGGGCTTCTGCCGGCCGGTGAAGACTTTGGCGTCGCTGATGGGAACAGTGAGCGGCAGGCGCGCGGTGGACAGCTTGACGTGCCGGATCA
>NZ_QEHL01000052.1:798-1136 GCF_003116525.1 Pseudarthrobacter sp. AG30 | reverse complement strand
CGGCCGCGGCCGCCGAGCACGCCGCGATCGCCGAGGCAATCGCCGCAGGCAACCCCAGGCTCGCCGAAGCAGCCACGATCGTGCACCTGCACCGCAGCCTCTCCCACGTCAAAGCAACCCACGCATCCCACCACAAGGAGCACCATGGTTAAGGAACACCACGTCCGCGTCTACAAGAGCGAAGAGAACCTGGCCCGCGAGGACCAGCTTGCCTACAAGATCGCCAAGGTGGCCGCGGATCCTGTGGCGGTTACCGATGACGTCACCGACATGGTGATCAACCGGATCATCGACAACGCCTCCGTGGCCATCGCGTCCCTGAACCGGGCCCCCATCGT
>NZ_QEHL01000052.1:270-683 GCF_003116525.1 Pseudarthrobacter sp. AG30 | reverse complement strand
GGCGACAACATCCCGCCGATCCTCGCCGTTGCCCAGCACGTCGGCTCCAGCGGCCAGGACCTGGTGCGCGGCATCGCCACCGGCTATGAGATCCAGGTCAACCTGGTCAAAGCCATCTGCCTGCACAAACACAAGATCGACCACGTGGCCCACCTCGGCCCCTCCGCCGCGGCCGGCATCGGCACCCTGCTGGGCCTCGACGTCGAAACTATCTTCCAGTCCGTCGGACAGGCACTGCACACCACCACCGCCACCCGCCAGTCACGCAAGGGCGAGATCTCCACCTGGAAGGCCCACGCCCCCGCCTTCGCCGGCAAGATGGCCGTGGAGTCCGCCGACCGTGCCATGCGCGGCCAGACCTCCCCCGTGCCCATCTACGAAGGCGAAGACGGCGTGATCGCGTGGATGCTCGA
>NZ_QEHL01000052.1:0-238 GCF_003116525.1 Pseudarthrobacter sp. AG30 | reverse complement strand
TACACCAAGGAGCACTCCGCCGAATACCAGGCCCAGGCCTGGATCGACCTGGCCCGCAAGCTGCACGGGGAACACCCGGAGGTCACCGACCCGGCCAACGTCGAGTCCGTGCTGATCAAGACCAGCCACCACACGCATTACGTGATCGGCTCCGGCGCCAACGACCCTCAGAAGTACAGCCCCACCGCGTCCCGCGAGACCCTGGACCACTCCATCCCGTACATCTTCACCGTCGCGC
>NZ_QEHL01000051.1:0-2635 GCF_003116525.1 Pseudarthrobacter sp. AG30 | reverse complement strand
TGTTAGCGGCCATGAAAAACTGCCCGTAGGCGGCCACGAAAGTGCCCACTGACGGCCAGTAGAACTGCCCATCGGTGGCCATGAGATCTGCCCACTTCCTTACTTGTCCTGCCGCGTCTTAAGCGGCGGGGGCCTCTCCCCGGGATTTGATGACGGTGTCTAGTCGCATCGAATGTCGCCCAGGAAGAGGCCCTGTATGAAGTCTGACGGAGAAATCATGGAAATTCTTGCTGCCTACGATCTGACCGGATCGTTGCGTGCAACCGCGGAGCTGACGGGCTGTTCCCATCACACTGTTGCCAGGCATGTTGCGGCGCGGGACGCGGGCCGGCCGATCGCTGAACCGGCGCCCCGCCATCGTGTCACGGACACGTTCTTGCCCAAGATCGAGGAATGGGTCGAGACGTCCAAGGGCCGGATCCGCGCGGATAAAGCCCACGAGAAGCTGCTCGCTCTGGGTTATGTGGGGTCGGAGCGGTCTACCCGCCGGGCGATCGCGCAGGTGAAAGCGGCCTGGCGGTTGGGCCATGTGCGCGTGCACCGGCCTTGGATCGCGGAGCCGGGGATGTGGCTGCAGTACGACTTCGGTGACGGGCCGCGGATCGGCGGGGTGAAGACCATCCTGTTCGTGGCCTGGCTCGCGTTCTCGAGGTTCCGGATCGTGATCCCGCTGCGGGACCGGACCGCTCCGAGCGTCTTCGCCGCGCTGGACCGGTCCTTCCGGATCACAGGCGGTGCACCGACCTATGTCCTGACGGATAACGAGAAGACGGTGACCACCGCGCACGTGGCCGGGGTGCCGGTGCGGAACCAGCAGACCCTGGACTTCGCCCGGCATTACGGGGTGACCGTGCTGACCTGCCAGCCGGCCGATCCGGCCACGAAGGGTGGGGTCGAGGCGTCGGTGAAGCTGGCCAAGGCCGATCTGGTGCCGACCGATACGAATCTGCGGGCCGAGTACTCCACGTTCGCGGAGTTGGAGAAGGCGTGTGAGGTCTTCATGGACGAGGTGAATAACCGGGAGCACCGTGCCACGCGGCGTAAACCCGCTGCGGTGCTGGCAGAGGAGGCGCCCGGGTTGCATCGGGTCCCGGAGACTGCTCACACGGTCGCGTTTGGGCTCGCCCGCACGGTCCCGGAGAACACCCCGATGGTGACGTTCGAGAACGCGCAGTATTCCGTCCCGGCGCACTTGCTCGGGGCCAGGGTGTTCGTCCGCGTCCACGGCAGCGGCCCGGGCGAGCAGGTCATCATCGTCCATCACGGCCCCGGTGGTCCGGTTGAGGTCGCCCGGCACGAACGGGCAAGGCCCGGCAGCCCTGCCATCAACGATGAGCACTTCCCCGGGATCAGAACCCGGGTCCCGGGCGATTACACACCCAGAGCCCGCACCGCCGACGAAGCCGAATTCCTGGCCATCGGCGCCGGCGCGGCGACGTGGTTGGTCGAAGCCGCCGCGGCCGGGACGGGGAGGATGAACCTGAAAATGGCCGAGGCCGTGACCCTGGCCAAAATCGCCGGGACCAAGCAAGTGGACCGGGCCCTGGGCGACGCGGCACTCCATGGCCGCTTCGCCCACGGCGACCTGGCCTCGATCCTGAACGCGAACGTCAGACGCACCACCACCCACGCCGCGGACGAGACCCGCTCCCTGACCCAAGGCACCGGCGCGTGGGCAGGCCTGGGCGCAGCGCCCTTCAGCACCGCCAAGGAGCAGAACCGATGAGCCCCGTAAGCACCACCGCCCCGGCCCTCCCGTCCGAGCTCGAAGCGCTGATGCGGCAACTGAAGATGCCCCACGCCCGTGCCCTCGCACCGGAACTGATCGCGACCGCCCGCGCCCAACGCTGGGAGCCGGCCGAGATCATCAAGGCACTCTTCGCCGAAGAAGCCGCCGGCCGGGCCCGGTCCATGCTCGCCACCCGGCGCAAAGCAGCAGGCTTCCCGACCGGGAAAACCTTCGACGCCTGGGACCCCGCCGTCTCGTCCATCCCTAGCCCAACCCAGCAAGCCCTGCGCACCCTGGAATGGATCACCCGCAGGGAAAACCTCGTCGTCTGCGGACCCTCCGGCACCGGGAAAACGTTCTTCCTCGAAGCCCTCGGCCAGCAAGCCGTCGAAGCCGGCATGCGCGTGGCCTGGTTCAGACTCGAAGACCTCGGCGCCCTCATCCGCGCCCACCGCACCGACGACAGCGTCACCCGCGCCGTGACCAGAATCCTCCGCGCGGAACTCGTGGTGATCGATGACATCGGCCTGCTCCCGGTGGCCACAGACGCCGCTGAAGGACTTTACCGGGTAGTCGACGCCGCCTACGAAAAGCGCTCCGTCGCGATCAGCTCGAACCTTCACCCGGCAGGCTTCGACGAGCTCATGCCCAAAACCCTCGCCACGGCCACCGTTGACCGGCTCCTACACCACGCTCACGTCTGCCAAACCAACGGTGATTCCATCCGCCTCACCCAGGCCCTCGCCGGAAAAGGAGTCACCCAACTGAACTAACAAGACCCGACGATGGCCAACCCCGCCGAACCAAGCAGTGGGCAGATCTATTGGCCATCACCGGGCAGTTTTACTGGCCACCAGCGGGCACATCAACTGGCCGTCCGTGGGCAGAAACTAATGGCCATTGACA
>NZ_QEHL01000050.1:0-241 GCF_003116525.1 Pseudarthrobacter sp. AG30 | reverse complement strand
GTCGCATCGTCAACAAACACCTCGCCCGCATGCTGCAAGACGTCAAACGTGGTGGACGCCGGCGTCACCGCACCATCAAGCACCCGCGAAGGATAATTCAACCGCCCAACAGCATTCTTGGACTTCGACACCACCCACACGCCACCATCATTCAACTCAACCTCAGTGGTCTTAAACCCCGGATACAACACCGCACCCGTCACCACCACAGCCACCACCACACCAAACGCAGCCCCGGCGG
>NZ_QEHL01000005.1:0-169332 GCF_003116525.1 Pseudarthrobacter sp. AG30 | reverse complement strand
GCCTGGACAACCGAAAGCGTGACCTTCGGCGCGTAACCTTGACCCATGAGCCGGAACCTCACCGCGGATCTCGCCGCTGACCTTCGCAACCGCATCGTCGACGGTGTCATCCAGCCGGGCGAGAAGCTGCCCAGCGAAAACACGCTCATCAATGATTTCGGCGTCAGCCGCACGGTGGTGCGTGCAGCCCTGACAAGGCTGCAGGCCGAGGGACTCGTTGAAACCGAACGCGGACGCGGCAGTTTCGCCCTCACTCCGCCCTCGGACGCACCGCCGGCCATGCCGGGTGGACGTCCAGTGGCCAGCACAGAGGACAGGCTCCACCTGCTGGAATTCCGCATGGGCGTGGAGACGGAGGCCGCGGCACTGGCGGCCCGCAACCGCACGGACAGGCAGTTGCGGGCCGTCGGCACCGCACTGGAAGCCTTTACCGAAAGCTCGGGCCACCCCGCCCACGCCATGAAGTCGGACTTCGAATTCCACCGGGCCGTGGCTGCGGCCTCCGGCAACCCCTATTACTCCGACTGCCTGGCAGCCCTGGGGCAGACCATGATCGCGATGCCCCGCACCCGCCTGATGACCGGCGTCGAGCATTATGCCCGGGACCATTTCGACCAGGTGGTGCTGGAACACCGCTCCATCCTGGAGGCCATCGCCGATGGTGACGAGGCGGCCGCGGCAGCTGCCATGCGGAGCCACCTGGCCAATTCACGACGCCGGTTCAAGGCGTCCGCGCGCCCGGCCGCGCCGCAGGACGCTTCGCCGCCGCATTCCTAAGCGTGTTCGCACACCCGTTCTTTATAGGGACGGATCCGCGAACCAGCCCATGAGCGGCCGGGAACGCAAAAAAGCCCCGGTCCAAGACCGGGGCTTTTCCATATGCGTGCGCG
The DNA here is from genome assembly GCF_003116525.1 of Pseudarthrobacter sp. AG30. Classification (NCBI taxonomy): domain Bacteria; kingdom Bacillati; phylum Actinomycetota; class Actinomycetes; order Micrococcales; family Micrococcaceae; genus Pseudarthrobacter; species Pseudarthrobacter sp. AG30. Next base: position 168,442 of record NZ_QEHL01000005.1, on the reverse strand, counting down.
AGGGGGGATTTGAACCCCCACGCCCTTTCGGACACTGGCACCTGAAGCCAGCGCGTCTGCCGTTCCGCCACTCGCGCGCAACTTCTTCCACTCAGCCGGCCCGGATTTCCGTACCTGCACCTCGTAAAAGCAGCGAGATCAAGCATAACGGACACATGCGGCAAATTACCAATTGGCCGCCAGGCCGCCGCCTTCGGCACCCCCGGACCCGGCTGTCGGCAGGGAAAAAACTGCACCGGAACGGGCCTTCGACGCCGCCGAACGCCGGGCCGGCGCGAGGGACGCCCGGATGTGAAGACGAACTTTTGCCGCCGCCCGGCCGTTGTGGATTAAGGTCATTCACGGGGCTGGACAGTAGTATCGGATACAGGAGCGGCTGCCGTCGGCAGCCACCCCACAATGCGGCGCACTGCACTGCAGGTGCTGGTCAGGAACAACGGCTTCCCTGGAACCGGGGGGAAAGGAGAAGAACCATGGGTCTGCTGGACAGGGTCGAACGCGGCATTGAAAAGGCCGTCCGCGGTGTCTTCTCCACCGGTTCCAAGGCCCAGGTCGAGCCCGTGGAGATTGCCAGCAGGCTCCGCCGCGAAGTGGACCACAAGGCCCTTACCGTGGCCGCAGGCCGCACATTGGTGCCCAACGTTTTCGATGTCCAGCTCAGCGATGAGGACTTCCGGCGGGCACAGGAGTGGGGCACTCCCCTCGCCGAAGAACTCTGCGACGTCGTCATCAACCATGTCCGCGGCCAGGGCTACATCCTCCAGGGGCCGGTCAGGATATCCTTTCGCCGGGAGTCCGGGCTTCGGGCCGGTGACTTCGAGATCGCTTCCTCGACCGAGAAATCCCAAGGTGCCCCGGCTCCGGCACCCGCCCAGGCGCGGCCCAATGTTCCCGCGGCACCGAGCCGGCAGCCGGCGAGGCTCCAGCCTGTGCTCGATATTGACGGCCAGCGTTATTCGCTGAACGCCCAGTCCATCATCCTGGGCCGGTCCTCCGAGGCAGACATCCACATCGAGGACACCGGTGTCTCGCGCCGCCACCTCGAAATCCGCACGGCCGACGGCGTAACGAATGCGGTGGACCTTGGTTCCACCAACGGCAGCTACGTCAACGGGCAGAGGGTCTCCGGAAGCACCGAACTCACGGACGGCTCCACCATCACGATGGGACGGACAAAGATTATCTTCCGCCTGCTTCCTGCCAGCCCGGGTGGCCGCGCATGAGCGACCTCACCATCACCGCGCTGCGGTTCGGCTTCCTGCTGCTCCTCTGGGTGCTCATCTTCAGCATCGTCTCGGCCATGCGCCGCGACCTCATGGTGGGCCGCAAGGCAGCTGCCGGCGCACCCACGGCACGCCAGGTCCGCCGTAACCCGGAACTGGCCGAACCGCTGCAACAGCCTGTGAAGCAGCAGGCCCGGCAGCTGGTCGTGGTGGAAGGCCCACTCAAGGGCAAAACCCTTCCCCTGGCCGCCAGCCCCATCCTCCTGGGACGCGCCCAGGAAGCCACCCTGGTCCTGGAGGACGATTACGCCTCCGGCCGCCACGCCAGGCTGTTCCCGCAGGGAAGCCGGTGGTTCATCGAAGATCTCGGCTCCACCAATGGAACATACCTGGGAGACCAGCAACTGACCCGCGCCTTGCCGGTTGAGCCAGGGGTACCCGTGAGAATCGGCAAGACGGTCATCGAATTGAGGCCGTAGCCGTGGCCGTCACTGAAAAAACCGCACCCGGACCCGATCCGGCGGAGCGGCCCCTCATCATGCGTTACGCAGCGCGTTCGGACGTGGGCCGGATCCGCTCCAAGAATGACGACTCCGCCTACGTGGGCCGGCACCTCGCGGTGGTGGCCGATGGCATGGGCGGGCACGCAGGTGGTGACGTCGCTTCCGCCGCCACCGTCCTGGACATGATCCACCTGGACCGGCCCGACTACGGCGACGATGCCGGCACCATCCTGGCCGACGAAATACAGACCGCCAACTCCCTGCTCTCCGAACTCGTGCACATCAACCCCAAGCTCGCGGGGATGGGCACCACCGTGACCGCCCTGCTGCTGGCCGGGGGGAAGCTGCACTTCGCCCACATCGGCGATTCCCGCGCCTACCGGCTCCGCGACGGAGAATTCAAGCAAGTCAGCGTTGACCACACCTTTGTCCAGCGGCTGATCGATGAGGGCCGCCTCCGGCCCGAGGAAGCCGAAACGCACCCGCACAAGAACGTCCTGATGCGCGTCCTGGGTGATGTCGACGCCAGCCCCGAGCTGGACCTGGACACACTGGAAGCGCGGCAGGGCGACCGCTGGCTGCTCTGCTCGGACGGACTGAACTACGTTGCAGGGCATGCCGTGGAACGGACAATCCGGGAAACCAAGGACCTGCGCGAGTGCGCGGAAACCCTGGTTGACCTGACCCTTGAGGCCGGATCCCCGGACAACGTCACCGTGGTGGTGCTGGACATCGTCCCGGAAACGGCCGACGACGTCAGCACGGCCGCCGTCGAGATCATCATGCCGCCGCCTGGCAGCATGCCCGCTGCCGCGGCAGCTGCCGGAGGGGCCGCCAAGCCTGCAGCCCCCGCTTCGGATCAAGCCAGGCAGGCTCCCGCGCCGCCGGACACCGGCACCGGCGACGATGCAAAGGAACCTACATCCACCGCAGCCGCCGACGGCGACGCCACTGACCCGGACTCACGTTCCGCCGAGCCCGGCAGCACGGACCCGCACTTGGGCGAACACCTGTCCGCCGAGGTCCTCCGCGAGGAGCTTGCCTCCCGCCCGCATGAACTGGTGGGTGCGGCTGCTTCCGCCGCGGAATCCGGGTCCATCCCCACGGTTGCCGGGCGCACCGTGGCCAGGCGCGCAGCAACATTGCTCACCCACAAAGCGGAACCGGCCGGCGACACCGCGGACACCCTTGTTCCGCTTCGTCCCCGCCGCTGGATCGCGTGGTCCGTTGCAGCCGCCGTGGTGGTCGTGGTGGCCATTGGCCTCTGGCTGGGCTATGCCTGGACTCAAACCCGCTATTACGTGGGCGAGTTTGATTCCCGGGTGGCCATCTACAACGGGGTTTCCCAGCGGCTTGGCCCCATCCAGCTCTCATCCCTCGAAGCCGTGACTGATATCCGGATGGATTCCCTGCCGCCCTTCTCGCAGCAGCGCGTCCGCCAAACCGTGCCGGCGAACGACCTCTACGACGCCCAGCGGATCGTCAAGAACCTCGAGCTGACGGGCAGCACGTCACCGGAAGAGGAATGCCCCAAGCCGTCCGCGTCCGCGTCGCCACCCGCACCAACCGACAGTGCGGCTCCTCCGCCGGCATCAGGCGCCCCCGTACCGGCGCCCACCCCGACGGCACCGTCACCATCTCCCACACCCACCATCACCTGCCAGGGGGCCAAATGAGCCAGGTCAACACCGCCCCCAAGCCCCGCCGCAACGTTGAGCTCCTCCTGCTGCTGCTTGCCCTGACGGTGGGCATCGGCGCGAACATGCTGGTGGGTGTGGACCAGCAGAAGGCCTTTGACTCCGATTTCTGGTTCCAGTCAAGCCTGTTGGCCGCAGCATCCCTGGCGTTCCACGGCGTCCTGCGCTTCCGCGCGAAATATGCTGATCCGGTAATACTTCCACTGGTAGTTGCCCTGAACGGCCTGGGCCTGGCGATGATCCACCGGCTGGACCCTCCCGGCGGTGATACCGGGAACAACCAGCTCCGCTGGACCCTGATCGCCATGGCCGTGGCCATTGCAGTCATCTGGTTCCTCAAAGACCACAGGGTGCTGCGCCGGTTCACGTTTATTTCACTGGCGGCCAGTGCAGTCCTGCTGGTGCTCCCCCTGATTCCAGGCATCAGCGCCGGTGAAATCCTCGGTGCCCGCGTGTGGATCCGGATAGGTCCCATGACCTTCCAGCCCGGTGAAATCGCAAAGATCACCCTGGCGATCTTCTTTGCCGGCTATCTCTCCTCCAACCGGGACCTCATCCTGCTCGCAGGCCGCAAGGTGGGGCCGCTGCAGTTCCCGCGTTTCAAGGACCTCGGCCCCATGATCGCCGCCTGGCTGGTGAGCATTGGCGTCCTGGTCTTCCAGAGCGACCTTGGCTCCTCCGTCCTGTTCTTCGGCCTGTTCATCGTCATGATCTATGTGGCCACCAGCCGCATCAGCTGGGTCGTCATTGGCATGGCGCTGTTCCTGGGTGGCGGCCTCATCGCCTCGCAGGTTTTCTCCCATGTGGGCCTGCGGATCGACGGCTGGCTGAACGCCTTCACCGATGAGGTCTACGGGCGGCAATACGGCGGCAGCTTCCAGATCGTCGAGGGCCTCTTCGGCATGGCCAACGGCGGCCTGGTGGGTACCGGCCTGGGGCAGGGGCGCCCCGACCTGGTTCCGTTCGCCAACAGCGACATGATCATTGCCTCCCTGGGCGAGGAGCTGGGCCTGATCGGACTTTTCGCGGTGGTCCTGATGTACCTGCTGCTGTTCACCCGCGGGTTCCGGGCCGCCCTGGGTACCCGGGACGCCTTTGGAAAGTTGCTGGCCTGCGGACTGTCCTTCGCAGTGGCGCTTCAGTGCTTTGTGGTGATCGGCGGCGTCACGCGGCTGATTCCGCTGACCGGCCTCACCACGCCCTTCCTGGCTGCGGGAGGCTCGTCCCTGCTGGCCAACTGGATCATCGTGGGGCTGCTGCTGATGATCTCGCACACGGCCCGTGGACCGGTGGACACCACTCCGCTGCCGCCGTCGGCCGGGTCCGAATCAACAGGTATTGATACTCCAACCGAGGCGGTGAAGCACGCATGAACCAGGCAATACGGCACTCATGGGTCGCGGCCATCGCAATGTTCGCCCTGATCTTCGGGGCCATCAGCTACGTGCAGGTGGTGGGCGCCGATGAGCTCAAGGACAACCCGTGGAACAAGCGCGCCATCCTCCAGACCTACTGCAATGACCGGGGTTCGATCATTGTGGGCGGAACTCCGGTGGCGGAGTCGGTGGAGAGCAACTCGGAAACCTGCAAATTCCAGCGCACGTACACCCAGCCCGAGCTGTACGCGGGACTGACCGGGTATTTCTCCCAGAACTACGGCGCCACGGGGCTGGAGCAGTCCATGGGGGCCGAACTGGCAGGCAACTCGGACCAGCTCTTCCTGGACCGCGTAGGCCAGCTCTTCCTGGGCAACCAGCCCAAGGGCGCGTCGGTGGAACTGACCATCGATCCACAGATCCAGCAGTTGGCCTACAGCCTCATCCCGGATGGCCAGCGCGGCTCGATCGTCGTCACCAATCCCAAGACGGGCGCCATCCTTGCGATGGTGTCCAAGCCGTCCTACAACCCGAACCTGGTGGCCACGCAGGATCCCACTGCGGAGAGCACCAACATCAACGAACTGGTCAAGGTGCCCGGCATTAACCTGAACCAGAACGTTAGCGGCCCCACCGGCGCGCTGCTCGCCCCGGGATCCGTTTTCAAGCTCGTGGACACGGCGGCCGCGCTTGCCTCGGGGAAATACAACAAGGACAGCGTGCTGCCCAATCCCGCTGAGATGCCATTTGACGGCATCCAGTACAAGCTGCCCAACTACGCCGGCGGCAACTGCTACACCAGGGACACCGCCACGTTCGCGTTCGCACTCCAGCAGTCCTGCAACACACCGTTCGCGAGCATCGCATTGGACCTTGGCCGCAACGCCATCGCCGACCAGGCTAAGAAGTTTGGGATTGGCGAGGATGTCGGGGACCAGCTCAAGCTCGGCCATGCCCAAGGCAACGTGTTCCCCGACAACCTGGACAAGCCCGGACTGGCCCAGTCCGCCATCGGCCAGAAGGACGTCCGGGTCACGCCGCTGCAGGTCAACATGATGACGAACGCCATCGCTAACGGCGGCGTACAGATGGCGCCAAGCCTGGTCAAGACCCTGCGGTCCCCGGATCTGCGCGTCATTGACGAGCCCCAGCCGGCACAGCTCAGGACGTCCACCACCCCGGAAATCGCCAAGCAAATCACCGACTGGATGACCAGCGTGGTGACCGACGGCATCGCCAAGGGCGCGGCCGTCCCCGGGGTACAGGTCGCTGGCAAGACCGGCACCGCTGAACTCGGAAACGGAACCAACAACTCGTGGTTCACCGGGTTCGCCCCCGCTGATAACCCGAAGGTCAGCGTCACGATTGTCATGGAAGGCGTAGACATCTACGCGGGAGCAAAGCTGACCAGTCCCAACGCGAAGAAGATTTTTGAGGCGGTGTTGAATAAGTGAGGCCTACAACCGGAATCACCCTCGGCGGCAGATTCCAGCTGACCACGCGGATCGCGATCGGCGGTATGGGCGAAGTCTGGAAAGCCAAAGACCTCGTCCTGGGCCGCATCGTCGCGATCAAGGTGCTGAAGGAGGAGTACACCGGCGACCCCGGCTTCCTGCAGCGTTTCCGCGCCGAGGCCCGCCACACGGCCCTGCTGAACCACGTGGGCATCGCCAACGTCTTCGACTACGGCGAAGAGGAGGGCTCCGCCTACCTGGTCATGGAACTGGTTCCGGGGCAGCCGCTGAGCAGCATCATCGAGCACGAGCAGGTGCTTTCGCCGGACCGTACGCTCTCGATGATCGCCCAGACTGCCCGGGCCTTGGCCGTCGCGCACGCGCAGGGCCTGGTCCACCGCGACGTCAAGCCGGGAAACCTGCTGATCACCCCCGACGGCCGGGTCAAGGTGACCGATTTCGGCATCGCCCGCCTCGCCGACCAGGTCCCCCTGACCCAGACGGGCCAGGTCATGGGAACAGCGCAGTACCTGGCGCCGGAACAGGCCACCGGGCAGACCGCCACCGGTTCATCGGACATCTATTCCTTGGGCGTCATCGGCTACGAGTGCCTCACCGGACACCGGCCTTTCTCCGGTGAATCGCAGATCGCCATTGCCTTGGCCCAGGTGAACGATGCACCGCCACCGCTCCCGGAGTCTCTCCCCACCCCGGTCCGTGCGCTCCTGATGTCCATGCTGGCCAAGGATCCGAAGAACCGCCCGGCCAACGCCATCAAACTGGCCGAGGCCGCGGAGGCCATCCGGAACGGCGACATCAACGCAGCTCGCGCCGCCGTGCCGGGCATGCTGCTGTTCGATGCCGAGACCGGACCCATCACCGCCCCGGTGGACACAGCCACTGCTCCCACCGGCGTGATCGGCGCGCAGCGTGATTCCGCTCCCACCGCAACGTCGGCATTGCCGGTCCTGGGCGCCGGTGCCGCCGGTGCCGCGGCCGGGGTTGCTGCAGGCGCAGCGGCCGCCGGCGCGGACGGCCCGCAGGGGCATCTTGCGCGCGCCAACGCCCTGGCGGCGGAACGGAACTGGGACCAGGAGGAGGAGAGGTACGACGACGGCCCCGCCGACGAGCCGCGGCGCAAGGGCCGCAGTCCCTGGACCTGGCCTTTGGTCGCCCTAATCCTGCTGCTCCTGTTTGCCCTGGTGGGTTTCCTGTTGAACCAGGTGGGCCTCTTCTCGCCGGCCGGCAACCCGACGTCCGGCACCAGCACCAGCACCAGCAGCACCCCTTCCCCGTCGGCCACCCCAACCCGCACCACCCCGTCGGCCACGCCCACGCAGACCCGCAGCACACCGACGCCCACGCCCACGCCCACCCAGGACACGGTCAACGTGATTCCGGCGGCCTACCTGGGCAAGGATTACCGGCAGGTCCAGGCTTCGCTGGCCGGCCTGGGGCTCCAGGTGACGGTCCTGCCGCAGGAGAGCACCGCGACCCCGGGAACTGTCCTGGAGCTGAACCCCACCGGAACAGTGCCCAGGGGTTCGCTGATTACGGTCATCTACGCGACGGCTCCGAAACCCGCCCCCACCACGGCGGCTCCGACGCCGGCGCCCACCACCTCACCCGTGGCGGGGCCGACGCCCATCTCACCGCTGCCAACCTGTGCGGCCGGCCAAACGCCCGGAACGCCCCCGACCTGCACTCCCTGACCGCCGGGACCACCAGTGAATGAGTCATCACGCACACCGCTGCACCGGGAGGACAACGTCCCAGTGGATAACCGGCGTGTCCTGAGCGGCCGGTACGAGCTCGGCAGCCTCATTGGCCGCGGTGGCATGGCTGATGTCTACCGGGGAACCGATACCCGCCTCGGCAGGACCGTGGCCATTAAACTGCTGCGCCCGGACATGGCCAGGGACCCCCAGTTCCAGGCACGGTTCAAGCGCGAGGCCCAGGCGGTGGCTGCCTTGAACCATCCCTCCATCGTGGCCATCTTCGATACCGGCGAGCACCTGGTCCACGATGGCTCCGCCGAGGATGTGCGGGTGCCCTACATCGTGATGGAATTCGTTGAGGGCAAGACACTGCGCGACATGATCCGCGCCAAGGAAGTGACCATAGATCACGCCATCGATTACTGCCTTGGCGTGCTGGCGGCCTTGGAATACAGCCACAAGGCCGGGATCGTTCACCGGGACATCAAACCGGCCAACGTGATGTACTGCCCCGGAACCAATTCGGTGAAAGTGATGGACTTCGGCATCGCACGGGCCATCGCTGATTCCTCCGCCACCATGACCCAGACACAGGCGGTGGTGGGCACGGCGCAGTACCTGTCTCCGGAGCAGGCCAGGGGCGAAACTGTCGACGCCCGCAGCGACCTCTACTCCGCAGCGTGCCTGCTCTACGAAATGCTGACCTCCCGGCCGCCGTTCGTTGGGGACAGTCCGGTATCCGTGGCGTACCAGCACGTTCGGGAAATCGCCGATCCACCCAGCAGCCTGAACCCCGACGTTTCTCCCGCCTTGGATACGGTCATCGCCAAGGCCCTGCAGAAGAACCGCGACGACAGGTTCCAGGATGCCGCAGCTTTCCGGCGTGCCCTGCGGGCTGCGAAGGCCGGCGTGGCCGTGCCGGTCGTGGCGGCGTCGGAGGCGCCAACGGATCCCAACGACCATGTACCCGATGCCCAGCCGCGCACCGAGGCTTTCGCGGCAACGGGCGCAAGCTTCCTTGATGATGCTCCCACCGGGCGGCTGGCTGCCGCCGGCCTGTACCACGACGACGACCCGGCCGGTCCGCTGGAAGTGGCGGACGCGCACACAACGGCTGAGCCGCTCCCGCTCGGCCTCCCTCCGGAACGCGAGCCCAGCAGGCCGCAGAAGTCCCGTCGTCGTGCGTGGATTGCCACCCTGGTGATCTTCACCCTGCTGGTCCTGGCAGGGGCCGGCCTCTGGCTATACGAAACAGTCAACCGGCCGGCGCCCGTGGCCAAGGTTCAGATACCTTCGGTGGCGGCCATGACGGAGAGCGCCGCGCTGCAGACGCTTTACAACGCGAACCTGCGTCCCAAGATCACCAGGCTTCAGAACGATACCGTTGCCAAGGGAACGGCCATCGGCACCGACCCTTCGGCCGGGGCGTCGATGGATCCAGGTGCCGAGGTGGTCCTGAACGTCTCGGATGGGCCCAGTGCGGTGAAGATTCCTGACAGCCTTCCGGGCAAGACCGAGGCTGCCGCACGGGACATCCTTCGCCAGGTGGGCCTGGTGGGCGCTCCATCGACCACCACGGCCAACAGCGCCACGGTGCCGGCGGGAATCGTCATTACGTCGAACCCGGCTCCCGGGCAGAGCGTCGGCGTGGGCACCAGCGTCGAGCTGGTGGTGTCCACGGGCAAGGTGGTGGTTCCAGAACTGCGGGGCCTTTCACGCGAGGAAGCCGAAGCCGCGCTGAAGGGGATCGGTTTGGTCCCCCTGGTGGTGGAGGTGGAGAACTCCCAGGTGGAACCGGGCAAGGTGACGGATCAAAGCGACCCCGTCAACGCCGCCGTCGAACAAGGAAAGACCATCACGGTGGTGGTTGCCAAGGCCCCCGCCCCGGCGCCGTCCCCGACGCCGACCCCCACCGACACGCCCACGCCCACGCCGAAGCCCACCAAGAAGGGCTGAAGCGCCGCCCGGCGGTCCGGTTAGTGCTGGATAAGTGGGCTTAGCTTGGCCGCACGCGCCGCGGCGCCCTTCATGCCCAGGGACTCAAGCCAGTTGCCAAGCATCTGGTATCCGCCCTCGGTGAGGACCGATTCCGGATGGAACTGGACGCCGCAAAGCGGTGCGGTCTTGTGCTGCAGTCCCATCACCACCCCGGACGCGGTTTGTGCCGTGACCTCCAGGACGTCGGGAATGGATTCCCGGACCGCCGCCAGCGAGTGGTAGCGGGTGGCCGTGATGGGGGAGGGGAGGCCGGCGAACACGCTGGTGCCGCTGTGCTCCACCTGCGAGGTCTTGCCATGCATCAACTCCGGGGCATGGGTGACCGTGCCGCCGAACGCCTCCGCCAGTGCCTGGTGGCCCAGGCACACACCGAACATCGGCACGCCGTGTTCACCGCACCACTTGATCAGCTCGATGCAGACGCCTGCCTCGGCGGGGTTGCCGGGGCCGGGTGAAATCAAAACGCCGTCCCGGGCCCCGGCGAGTTCGATCGCCTCGGCCAGGGTGACGTCGTCGTTGCGGACCACCGTGGTTTCGGCGCCGAGCTCCTGGAGGTAACCCACCAGGGTGTAGACAAAGCTGTCGTAGTTATCCACTACGAGGATCTTGGTTGTGGTCATGGCTGGTCTGCTGAACCAATCGTCGAGTCGGTGAATTGGGTGAAGTGGGACATCCAGGGGAACAGGAACTGGACCATCAATACCAGGGCAAGGGCGACCAGTACCAATGAGAAAACAATCCTCAGCCAGAGCGGACCAGGGAGGTGGCGGAATATCCAGGCGTACATGCTCAGCCTTTCCCTGTGGCGGCTGCAACCTGTGCCGCGATCTCGGCCGGCGGGCCGGCGGACGCCGGACGCCAGCTGTCCAGCAGGGCATAGGCAATGATGCGTTCTTCGGCGCCGAAGCGGGGGTTGCAGCTGGTCATGGTGAGGTAACTTTCCGTGGGTGCCACACCGGGTTGGGTGGGTACCGGTTCCAGGACGTCGGTGCGCGACGGCAGCACGATCTGGTTGTTGCGAAAAACGTAGACATAGAAGCCGTCCCTGGTCTGGACGTAGATCTTGTCCCCCGGCACCAGGGTATGGATGTTGTCCAGCACCGCGCCGTGCGTCTGGCGGTGGCCGGCGACCGCGAAGTTGCCCACCGCACCGGGCATGGCCGTGTTGCTGTAGTGTCCCAGCCCCAAGGTGTCCAGCACATCCTGGCTGGTCCCCTGGACAATCGGACGGGTGTAGGTGGCTCCGAACCGGGGGATGTACATGATGCCGATCGTGCCGGCGTGGCCCGGGGCGGTACCCACTACTGGCGTGCCGAAATCCTGCCCGCCTGCCGGTGGCGCGGCGGGTGCCGTTGCTGCCGGGGACGGCGCAGCGGTGCTGAGGTCCTGGGCAAATTCCTTGATGACCTGGCTCTGCTTGGCGTCTGATTCAACGTTGGTCCACCACAGCTGCCACGCCACGAAGAGCAGGAGGATGATGCCGGCGGTGATCAACAGTTCACCGATGACCTGGATGGTTCCACGTAGCAGGGAGCCACGGCGGGCGGGCGGGGCCACGGGCCCGGCCTTCTCCTGCAATACCACGCGTTCTCCTCCGGGCGTCCACCCAGGGCACCGGGTGCCCATCAACTGCGGCTAGAATTGGCTGCTAGTAAGAATCCAGATTTGACCAAGATCGCGCAGACCGCTGGCAATTTCCTTCTTGCAGGATATCAAGCCCGGGCCGCCGAGCTTGCCCAGCCTGCCAAGGAGAGCCAGTGCCCGAGTCGAAACCTCGCAAGAAGACTGCCAGCACCGCCCAGCCGGCTTCCACCGATTCATACAAGCCCAACCCCGTCTGGTTCAAGCCGGTGATGTTCGGCCTGATGATCATCGGACTCTTCTGGATCATCACGTTCTACATCAGTGAGGGACGTTTTCCGGTCCAGGCGTGGCAGTCGTGGAACATCGTGGCAGGCTTCGGCATTGCCATCGTGGGGTTCCTGATGACCACCCGCTGGCGTTCCTGACGCGTTCGCAACGCTACTTTCGAGGAGGATCCCCCTGTCTCCCGATTCCGCCGGCGTGATCATTGGCGACGACGGCCTGGCCCGGCCCGCGTGGGCATCCACGGATCCGTTGATGCGCGCGTACTACGACCAGGAGTGGGGGCTGCCCGTCACTGACGAGCAGGGCCTCTACGAACGTATCTGCCTGGAGGGATTCCAGGCCGGGCTCTCGTGGGCCACCATCCTGCGCAAGCGTCCCGGCTTCCGTGCCGCCTTTGCCGGTTTCGATCCCGACGCCGTGGCCTTGTTCGGCGATGCGGACGTGGAACGGCTGATGCGGGACCCGGGCATCGTCAGGAACCGCCTGAAGATCCACGCCGCGGTCAAGAACGCCCGGGCCACCGTGGAGCTTCGAAACGACGGCGGGCTGGTGGACTTTGTCTGGAGTTTCCGCCCGGCGAGCACCCCGCGTCCCCGAGTAGCGTCGGACATTCCCACCCAATCGGCGGAGTCGGTCGCATTGTCCAAGGCGTTACGGAAACGGGGCTTCTCGTTCGTTGGCCCCACCACCATGTTCGCCCTGATGGAAGCCGTGGGAATAGTGGACACGCACCTCCTGGCGAGCCACCGTCGCGGTTCCTCCGGGATCTGGGCCGAGTAGCGCCGCGCCGCGTCGGCTGTCCGCAGCTGTTGGCAAGGTTATCCACAGTGTGGATAATCTTTGTGGCATCGTGCCTCCGAGGTCTCCTGTGGCGCGTTGCTGCCCGACCGGCCGAAATTTGCCCGCAAGATGTGGTTATTAACAGTGTGGAATACCTGTGGATAACCAGCGTTGCGGCCGGACCCGTCATTACGGACGGCTGCGCCTCACGGGGTGGTGGCTGGTGATGGAAACCCGATTGAAGGCATTCATGGTGACAGCCACCCAGCTCACCGCGGAGAATTCCTCCGCCGTGAGGCACTGCCTTGCATAGGCTTCTTCACTCTCGCGCGATTCCTGGTCGGGGAGTTCCGTAATGCTTTCCACCAACGCCAGCGCAGCCCTTTCCTTGTCCGTGAACAGGGCCGTTTCCCGCCATGCCGGCAGCACCGCGAGCCGCTGTGGACTTTCACCTGCCTCAGCGGCCTTCCGCACGTGCAGGTCCAGGCAGTAGGCGCAGCCGTTGATCTGCGAGATCCGTACATTGAGGAGCTCCAGCAGGCCAGCGCCCAAGCCGGCGGCTTCCGCTGCTTCCTGCACCTTCAGTCCGAGGCCGCTGATCGCCCTCCACAAAGCCGGGTGCTGCTTGTCGAGGTACAGGTGCTCGGTGGCGCTCACGGGAGTCCTTCAAGGTAGTACGGCTGGGCAAGGCACCATCATAGGCAGAGGCGCCTGAGGGGCCGACGACGCGGTTATGCACTTAACAACATCCCGATACCCACAAGTTATCCACAACTGTGGGTAACCCCGTGGAAATCACAGGCGGTTGGGCGGTCTGGCCTACTCGCACCACGGATCCAGCGCGGGAAACTACAGGGTTGTTACTTATTAACAGTGTGCATAACGCTGTCGATAAGTCCGGGTATTGCCTTCTATTGGCGCGCTCAGGGGGTGCTTTGCGGGCAGTTGTCCACATGTTGGTCCTGGATCGTCCGCTTATCCACTTACGCACACCCCTATCCCCACAGGTTATCCACAGGTGTGGAGAAATCGAGGATATCCGGGGCCGAGAAGTAAATCGCCAGCCACTGTCCGGGAAACGGCGCCTGAACTACACCCCTGTAAGTTACCAACACTGTGGATAAGGCCTGTGGAAAAGACGAATGCCCGGCACCTGTGGTGCCGGGCATTCAGGGGGGCTTCTGGACCGCGGGGAGTTACAGGGAGACCCGCAACCATGTCAGGGCAACAAGCAGGGCCACCACCGCGGCGAGCCCTGCGGCCTGGATGAGGCCCTGCCGGCGTCCCCGCGGGGTATAGGCGAGGACGGCTGCACAAAGCCCGCCGGTGACCAGTCCGCCCAAGTGGGCCTGCCAGGCGATTTGGGGGACCAGGAAGCCGATGACACCGTTGATGGCAATCAAGACCCACAGCTGGCGGGTATCGCCTCCGCGCTGGCGCTGGACCAGCAGCATGGCGCCGAAGAGGCCGAAGATCGCTCCGGACGCCCCAACCACCCCGAAGAGTTGCTGGCCGGGAACATAAAGCGGTGTCAGCAGCAGGTACCCCACGGAACCGCCCAAGGCCGAAATAACGAACAGCGCTAGGAACCGCAGGCGGCCCAGGATTGGTTCCAGGGCCTGGCCGAAGATCCACAGCGTGTACATGTTAAGCAGAATGTGGAGGAGGTTGTCCGGCGAGTGCAGGAATGCCGAAGTGAGCATCCGCCATGGTTCGAACTCGTTGTACTTCGGTTCTGCGTAGATGTTGGCAAAGGCCAAGGCCCGGTAGACGCCTTCATTGGGAATGACGAACTGCAGGACCTGGAGAAGCGCGCAGACCGCAATGATGGCAAACGTCACCATCGGCCTGCCGGTGGCCACGGCCCCGCCGTAGACCGTCCGGACTTCGGGCGTCGTCCGCCGGGTTTCGTTGACGCAGTCAACGCACTGGAATCCGACGGCGGCCGCCCGCTGGCAGTCCGGGCACGCCGGGCGGCCGCAACGCTGGCAGCGCACATAGGAGGGCCGGTCCGGATGCCGGGGGCAGACCGGAACCTGCGCGGACGGCTCAGCCGACGGAATTCCGTAACTCATGCTGTGGTGTTAAAGCTGTTCGATGTCGATGCTGTTGATGGTGACATCCTCCACGGGGCGGTCACCCATGCCGGTGCGGACACCCTCGATAGCGTCGACGACCTTCTTGGACTCCTCGTCCGCCACCTCACCGAAGATGGTGTGCTTGCCCTGCAGCCAGTCCGTGGGAATGGTGGTGATGAAGAACTGTGAACCGTTGGTGCCTTTGCCCATCTGGATGCCGGCGTTGGCCATGGCGAGCTTGTAGGGCTGGTTGAAGCTCAGTTCCGGGTGGATTTCGTCATCGAAGCGGTAGCCGGGGCCACCGGTTCCGCGGCCCAGGGGATCGCCGGCCTGAACCATGAAGTCCTTGATGATGCGGTGGAAGATGGTTCCGTTGTACAGCGGAGTGCCGGTCTTGTCCTCACCGGTTTCCGGGTGGGTCCAGGCCTGCTCGCCGGTGGCAAGGCCAACGAAGTTCTTGACCGTCTTGGGCGCGTGGTTCCCGAAGAGGTTAACCACGATGTCGCCGAGGCTGGTGTGGATGGTTGCTTTTGCAGTTGCGATGGCAGTCATAAGCCTCATTCTTCCATGTCCCCTATGGGCGGCAACGGCTGCGGCAGCAGTTCCGCGCTGGGTGAAATCGGCCTAAAATCCGCAGAGTGAATAGCCCGGGGTGGTCCGGGCACGTAGGCTAGCGACAGAACCGTCACATTAATCGGGAGGTAGTTGTGAAGAAATCGGATCGTATTGCCCGTGACCTTGAGCAGTCGGTCACCAGTGCGGTGGAAAATGCCAAGGACTGGGCGGCCCCCCGGGTGGAAGCAGCGGTGGATTGGGCTGTCCCGCGGCTCCAGCACAGCCTGGATACCGCATCTCCCAAAATCCAGGAAGGCCTGAAGACCGCAGCTCACAACCTGGCTGATGGTGTTGCCACCGTGACTCCCAGGATCCAGGACGGACTGGCCCAGTTGGCGCCAAAGATCAACGACGTCGTGGAAAACGCATCACCCAAGCTTCACGACGCCCTGGACAAGGCAACGCCGGTGGTCCTGAACGCCCGTGACCGCGTGGTGGTGGACTACCTGCCCAAGCTCTCCGACCAGATCGGCGTGGCCTCGGAGGCCGTTCACCGCACCCTTGAAGGCGCACCTGCCCGCGTCGACGCCGTCGCCCAGAAGCTTGGCGACGCGGGAATTGTGCACGCCATCCAGGAACAGGCACAGGCCACCGGTACGCAGCTCAAGGCCGCCGCAACCGAAGCTGGCCGCACCGTCGGTATCCAGCTGTCCCAGCCCGAGCCCAAGAAGAAGCGCGGCTGGCTGGTCTTTGGCGTGATTGCCGCCGCGGTGGCCGCGGGCGTTGCCGCATGGAAGGCTTCCAAGCCCGTGGAGGACCCCTGGAAGACTCCGTCGCCGGTTACCCCCACGCCTGCCCCGGTGCCGGCCACCACCGTCAGCGACGTCAAGGAACACGTGGCTGACGCCGCAGGTAAGGCTGCAGACGCCGCAGGTTCCGCAGCCTCCGCCGTCGCGGACAAGGCAGCGGACGCCGCCGAAGCGGTCAAGGACAAGGCAGCGGACGCCGCCGAAGCGGTCAAGGACAAGGCTGCAGACGCCGCTGACAAGGCCAAGCACGTGGCCGACGACGCGGCCGACGAAGCACCCACCGCCGCAACTGACGCCAAGACGGCTACCAAGAACATCGCGTCGAACATCGGCAACGACGTCAAGGGCACCACCGAGGCCTAGTCCTTCGCCGCGCACAAGGGGCTCCGTTTTGAACGGGGCCCCTTTTGTGTGTCCGCGGAAGCTCATGGTCCACGCCGCGGCAGGACACGGCCCGGATGCTAGATTTGATCTGATGTCAGCCGATCGATCCTCTGGGGATGCCTTGAACGACGCAGCCGAACAGCTCCGCGTGTCCATCGTTATCCCGGCGTACAACGAGGAAAGCGTTATCAGGCAGTGCCTCATCGCTGCCATCTACCAGTCGGTTCCCGCCCACGAAATCATCGTGGTGGACAACCTCTCGAGCGACCGCACTGCCGCGATCGTCAGCCAGATGCAGCTCGAATACCCGGAAAGCCCCATTATCCTGCTCAGCCAGGACCGGGAGCAGGGCCTGATCCCCACCAGGAACTTCGGGCTCGACCACGCCACGGGGGATGTCCTCGGGCGGATCGACGCGGATTCCATCGTCGAACCCGACTGGGTGGAGCAGGTCCAGAAGGCCTTTGCAGATCCCGTCGTCCAGGCCGCAACGGGGCCGGTGGTGTATTACGACATGCCCATGCGCCGTTTTGGGCTCAAAGCGGACGACAAGATGCGCCAGCTCATGCTGAAGCTGGCCAAGCACCAGTACCACTTCCTGTTCGGCTCCAACATGGCCCTGCGTGCCAGTGCCTGGGAAACCATCCGGGCCGAGACCTGCCGGGACGAGAAAGACGAGATGCACGAGGACATCGATTTGTCCCTGCACCTTGCCGACCATGAACTGCCGGTCCGCTACTGGCCGCAGATGGTGTCCGGCATGTCCGCGCGCCGGCTTGAGGACTCTCCGCGGGACTACCGCTACTACGTCACCCGCTTCGACCGGACCTACAAAGCCCACAACGTGCGCAAAATGGCGTTGAAGGCCCCCATGGTGGTCTTCTTTTCGGTGTATTTCCCGGCGAAGCTCCTGCGGGCCATCCACACCGTCAACACCGCCCAGCCCGTCCGCCGCGGCGGACAGTAAGGCCCGGCGGCGGCAGGCTTCCTGTCAGTCCGTTCCCAGTTCCGCCAACGGACGGCCCGACGGCGGTTCCTCCCCGGGCGGCAGTGGCCGCTTCCCTGTCCTTCCGGACCGTTGCCCCAGGACGACGACGGCGAGTCCCGCCAGGATGAGGCCCAGCCCGGCGTACGTGCCAGCCGGAAGGGTCTCGTGCAGGAAGACGGCGGCCACCAGTGCGGCCCCGGGAATTTCCAGCAGGATGATCATGGAGACGATGAGGGGACTCATGGTGGCCAGCAGGTGGTTGAACGCCGTATGGCCCACCAACTGCGCGCAGACGGTGATGGCCGCGATGCCCAGCCACCCTGCCGGCTCGAACCCGGCCAGGGGCTGGCCGGCCGCCAGGGCCAGCACCGCCACGAGGACCGCGCACATCCCGTAGCAGAGCGTGGTGTACGTCCCCGTGGTCATGCTCTGCCGGGCCTTGCCGCCTGCCAGCGTGTAGAGCCCCGCCAGGGCGCCGCCCGCCATCGCCAGCAGATCTCCGGTCAGTGCCTGCGAAGAGGTTCCCAGGTCGAAGCCGGTGATGGCGACAACACCGCCGAAGGCAATCCCCAGTCCAGCGAGGACCTGCCAGCGGTGCCGGGTTCCGCGGACGAGCTGGAAGACGGCAATCCAGCCGGACTGCAGGCACACCAGGGCTGTGGCGGCCGCAACGGAGGTCAGTTGCAGCGAAGTGATGAAGCAGGCGAAGTGCAGGGCGAGGGCGACGGCGGCCAGCAGGGACCAGCGGAACTCGCGGGCCGTGATGCGGCCGAACTTGCGGGGCTCCCGGATGAGCGTGGGGGCAGCCATGACCACGGAACCGATGGCGTTGCGCCAAAAGGCAATGGCGAGGGCGCTGACGCTCGTGGCGCCCAGGGTTGCGGCGATCAAGGGGCCTGACGAGGCGACGCCGAGGACACCCAGGGCCGCGAAGAAGAAGTTCAATGGATACCCCCTGGAGCCGTCCCCGGAGGGAAAGGAGAACAAAAAGTCCCGGCCGGCGTTTCCGCCGACCGGGACTTTCCTATGGTGGAGGCACGGGGACTCGAACCCCGAACCCCCTGCTTGCAAAGCAGGTGCGCTACCAATTGCGCCATGCCCCCATAAGAAGCAACCCGTCCATCATACCCCAGGAACCGCGAGGCCTTGACGGCTTCCTTACCTGGCGCCCAAGCTAGTCAACCGTATCGGTTGACTTGCTCCAGACTGTTTTCCGGGCTTCGGATTCCTGTGCTTTACGGAAGACCAGGAAGCCTGCGATTGCCGCTGCGAGTACCAGCAACTTCTTCACATGCTCCCCGTTCCGGCCGGGTACCGGATGTATCCGGACCAAACCTCCGTTTGAAACCTGCACAGGTTCCGTGGGCGTACCAGGACTTGAACCTGGGACCTCTTCGTTATCAGCGAAGCGCTCTAACCGCCTGAGCTATACGCCCCGATGCCTCATCGGGCCGAGATATGACTTTACAGCACATCCCGGCCCGATCTCAAATCGGGCATTTCCACCGGATTACCCCCGGTGAAACCGGGTTCTTAATCGTCCGTCAAGGTGACGCCGATTCCACCCACCAGCGTGGCGGAAATGTTGTAGAGGACGGCGGAGAGCATGGACAGCGCCGTCAGCAGGACAACGTTGACCACAGCGATGATGGTGGCGAATGAGGCCACCTGCCCCAGCGATGCCACCTTCTTCAGTTCGAAGCCGCCGCTTTCGGAGCCGGCGAGCGTTCCCAGCAGGCTGTCCACCTGGTCGAAGATTCCGGTCAGGTCCAGCACCGTCCACAAGACGATTGCTGCCACCACGGTGACGATGCCAAGTGCCACCGAGAGCAGGAATGCCATCTTCAGTACGGACCAGGGGTCCACCTTGCTGATCAGCAGCCGGGCCCGCCGTACCTTTGCTTTCGGCGCGGGCTTCACCAGGCCGGGATTACCCTGTCCCTGGGCCGGCCGCTGGCCGGAGGCTGCAGGGCGCTGGCCCGGCTGACCCTGGAAGGGCCGCTGGCCGGGCTGCGCGGGGCGGTCGCCCTGCTGCGGGCGCTGGCCCGGAACCGCGGGACGCTGGCCCGGGGCACCTGCGGCCGCTGCCGGTCGCTGCTGCGGACGGACGGGGGCGTTCACGCGGGGCGCCGCTGAAGGCCGGTTCCCGTCAGGAACAGTGCTGTTCGGCTTGGGAAATGAGTCGGAATTACTCACTCGTTACCTCCGTGTTGTCTTCGTTCGGCTCAGCGTCGCCCGAGGCGTCCTCTGACTCAACGGCCGGTGATTCTTCTGCCATTGCTGGCTCGGCGGAATCCCCAGCGGGACCGCCATCTTCAGCCAACGTTACGTCATCCTCAGCGGATTCATCGTCCTCGAGGCCCCGTTCGCTGTTGCGCGCCACCTCGATAATCCGGTCATTCTTGTCCGGCTTGGCGAAGATGACGCCCATCGTGTCACGACCCTTGGCCGGAACACCGGCCACGGAGGACCGGACCACCTTGCCGCCCTCCATGACCACCAGGACTTCATCCTCTTCCTGGACGATGAGGGCTCCCACGAGGTGGCCGCGTTCTTCCTGGTATTTGCCTACCTTGATGCCGAGACCGCCACGGCCCTGGAGGCGGTATTCCTCCACCGCCGTGCGCTTGGCGTACCCGCCTTCCGTCACGATGAAGACGAACGAGCCGTCAGTCACCACGTCGGCGGCCAGCAGTTCGTCGTCCTCGCGGAACTTCATCCCGGTAACGCCGGAGGTTGCCCGGCCCATGGGTCGCAGGGCGTCGTCCGTAGCGGTGAAGCGGATGGACTGGCCCATGCGGGAGACCAGGAAGAGGTCGTCTGTTTCCGAGACGAGCTGCGCCGACACCAGTTCGTCGCCGTCGCGCAGGTTGATGGCAATGACGCCGGCGGAACGGTTGGTGTCGTAGTCCTCGAGCCTGGTCTTCTTCACCAGGCCCCGCTTGGTGGCGAGCACCAGGTACGGCGCCTGCTGGTAGTCCTTCAGGTCCAGCACCTGGGCAATGTGTTCGTCAGGCTGGAATGCGAGCAGGTTGGCAACGTGCTGGCCCTTGGCGTCCCGGCCCGCTTCCATGAGCTCGTACGCCTTGGCACGGTATACACGGCCGAGGTTGGTGAAGAAGAGCAGCCAGTGGTGCGTTGTGGTGACGAAGAAGTGTTCCACGACGTCGTCGCCGCGAAGCTGGGCACCCTTGATGCCTTTGCCGCCGCGCTGTTGTGAGCGGTAGTTGTCACTGCGCGTGCGCTTGACGTAGCCGCCGCGGGTGATGGTGACCACCATTTCCTCTTCGGGGATCAGGTCTTCCATGGACATATCGCCATCGAAGCCCATGAGGATCTTGGTGCGGCGGTCGTCGCCGTGCTTGTCCACGATTTCGGCCAGCTCGACGCTGATGATCTCGCGCTGGCGCTGTTCGGAGGCCAGGATCGCGTTGTATTCGGCGATCAGGGCCTCGAGCTCGGTGTGCCGGTCCTGGATCTTCTGGCGTTCCAGGGCGGCGAGGCGGCGCAGCTGCATGTCCAGGATGGCGCGGGCCTGCAGCTCGTCGATATCAAGAAGTTCCATCAACCCGTCGCGTGCGGCTTCGGTGGTGTTCGAGGCGCGAATCAGGGCGATGACTTCGTCGAGCATATCCAGTGCCTTCAGCAGGGCACGGAGGATATGGGCTTCCTCCTCGGCCTTGCGCAGGCGGTACCGGGTTCGGCGTGCAATGACGTCCATTTGGTGCGTCACCCAGTGCCGGATGAAGGCGTCCAGGCTGAGTGTCCGGGGCACGCCGTCAACGATGGCCAGCATGTTGGCGGAGAAGTTGCTCTGCAGCTCGGTGTGCTTGTAGAGGTTGTTCAGCACCACCTTGGGTACGGCGTCGCGCTTCAACACGATCACCAGGCGCTGGCCGGTGCGGCCGGAGGTTTCATCGCGGAGGTCCGCGATGCCGGAGATTTTGCCGTCCTTGACCAATTCGGCGATCTTGATGGCCAGGTTGTCAGGGTTGGCCTGGTACGGCAGTTCCGTGACCACCAGGCAGGTGCGTCCCTGGAGTTCCTCCACCGCGACCACTGCACGCATGGTGACGGAACCGCGGCCGGTCCGGTAGGCGTCTTCGATGCCCTTGTGTCCCAGGATGGTGGCACCCGTGGGGAAATCCGGGCCCTTGACCCGCAGCAGCAGTTCTTCGAGGAGTTCCTCGCGGGTGGCGCCGGGGTTGGCCAGGTACCACTGGACCCCGTCCGCCACTTCCCGCAGGTTGTGCGGCGGGATGTTGGTGGCCATGCCGACCGCAATGCCGGAGGATCCGTTCACCAGCAGGTTGGGGAACCTGGCGGGCAGGATGGTGGGTTCCTGGTTCTTGCCGTCGTAGTTGTCCTGGAAATCGACGGTTTCCTCGTCGATGTCGCGGACCATTTCCATGGCCAGGGGCGCCATTTTGGTCTCGGTGTACCGGGGTGCGGCGGCACCGTCGTTGCCTGGTGAACCGAAGTTCCCCTGCCCGAGCGCCAGCGGATAGCGCATGGTCCAGTCCTGGATCAACCGGACCAGGGCATCGTAGATGGCAGTGTCGCCATGCGGGTGGTACTGGCCCATGACTTCGCCCACCACGCGGGCGCACTTGTTGAAGGAACGGTCGGGGCGGTATCCGCCGTCGAACATCGCGTAGAGCACGCGGCGGTGGACGGGCTTGAGGCCGTCGCGGACGTCCGGGAGGGCGCGCCCTACGATGACGGCCATGGCGTAGTCCAGGTAGGAACGCTGCATTTCCGTCTGCAGGTCCACCTGTTCAACGCGGTCGATCAGCACGTCGCCTTCAAGAACGGTGTCCGGTTCTCCGGCCTCGGGGGCGGGAATCTCGGGGGTTTCGTCGCTCATTCTTTATTTTCCGTTTCAGGTATATGTCTGGTTCCGAATACTTTGGAGCGGGTCCTTAGATGTCCAGGAACCTGACGTCCTTGGCGTTCTGCTGAATGAAGTTGCGCCGTGACTCCACGTCTTCGCCCATGAGGACGGAGAAGATCTGGTCGGCGGCGAGGGCGTCATCCATGGTCACCTGCAGCAGGGTGCGGTGGTCAGGGTCCATGGTGGTATCCCAGAGTTCGGTGTAGTCCATCTCGCCCAGGCCCTTGTAGCGCTGGATGCCGTTGTCCTTCGGGATGCGGCGTCCAGCCGCTTGGCCAGCCACCAGTTTGGCGTCGCGTTCGCGGTCGCTGTACACGTAGTCGTGCGGCGCGTTGGACCATTTGATCCGGTACAGCGGCGGTTGCGCCAGGTAGACGTAGCCGTTCTCGATCAGGGGACGCATGTAGCGGAACAGCAAGGTCATCAGCAAGGTGGTGATGTGCTGGCCGTCCACGTCGGCATCGGCCATGAGGACGATTTTGTGGTACCGAAGTTTGGCGAGGTCGAAGTCCTCGCCAATCCCGGTGCCGAACGCGGTGATCATGGACTGGACCTCCGCGTTGCCCAGGGCCTTGTCCAGGCGGGCACGTTCCACGTTCAGGATCTTGCCGCGCAGGGGCAGGATGGCCTGTGTTTCGGGGTTGCGGCCGCGCTTGGCGGAACCGCCGGCGGAGTCGCCCTCCACGATGTAGACCTCGCACTTTTCCGGGTCCTTGGAGGAGCAGTCGGAAAGCTTGCCCGGCATGCCGAACGATTCCAGCGGGCTCTTGCGCCGGGCGTTGTCGCGGGCCTTCCGCGCGGCCATGCGTGCCTGGGCCGCCGAAATGGCCTTGCGGATGACGTCACGGGCGGGACCGGGGTTGCGCTCCAGCCAGTCACCCAGGCCGTCGGTGACCACGCGCTGGACGAATCCCTTGACCTCGGAGTTGCCCAGCTTCGTCTTGGTCTGGCCTTCGAACTGGGGCTCCGCCAGCTTGACGGAAATGACGGCGGTGAGGCCCTCGCGGATGTCGTCGCCCGTGAGGTTGTCGTCCTTTTCCTTGATGATGCCCTTTTCCCGGGCGTACCGGTTTATCAGGGACGTCAGTGCGGCACGGAAGCCTTCTTCGTGGGTGCCGCCCTCGTGGGTGTTGATGGTGTTGGCGTAGGTGTGCACGCTCTCGGAGTAGGCACTGGTCCACTGCATCGCCATTTCCAGGGCAATCCGGCGTTCGGTGTCCTCGGTTTCGAAGGCGATGACGTCCTCGTGGACCACCTCCACCTTCTTGCCCGAGTTCAGGTGCTTGACGTAGTCCAGCAGGCCTTCGTCGTACTGGTACACCACGGTTCGGTGTTCGGCGCTGATCTCACCGTCGGTGCTGAGGTCGTCAAGGTCGAGGTCGCCGTCGGCTTCATCACCTTTGGCGGCACGCTCATCCGTCAACGTTATGCGCAGGCCCTTGTTGAGGAAGGCCATCTGCTGGAAACGGGCGCGGAGGGTCTCGAAGTCAAACTCGGTGGTTTCAAAGATCGCCGGGTCCGGATAGAAGGTCTGGGTGGTGCCGGTGGCATCGGTCTCTTCACCCTGGACCAGGCTGCCCTGCGGCTTGCCTCCGTCGGCGAAGGACATCCGCCAGACGTGGCCCTGGCGCCGTACCTCGGTGTCCACCCTGCTGGAGAGGGCGTTGACCACGGAAATGCCCACACCGTGCAGGCCGCCGGAGACCGCGTAGCCGCCGCCACCGAACTTGCCGCCGGCGTGCAGGATGGTCATTACCACCTCGACGGTGGGCTTGTGCTCGGTGGGGTGCATGTCCACCGGGATTCCGCGGCCGTCGTCGACAACTTTGACGCCGCCGTCGGCCTGCAGGACCACTTCGATATGGCTGCAGTAACCGGCGAGTGCCTCATCCACGGAGTTGTCCACCACCTCATAGACCAGGTGGTGGAGTCCTCGGGGACCCGTGGAACCGATATACATGCCCGGGCGCTTGCGGACAGCTTCGAGGCCTTCAAGGACAGTGATGTCGCTGGCACCGTACTCCCTTGGGCTGGTAGACGCAGCCGGGGTGTCAGGGGTACGGCCATCCTCGACCGCTGTATCTGCTGCCAGAATATCTGTATTGTCGTTAGCCACAGGCGCTGCGACTCCTCTGTTCTCGATGATGGCCGGCTGATTTCTTTTCGCAGGGAAAAGTGACCCGCCAACAGGCACAAACTTATGGCGCCGGTGACTCGATGACGGTCGGTGATCCGCGCTCTGCGTGCGGGACGCGCGCGGAGAACGGACTGAAGTCAACGTTTCATCCGCGCCCAGTTATCTCGGTCAATTCTACCGCGAACACGCCCAGATCCTCGCATTCCAAGGCCGTGGGCGGACGGTGAATGTGCCTGTGCGAGGCTCTTGGCCCCGCCTAGGACGGCCCGGTGGTACGCCCTTCGGGTGCCCATACACGCCGCGGCCCTTACCGGCCTCTATACGCCTTTGGGCGAAGTTTCAAGAGCTGCGGCCCGGCTATCCGTAGGTGTCCCGCGGACCACGCCCGTTGACACTGCGTCCACCCTTGCGCCAGCTGGGCGCTGTGGGGCCGAGGACCTGGATCCTGGTGACCACGCCGTCGCCCAGTTCCCGGCGGAATTTCTCCAGCAAGCTGGTGCTCAGCAGCCTGAGCTGGGTGGCCCAGGCCGTGGAGTCACACCGAACGTGCAGGGTGGTGTCGGTGAAGCTTTCGGGTGTGCAGTGGGCTGAAATCTCCGGGCCCACCAAGGTGGCCCACTCCGCCATGACGGAACCCACCGCTACCGGGGAGGTCCAGCCGCGTTCTGCAACCAGCCGCCCAACCACTTTGCCCAGGCCGAGCGGGTCCCGGCCGGTGGCATGAAACTGGCTGAAGCCCCGGGTGTCACGGATACTGCCCTTGGCTTTTTGCGAACCGGGCCGGGGCGCCTTCCTGCGGACTTCGCCGCGGGCGGCAGCCGCCTCCCGCATCCGGTTCAGTGCTGCTTGCGGGGCATCGATGTGGTCAGGTTCGCGGCCGGGCTGCAGCCCGGCATCCTCGTCACTGCTCATCGATTCCTCCCGGGATGACCTTCACCCGCCGTCCGGACAGCTCTTCCGGAATATCGGCGTCGACGGCGGCGGTCACCAGGACCTGTTCCGCGCCGGAGACTATAGCCGCCAGTTTACGCCGCCGCTGGACATCGAGTTCGGCAAAGACGTCGTCCAGGATGAGGATGGGGGCGGACCCGCCGGTGCGGGCGTCATCGAGCATGACGTAGTACGACGCCAACCGCAGGGAGAGGCACATGGACCAGGTCTCCCCGTGCGAGGCATATCCCTTCGCGGGTGCCTGTCCAAGGATGAGCTCCAGCTCGTCGCGGTGCGGGCCGACGAGCGAGATGCCACGTTCCAGTTCTTTCTTCCGTGATTCCGCGAAAGCCTGGATGTAGCGCTCCGTCAGCTGTTCGACACTGAGCAAGCGCAGGTCCTCCTGCGCGGCGGACGAAGCCCCGGCCGTGGTGCGCTGGGCATGTGCGGCCGGGACGCCGTCGTCGTCCATCTGGTTCTGGAGGGTCGAACGGTACAGGGCATCGGCGGGCTTGGAAGCATCCGTCAGCTCGGCGTAAGCGCGGGCGAGGTGCGGGCGGAGCCGTTCCACCAGTTCCAGCCGTGCGTGCAGCAGCTGTGCTCCGGCACGGGCCATGTGCTGGTCCCAAACATCCAGGGTGGCTTCATGGGCAGTCGTGAACCGTCCGGCCCGCGCTGATTTCAGCAGGGCGTTGCGTTGCTTCAGGACGCGGTCGTAATCGCTGCGGGTGGCTGCATGATGCGGAATGAGGCTGGCGAGCAGTTCGTCCAGGAAGCGCCGGCGGTTGGCGGGATCCCCCTTGACCAATGCCAGGTCCTCGGGAGCGAACAGGACGGTCTGGCAGATGCCCAGCAGGTCGCGGGCGCGGACCGGGTTGCTGCGATTGATCCGGCCGCGGTTGGCCCGGCCGGCATTGATTTCCAGCTCCAGCACCGTGGTCTGCTCTCCGCGGACCAAACGGGCCCGGACCAAGGCGCGCTCTGTGCCGAACCGGAGCAAGGGGCCATCGGAACTGACCCGGTGGGAGCTGAGCGTTGCCAGGTAGCCGATGGCCTCCATCAGATTGGTTTTGCCGATGCCGTTGTATCCCACCAGGACGGTAACGCCCGGGCCGAGGCTGAGGTCAACCTGGGCGTAGCTGCGGAAGTCCGTCAGGGAAAGATGTTCAAGATACACGCGGTGGTCGGCAATTCTGGAACCGGTGGCGGCTCCTGCTGGATGCTACTTGGCGGGACGGGTTGCATGGCCACCGAACTGGTGGCGCAGCGCAGAAACCATCTTCATCGCGGGGGACGTGTCCTCCCGGGAAGCAAAACGGGCAAACAGGGCGGCCGTGATGGCCGGGGCCGGAACCGCATTGGCGATGGCCTCTTCAACTGTCCAGCGGCCCTCACCCGAATCCTCCACGTAGTCGTCGATGGACTCCAGGCCTGGATCTTCATCCAAGGCTTTGACCATGAGGTCCAGCAGCCAGGAACGGACCACGGTTCCCTTTTGCCAAGCGCGGAACGTGCCCGGCAGGTCCGTGACGATGTCCTTGGCGGCAAGCAGTTCGTACCCTTCGGCGTACGCCTGCATCAGGCCGTATTCGATCCCGTTGTGGACCATCTTGGCGTAGTGGCCGGCGCCGATTCCGCCAACGTGGACAAAGCTGTCAGCCCTGTCGCCCTCAGGCCGCAAGGCATCAAAAACCGGCATGGCGCGTTCAATGTCGCCGGCGTCACCGCCTGCCATCAGGCCGTAGCCGTTCTGTAGGCCCCAAACCCCGCCGGACACCCCGCAGTCGGCGAACCGGATGCCCTTGGCGGCAAGCACCTCACCATGTTTCTGGTCTTCCGTGAACCGCGAGTTTCCACCGTCGATCACAAGGTCGCCGGGCTCGAGTTTGCCGGCCAATTCGGTGATGACGGAGTCTGTCACGGGGCCGGCCGGGACCATGACCCAGATGACCCTCGGCGCCGGGACGGCGGCGATCAGGTCTTCGACGCTTGCGGCATCCGTGACATCGGGATTCCGGTCGTAGCCGGTGACCTCCACGCCGCCCTTGCGCAGGCGTTCACGCATGTTGAAACCCATTTTGCCGAGGCCAATCAGTCCAATGTGCACGGTGAGACTCTTTTCTGCGCTGGTGTGTGAAGGCTGGGAGCCGATGGGTGGACCCACGCCGCCCGGGTTCCCTGGCCGAGCTTGCGAGGCAAGGCGGCGGTGGGGACTAGTTGGGCAGGCGGACAGGCATCACCAGGTAGCGGTAATCATCCTGGTCTTCGCCGTCGGCATCTGCCTGCGCCGTGATCATGGCGGGCTTGGGTGCCGTGGTGAACGAGAACCGGACGAATTTCGTCTCGATGACACTGAGGCCCTCAATCAGGTAGTGCGGGTTGAAGGCCACGGTGATGTCCTCGCCGGACAGCTGCGCTTCAAGCTCCTCCGACGCCTGGGCGTCCTCGCCGGTTCCGGCATCAAGGTTGAGCAGTCCGCTGCTGAAGGCCAGGCGGACCGGAGTGTTGCGTTCGGCGACAAGTGAGACGCGGCGGACGGCTTCCACCAGCTCTTGGGTTTGCACCGTGGCATGGATGGGTGTGGATTCCGGGAACAGGGACCGGATCTTCGGGTAATCGCCATCCACAAGCAGGGACGTGGTGGTGCGGCCGCCGCTTTCGAATCCGATCAGCCGGCTGTCATCGTCGGAGAGGGCAAGGTTGATGTCGCCGCTGTTGCCGAGGGTTTTGGCCACTTCGTTGAGGGTTTTGGCCTTCACCAGCGCGCTCGTGGAGATTCCCGGAGTCACAGGCTTCCACGGCACTTCGCGCATGGCCAGCCTGTACCGGTCGGTGGCAAGGAGGGTGATCAGGTCATCCTCGATTTCCATCCGCACGCCCGTGAGGATGGGCAAGGTGTCGTCCTTGCTGGCGGCGATGATCACCTGGGAAACAGCTTGCGCGAAAGCGTCGCCGGGAACGGTGCCGCTGATGGCAGGAAGGGCAGGCAGCGGCGGGTACTCGGCTTCCGGCATGGTGGCCAGGTGGAAGCTGCTTCGACGGCAGGTGAGTGTGACCTTGTTGCCGTCGGTTTCAACGTCCACCGGGGCCGAGGGGAGGCTGCGGCAGATGTCCGCAAGCAGCCGGCCGGAAACCAGGATGGTTCCTTCGTCCCTGATATCGGCGGCGATTTCCAGCCGTGCGGAGGTTTCGTAGTCAAAGCTCGAGAGGCTGACCGTACCCGCTTCGGCCTTCAGGAGCAGGCCGGAAAGGACGGGGACCGGCGGCCGCGGAGACAACGAGCGGGCTGTCCAGGTGACGGCTTCGGCCAGGACGTCCCGATCGACTCTGAACTTCACGGAAGGGTGCCGCCTTTCATTGCTGCTGCCATGTAAACCCGGGAACTTCGCAGTGAAACTCCGGAAGATGTTGTGCGCGCCGCGGCCGGTGCATGGTCCGTGCAGACGGAAACCACACAAAACCCAGGGATGGGAGCGCTGCTGACAGCTTAGCCGGAAGATCCGCGATTAACCCATCCCCAAGCACCCGGCCCGGCCCTTCCAGGGGCCGGAGGGCCCGCCCGGTGGAGGTGCCGATGGATCTTGTTGTTTGAGGGAATTCAATTTTTTGGGATTCGTAGTGTTAATAACTGCTGTGGAAACTGTGGATAACCCAATCCTGACCCACGTTTCCGGGGTTAAGCCCTGTTCACGGACTGTGCGTTACCTGGGTTTTAAACAGGGTGTGGATGGGGACAACCCAAAGAGGCATTTTTGATGATCCACAGACGGCTTAAGGGTTTTAAGCCCATTAAGCGCGCTTGTCCCCTTAAGTATCCACAGGCTTATCCACATACGCCTGTTAATAAGGTATAGAGTGCGTGGCCCGGTGTGGATTCAGGAGTCGCGCTGCTGCTGCTTGATCCGGTTGGTCAGTTCCGTCACCTGGTTGTAAATCACACGGCGTTCGGCCATCAGCTCACGGATCTTGCGGTCGGCATGGATCACTGTGGTGTGGTCGCGGCCGCCGAGTTCCTGGCCGATCTTGGGGAGCGACATGTCCGTCAGTTCCCGGCAGAGGTACATGGCGATCTGGCGGGCGGTGACAAGGGTCCGGGTGCGGGACTTGCTGCAGAGCTCTTCCATGCTGAGCTTGAAGTAGTCAGCGGTCTGCTGGAGGATCTGCGCTGACGTGATTTCCTGTGCACCGTCGTCAGTGATCAGGTCCTTGAGGACCATTTCCGCAAGCGCAACATCCACCGGCTGCCGGTTGAGGCTGGCGAAGGCGGTGACGCGGATCAGGGCGCCCTCAAGTTCGCGGATGTTGCTGGAAATCTTCGACGCGATGTACTCCAGGGCGTCATCAGGTGCCGACAGTCCCTCGCTGAGCGCCTTTTTCCGCAAAATTGCGATGCGCGTTTCGAGTTCCGGCGGCTGGATGTCTGTCAGCAGTCCCCATTCGAACCGCGACTTCATCCGGTCTTCGAACCCGGCGAGCAGCTTGGGCGGCTGGTCCGAGGTGATGACCACCTGTTTGTTGTTGTTGTGCAGCGAATTGAACGTGTGGAAGAACTCCTCCAGCGTGCGGTCCTTGCCGGCCAGGAACTGGATGTCATCGATCAGCAGGACGTCCACGTTGCGGTACGTGGTTTTGAAGCTGGCGCCTTCGTCGTCCCGGATGGAGTTGATGAAGTCGTTGGTGAATTCTTCGGAGTTGACGTACCGGACCCGGATCCCGCTGTAGAGCCGGCGGGCGTAGTGCCCGATGGCGTGCAGGAGGTGCGTTTTGCCGAGGCCGGAGTCGCCGTAGATGAATAGCGGGTTGTAGGCCTTGGCGGGTGCCTCGGCAACGGCGACGGCGGCTGCGTGGGCAAATCGGTTGGAGGAACCAATGACGAACGTGTCGAAGACGTACTTGGGGTTCAGCCGGCCGAATTCATGCGACGTGCTGGGCAGCATGGGCTGCGGCTTTTGTTCGATCAGCTGGTCCGGCGCGAACGCAGGCTCGACGACGGGTTCGGGCTCTTCGTGGATGGGCACCAGATCGGTGTCGACGTCGATGGCGCAGCGGATGTCCTCGGAGAAGACATTGTGCAGAGCATCGTCCAGGGCGTCCTTGACCTGGGTTTGGAGCACTTCGCGGGTGAGCTCGTTGGGGACGGCCACCAGGAGGGTGGAGCCGATCAGGCCCTGGGCCTGGGCGAGGATGACGAAACCCCGCTGGCGCGGTGAAACACGGTGGTCCTGTTCCAGCAGGCTGACAACCCGGCGCCAGGAACTTCCGACAGTATTGGCGTGGTTGGCTTCGTCTACTGTCATCAATCGGTTCCCTCAAAACTTGCTATGCCTGCATTGCCTGCAGCCCAAGTCCGGAACCAGGCTGCTGGCCCAACTTAATCCACAGGGTTATGCACAGTCCGTGGATAATCGGCTACTGGGACACTCTAGGGGATCAAAAGCCTAGAAGATAGCTGGCTATCCGGCTGTGGATAATTACACGGTTGTGGTTCCTTGGAGGCCCCTGTGAGCCACTTCATCCACAGCCTGTTGGGATACTTAGGCACAGCTGGGGATAGCACCGCAGGGCCCTCCCGGTTTGACTCGGGGCCTCGAATTGCCCTAACGTTGTGAAGTCCTTTGTGTCCGCTTTTTGGCCCCATCTGAACTTCCAGGCGCAGTGCGCTTGGACAGCCGGGGGAAGCGTGCATATACAAAACTTAGCGTCGGCCAGTTCTTCCCCATATTGATCGGGTGGGCGCACCTTTGATCCACTGGAGTAACTAACGTGAGCAAGCGGACTTTTCAGCCGAATAACCGCCGTCGAGCCAAGAAGCACGGCTTCCGCCTTCGTATGCGTACCCGTGCCGGCCGCGCCATCCTGGCAGCCCGTCGTGGCAAGGGCCGTACCGAGCTTTCGGCCTAAATAACTGACTTGTCGGTAGACATCCCTTTGCGAGTTTAAGGTGCTGGCCGCCCGCAACCGCCTGAGGACTGCAACCGATTTTTCAATAACCGTACGTTCCGGTGTCCGCAATGGACGCCGGAACGTAGTGTTATATGCGGCAGCCATCGCTGCCGACGAACCCAGCCGGATCGGGTTCATTGTTTCCAAGAGTGTAGGGAACGCCGTGGTCAGGAACCTCGTTAAGAGGAGACTGAGGGAAGCGGCTGCCGCCTCACTGAGTGAACACGCAACTGGACTCGCCATCGTGGTGCGGGCACTGCCCGCCTCCGCGTCTGCCAGTTGGGATCAACTGCTGGCGGATTACAACGCAGCACTGGAAACAACGCAGAACCGGCTGGCCGGACGGCCACCACGGCCTGCCGCCAAAGGTTCGGCCGGTACAACACGGGAGGGGACAACGCGTGCCTAGCACCACTGCCGCCGTCGCCCGCATCCGGAACGTGACCGCCGCCGTCGCCAAGTTCCTCTGGAACCTGCCCCGGAAC
This sequence comes from Pseudarthrobacter sp. AG30, assembly GCF_003116525.1. Taxonomy (NCBI): domain Bacteria; kingdom Bacillati; phylum Actinomycetota; class Actinomycetes; order Micrococcales; family Micrococcaceae; genus Pseudarthrobacter; species Pseudarthrobacter sp. AG30. The sequence goes on along the minus strand of NZ_QEHL01000005.1, from coordinate 136,621 downwards.
ATCCTCATTCTCTTGCTGATGGCCTACCGCAAGGTGGTTTCTCCCTTGTACGGCCCCGTCTGCCGATTCTTCCCTTCATGCTCGGCCTATGCCCTTGAAGCGGTCACCGTACACGGCGCTGTGAAGGGAAGCTGGCTCGCAGTCAGGCGCCTTGGCCACTGCCACCCATGGAATGCCGGCGGAGTGGACCACGTCCCCGCCGGCGGCCGGGAATGGCCTGCGGGCCGAACCCCCACAATTGTTGTGCTGAACAATCCGGACCGGTACCTGGTTGCTCGGACTGATGAAGAAGGCCGCAGTGCGGCCTGACGAATAGGGATAAGTATGGACTTCTTTGGAACAATCATGGCCCCGTTCAAGTGGCTGGTTTCCATCATCATGATTGGATTCCACGATGGCTTGAGCGCCATCGGCATGCCCGCCGCAAACGGCTGGACCTGGACTCTGTCCATCATCGGACTGGTGCTGGTGATCCGTGCCGCCCTGATCCCCGTATTCGTCAAGCAGATCAAGGCGCAGCGCGGCATGCAGCTGCTGCAGCCCGACCTGAAGAAGCTGCAAGACAAGTACAAGGGCAAGACGGACCAGCTGTCCCGCCAGGCCATGGCCCAGGAACAGATGGCCATGTACAAGAAGCACGGCACCAACCCGTTCTCCGCCTGCCTTCCCATGCTGATCCAGATGCCATTCTTCTTCGCACTGTTCCAGGTGCTTTCGGGCATTTCCCAGGCGAAAGACCAGGGTGCCGGCATTGGTGCGATGAGCCACGAACAGGTAGTGGAGTTCGATGCCTCCAGCATCTTCGGTGCGCCGCTGTCCGCCGCCCTGCTGCACGGTGGTGCCGGGAACACAGCCGTGGTGGTGCTCTCGATCGTGATGATCCTGGCCATGACGGCGTCCCAGTTCATCACCCAGAAGCAGATCATGGCCAAGAACATGTCTGAAGAAGCCATGGCCAGCCCATTCATGCGGCAGCAGAAGATGATGCTTTACATCCTGCCGGTAGTCTTCGGCGTGGGTGGCATCAACTTCCCCATCGGCGTTCTGATCTACTGGACCACCACCAACCTCTGGACCATGGGACAGCAGTTCTTCGTGATCCGCCGCATGCCGACGCCGGGATCCCCCGCTGCCAAGGCCCTCGCCGAACGCCGCGCAGCCAAGGGCCTGCCGGCCCTTTCCGTCCTCACCGGCAAGCGGGATGAGGCAGCCGACGCCGCCGCGGCTGCCGCCGTGGAAGCCAAGGGACAGCGCGTCCAGCCCCAGCGTAAGAACAGGAAGAAGAAGTAATGTCAGCCGAGAGCACCGAGCACGTCCTTTCCGAAGAGATTGCAGACCAGGACGAGTCCCCCGCTAAGGCCTCTGCGGCCAGCCGCCTCGAGGAAGAGGGCGACGTCGCCGCAGACTACCTGGAGGAACTGCTGGACATCGCCGATATCGACGGCGATATCGACATCGAGGTCCGCAACGGCCGCACCTACATCTCCATCGTCGCGGAGGAAGAAACCGAGGGCCTCGAAGGCCTGGTAGGAGAAGACGGCGAGGTGCTGGAGGCTCTCCAGGAGCTCACCCGGCTGGCCGTACTCTCCGCTACGGAGAACCGTTCACGGCTTGTGCTGGACATCAATGGCTACCGCCAGGAACGTACCGGCCACCTGCAGAAGATCGCCGAAGATGCCGCAGCATCCGTCAAGGAGACCGGTAAGCCGGTTGCCCTTGAGCCGATGAGTGCCTACGAGCGCAAGATCGTGCACGACGCCGTGGCTGACCTCGGATTGGTCAGTGAGTCCGAGGGTGAAGGCTCCGGACGCCACATTGTTGTTTCCGCAGACTAGAGAGTGCCAGCACGATAACCATGGTTGATATCACGGCAGCAGAGCTTCGGGCTGCTGAGAAGATTTTCGGCGACCGCCTGGACCTGGCCAAACGCTATGTTGAGCACCTGGCCACCTCCGGGACCGAACGCGGGCTGATTGGGCCCCGCGAGGTTCCCCGGTTGTGGAGCCGCCACGTGCTCAATTGCGCGGTCATCGAAAGTGAGATCCCCCAGGGAAGCCACGTTGCCGACGTCGGAAGCGGCGCAGGCCTGCCTGGCCTTTGCCTCGCCATTGCCCGCCCAGACCTCGAATTGACGCTCATCGAACCCCTCGAACGAAGGGTTATTTGGCTCCAGGAAGTGGTGGACGACCTCGGCCTGGACAACGTCACCGTCATGCGTACCAGGGCCGAACTGGCGGTGGGGCAGGTGGACGCCGACGTGGTCACCGCCCGTGCCGTGTCAGCCCTGACGAACCTCGCAGGCCTGACCATCCCGCTCCTCGCCGGACACGGTGAGGTGGTGGCCATCAAGGGCCGCAGTGCCGGTGAAGAGATCGAAAAGGCCGCGAAGGTCATCCGCAAGCTTGGCGGTGTGCAGACATCGGTGGTCACCGTCGGTGACAACATCCTTGAAGAGCCCACCACCGTGGTGCGCATCGTAGTGAACAAGTCCCAAAAGAAGTCCTAAAGTGGGCCCACTGACGGTGGTCAGACGGGTGGAGCAGTTAGGCTAGACAACGGCAGCAAAATTGGCTGAACGAGAGTGAGTGTGCCCCAGTGACGAGTAGTGAAGCCTCCGCACAACGGATCCCGCCGTTTGTGTCTCTGGGGTCGGCACGTTCCGTCGCTGGGTCCGGGTTGGCCGGTTTGGGAATGGCCCCGGCCCGGGGCGGGAACCACCCACGGCCGGCCACCGGTGCCGTTGAAAGCGGAGTTTCACGTGAAACAACCGCTTCCGGTAGGTCGAACGTCATCGATGCCATTGACGATTCGAGTCCTATCGCCCGTGAGCTCGCACACGAGACCAAACGCCGGGAACGCCTGATGGGTCGCCAGCTCCCGCGTCCGGAGCAGACCCGGATCTTCACCGTCTCCAACCAGAAGGGCGGCGTGGGCAAGACCACGACGACCGTAAACATTGCCGCAGCCCTTGCGGCCGCCGGACTCAACGTCCTGGTCATCGATATCGACCCCCAGGGAAACGCCTCCACCGCCCTCGGCATTGAACACCACGCCGATGTGGACAGCATCTACGACGTCCTGATCAACGACATCCCGCTGGCGGATGTTGTGGCCCCGTGCCCGGACATCGGGAAGCTGATCTGCGCCCCGGCCACCATCCATCTGGCCGGTGCCGAGATCGAGCTCGTCTCCCTGGTCGCCCGGGAACAACGGCTGCGGCGCGCTATCGACGTGTACGCTAAAACCCGCGAAAAGAACGGCGAAGAGCGCCTCGACTACGTCTTTATCGATTGCCCGCCCAGCCTCGGCCTCCTGACAGTCAACGCCTTCTGCGCCGCCAGTGAAGTGCTGATTCCTATCCAATGCGAGTACTACGCCCTGGAAGGCCTCAGCCAGCTCCTCAAGAACATCGAGATGATCCAGAAGCATCTCAACGCGGACCTCGTTGTTTCAACGATCCTGCTCACCATGTACGACGGCCGGACCAACCTCGCTGCCCAGGTTGCTGCTGAAGTGCGCCAGCACTTCCCTGAACAGGTGCTCTCCGCCGTGGTTCCCCGCTCGGTGCGGATCTCTGAAGCGCCCAGCTACCAGCAGACGGTCATGACCTACGACCCGTCCTCGAGTGGTGCCCTGTCCTATCTGGAAGCCGCCGCTGAAATAGCGGAACGCTAGAATCTTCAATACCGCAACGCATGGAGGCCCGGGTCATCCTGGCTTCACCACTGGAGGGATTTACCCATGAGCGAGAAGCGACGGGGCTTAGGCCGCGGTCTTGGCGCGCTGATTCCAAGTTCCGCCGCAGCCAATGGTTCTGCAAACGGTGCAGCGCAATCGCGGCCAGTGGACTTGTTTTTTCCGGAAGGCCGGAAGAAGACCGAACCCGTAGAGCAGCCTGCACCGCCGGCTGCAGCCAGGGCACAGGAAAAAGAAGGCCAAGCTCCCGCGGCCCGGATTTCTGCAGCGAAGACTACCCCCGCAAAATCGACAGCCACCGACAAGCCCTCCAAGACGGCCGCGGCCGCCAACGGGGCAGCGGACACGAAGGCCCCCGCCAAGAAGGCGCCGGGCCCGCGCTCCAAGGCTGCGGATGGGCCCGCCCCCTCAACGCCACCGGCGAAGGCAGCCCGACCGGCTGAAGCCGGCGCAGCGGATAAGGTGGAAGCATCAGCGGCCCCGGAATCCGGCGTTGAGTTGGTCGAGGTACCAGGCGCACGGTTCGCGGAATTGCCGGTAGGCGACATTCACCCCAACCGTAAGCAGCCCCGAAATGTCTTTGATGAAGACGACATGGCCGAGCTGGTGCACTCCGTTCGTGAAATCGGAGTCCTGCAGCCAATTGTTGTTCGTACATCAACCGAATCTGGTAGTGAACCCTATGAACTTGTCATGGGTGAGCGCCGTTGGCGGGCGGTCCAGGCGGCAGGGCTGGAGACCATTCCTGCCATCATCCGTGACACCACCGATGACGACCTGCTGCGCGATGCCCTCTTGGAGAACCTGCACCGCAGCCAGCTGAATCCCCTGGAAGAGGCGGCGGCGTACCAGCAGCTCCTCGAGGACTTCGGTACCACCCACGAGCAGCTCGCTGACCGGATCGGCCGCTCGCGTCCCCAGGTCTCGAACACGCTCCGCCTGCTGAAGTTGCCGCCGCTCGTGCAGCGCCGCGTAGCCGCGGGCGTCCTGTCGGCCGGCCACGCCCGTGCTCTTCTCTCGCTGCCGGATGCAGCGGCCATGGAACGGCTCGCCCAGAAGATCGTGGCCGAGGGCATGTCCGTGCGCGCCACTGAAGAAGCAGTCACGCTCTACCAGGACCCGGCTAAACCGGCCAAAAACAACATCCCCCGCCCCGGGGCGCGGCATGAACGGCTCGACTACTTGGCGTCATCGCTTTCGGACCGGCTGGACACCAATGTGAAGATTTCCCTTGGCGTCCGAAAAGGCAAAGTCAGCATCGAGTTTGCCAGCGTAGAGGACCTCAACCGAATCATGGATGTGCTGGCGCCGGGAGCGACCAACTAGCGCTCACCGTTACTGGAGCCTAGGGAGGCCCGATTCACTGCGAATTGGGCCTCTTTGCGTTCGTGGGACGGTCGGCTAGACGGCCCCTGGATGCGAGGTCTCCGGGGCTGGCGAGAACTGACTCGGTTTGGGACCCGTCATGGTCCGAGTTCGTCTGCCTGCTTACTGGGTTCCCGCTATGGAGCATTGCCGCATCCGACCGTCTGATGTGGCGGCAAGGGTGTACTTTGCCTGCTTTGCGGGCATATTAGTTCGGGTTTTGCCCACGTTCCGCTGGGCGTAGGACGTACAGCCGGCGTTCTCTGGGCTAGTCGGGGGTGGTGCGGGTAGTTTGTGGCAGACCGTCGGATCGGGGCCTTGCGGTGCCCGCGAGGGCCCATAGGTCGAATACCAGGCCCAGGATCAGGGCTATTGGAAGGCACCCGGCTCTTCTGCGGCTCTCCTGTTGCCGCTGAACCGCTGCTTCGGGATGTCCGGTCGAGACCCTACTGACGTCGGCGCACAGAGATGTGTGGATGGAAGACGATTTTTAGAGGTGTCGGATCCACACGGGCAGTGCACTTCCGTCCGTTGTTTCACGTGAAACGCGAGCAATGTGCTGCGCTCCTTGATGTGCCGGCCAATTGCATCTCCCCTGTGGGTACATCCGCGGCCGGTTCACTCTTCTAAAGGGTGTGCGGACATGGGCCTGAGTGCCATAGTTCGCGGGCGAATGTGCTTCTGTCATCGGCAGGCCTACATGCCATGGTCCTGCCGCAGAAAGTCATCAAGTTTTACTGTGACTATTTGATTGGGCTACCTGGTGATGGATCTCCGTCAATATCGAAAGACGGTTCTGTCCTCAAAGACTGCTATGTCCTTAGGCGGGTGAATTGCCAGCTCTGCGGTTCTTGCGCGCGTTGTAGGGCCGCGGACGTCGCCGAAGCCGCATTGTGCTGTTAACGGACTGCGGTGTACTGGGCTTTACTAAGACTGATCATTCGTGGGGCCTTGTGCCACGAAGCCAAGGACCCACCTGAAAAGAAATCACCAGGCTGGTGTCGCCGATCATCTCGTGACACAGGTGTCGTATCTCACCAGGCAAGTGGTGCATAATCAAAATGCGGCTGTGCGATTTGGTCGAGTGCCCCGATACGGGAGAGTTCGGCTGATGTATGCAGTAGTACTGCTCCTCCTTAGTATCCATACTTGGCGATAGATTATTGGGACGTACTTTGTCGAAAGTAGCCATCCGTGTGGTTCCGTGTGTGCGGAGACCGTAGCTGTCCGCCTTGCACTGCCCGTCAATGTTTCACGTGAAACGGCGCAACTCCGGGTGGTGGCCGGCGCAGTCTAGATATGTTTCACGTGAAACACAATTGGTCGCTACTCATTCTCTCTCGCATAGGGAGTCGGAACTCCCGTGAGAGAGCCGGCGGAGCACGCGCATCCAGCTTCACGCGCTGCACTGCGGATGGACCCGAGAGCGGGGCGGACCTCGTGGCCGGCAAGAAAGGATGTTTCCGATCCACCACCCCTGAAATCACTGTGTGGCGTGGATGTCCCACAGCGTCCCGTGCTTCTTAGCGGGGCACATGGGAAGTGCATCGAGTACAGTGTTCGACTATGGGTTCCACGGTCTTCGTTGGTGATCAGTAGTTCCTGAGGAGTCCTGCATTGGGCACTCGCTCAGTGAGTTGGAGTTCAGAAGCAGAGCTGCGAGGGCGCGTTGGGCCCCGCAATGATCAGGAGTATGACCTAAGCCGTCTTGCTGTTGTTGAGTGCGATCAATACGCAATATGGGAACAGACATACGGTGTTTGCTTAGGTCGTGGAAGAGTCTCGTGGAAGGCGGATCAATATCGCCACGACGCTGCCCTGGGGCGTGTGCCACCACGGAACGAGTTGGCGCGGTTACTTGCACGGCATCCTTGCGATGAGCATGGGCACCGTGAGTCCCTAGCCTTCGATACCTGCTCCCCGATGACCCTGTCCCCCGGCCTTCGGCGTCGTCCTGGATAACCCATTCTGGGTTTGGCACAGAGGCAAGGCGTGTGGCAATGCACTACCTCCTAGCGGCGCTGCCGACTACAGAGCTGCCGATGGCTATTGTTCGGCGGTGTTGGAACTACGCTCCAGGACGGAGGTTTGAGGCTTCACGGAGGTGTAGTTCCTTCGTTACGGCGCCCAACCGACACTTTGCCGGGCGGAGGTCTTCCACGTCGGATTGGCGTCGCGGGAGGCTGCTGTCCTTAAGAATCTCAAGAACCGCCTGTACGCCGTGCGTCGACGTTGGGCAGCGTTGTTTGAAGCAATGGTGTTGCACCGAGAAGGCCGCCTAGCTCGGCGCGAATGTATCGGCACCGGTGAACCCTGGAAATACCCGGAGCGCAACGGGCGATCCCCCGGAGCGTTTCATCTGCTTCGTTCGGCGGCAGAGTATAGGTGGATATCCCTGTGGATAACTTTGTGAATAAGTTCTGTCCCTTATCCAGAGCTTCGCAGCGCCTTGTGCGTCGCGACTTGCTGCGGGAAGGCTACAAACCTTGCGGCAACGTAACCCCTAAGCGTGACCGCGACGACGGCGTTTCACGTGAAACATCGTGTGGCATTGCACGGCAGCGATAAGCGCACATTTTGAGTGGAAAATGACGACATTTCCGGCGTGTATGAGCTAGATCAGCTCGTACCCTCGCGCGGTCGTTCCCGCGAATAGGCGGACATGGTGTCTAGACGAACACCTTGGGATTCGAATAGGCCGTTGAGGATCTGAGAAACCCTCGAATGGAGGATCAGGCTGCCTGTGGATATCGCTGTGAATAACTTGATAGAGGCCCTGTGGATAACGTGTGCGTAACTCAAAGCGGGATTGCCAACGAGCGGCTCGATTGCCAGATCAAAATCCTCGATGGTGTCACTCCCATATAACCAAGAGGGAAACTTGTATCCAAGGTGGATTCGAGATCCTAGTTGTCTTCGAAGTTGAACTGCCCCAGCCGGAGCCCATGGGGCGAACACTGTTCCGCTTGAGGAGCCCCAGGGATGTCGCCCGTGTAAGAGGCGGGGTCTTCATGTCGCACCGCTCACGGCCAATCCAGCGGTGCACCGCAGGTAGATCTTGGACGTGCCAACTCCCAATACCAGTCGGATGCAGGCAGCGGCATGCCCCCACTCCTCCCATAAGATCAAAGGGATATCGGAACGCGTCTTCGTTTCACGTGAAACATCGAGCCTCTCCGAGTCCAGGTCGACATCAGCGGCCGTACACGGGCAATCTGAAGTCACCAATGAATAGCCGCGATGGGATGAATTGCCGTGTAAGGGCGTGTGCGCTGAACTGAGCGCCAACGACGACGAACCATAGAGCTCTTAGGCTCGGCATCGATCCGATGCGTTGGAGGGCCGTTCGATCATTGACGCGGTGTACCGGTGACAGCGCTGCACGCCCCCTGGGCGAGCTCACGACCCGACGAGGATCTGGCTCATGCGTCCGTGTCACCGGGTGGGGCCCGCTGGTCCGGGTCAGGAAAGCGTAAAGAGGGGGCGCGGCTCCGCCTGGTCTCCCCCCAAGCGCTAGGCAAGCGACCTTGAAGGTCCGAGGGCGGTCTGTCTGAGAACCCCGTCCCCGCATGGACCGCATTCTTGCCGGCTGAAGCGTGTATGCCTGGGTCCGGAGCAGGATTCGAAGCGTCAAGTTGTGAAGGAGCTAGGCAGGAAAGCAATCTCCCCGGGCCATGGATGGAGGCGCTGTACATTTGTGCTTTTCGTCTGGGCCTAAGGAATTGTCACCTCACCGGTTCGCGCGGTCGCCGATGCCAGTCGCGATTTCAGCTTGATCTTGGACTTCGTAGGACGATGGGAATGAGACCAGAAGTATCAATCGTCCGTTCTCGATGTGTGCACTTGATGATTGGCTTCTCACAGGAAGCACAAGCAATCTCCAGCTTTGCGCAGAAATATATGCCAAATGACTCGATTCGCACTATCCAAGCCGAGACTCCCCTCCGCTGTGTCCCGTAGACGGCACGCGATCCTATGACCGCATCGGCGCTTGGAATTGGGGTGACAGCGTCTACGATGTTTCACGTGAAACCGCGGGCGCCTCACACACCTCCGGCTCACATCTTGCGCACCCTCGTACGCTACCGTGCCAGTGTCCCGCGATGTAGAGATGGCGGCCTCCGACAGCTTGATGTGAGACGCGATGCCTATTCGGCACCGCACCGGCGTGGCGTAGCTGGTGGCCATAGACGCCCCTGGGAGTTAGAGTTCCACCCGCATCTATGCCCCACGTCCTACAGGTCGGAACCATCGACAAGGGGCCACCTCCATTTGGGTCGGCAGACGGTACCGGGCGCGAAAGTGTTTCACGTGAAACGTATCTGTCAAGAACGATCTACGGTCGCCCAGGCAGTGCCGAATTGTTCAGGGTTGGATAGAAGTAGGCGCTCAAGCACGGCAGGCACTGGACAAAAAGTGGCCCCCGCCAGGCGACGGGAGCAACTCTTTGACCTACATCAGGTCAAGCCATATAGGCTGCAGTTCAGGAGAGGACGTCAGAGAATTCCTTCTCAAAGAACTGCTTCGGCTTTGCGCCGATAACAGTGCTCTTTACTTCGCCGCCCTGGAACAAGTAGACGGCCGGAATCGAGGTGATGCCGTATTCGGCAGCGATTGCCGGGTTGTCATCCACGTTGACTTTGACGACGTCGACTTTCTCGCTGTACTCGACCGAGATCTCGTCAAGGATCGGGCCAAGCTTACGGCAGGGGCCGCACCACTCAGCCCAGAAGTCGACGATGACAGGCTTTTCGGAGGACAGGACGTCAGTGCCGAAACTTGCGTCAGTTACATCTTTTGCGTTGCTCATAACCTTGTCTTTCTCTTCGGATAACAGTGTCGCGGATTATGCGGGCAGATCGGCCAGGTAGTGTTCGACGTCAATAGCCGCAACACATCCTGAACCGGAAGCGGTGATTGCCTGGCGGTACGTCGGGTCAACAACGTCGCCGGCAGCGAACACACCCGGGAGGCTTGTCCGGGAACTCCGGCCCTCCACGGCGATGGTGCCCTCGGGTGTCAATTCCAGGACGTCCTTGACCAAATCGGTCCGGGGATCGTTGCCGATGGCGACAAAGACACCCGTAACGGCAAGCTCAGACACTGACCCGTCCACCAGGTTCTTCAACCGCAGTCCGGTGACTTTGTCCTCGCCGAGAACGTCCTCTACCGTGCTGTTCCACGCAAAAGTGATCTTCTCGTGTGCGAGTGCACGGTCCGCCATGATTTTGGAAGCCTTGAGCGAATCACGGCGGTGTACAACCGTTACGGATTTCGCAAACTTTGTGAGGAAGAGGGCCTCCTCCATTGCTGAGTCGCCGCCGCCAATGACGGCAATGTCCTGGTCCTTGAAAAAGAAACCATCGCAGGTTGCGCACCAGCTGACACCATGTCCGGACAGGCGCTTTTCGTTGGAAAGCCCCAGTTCCCTGTAGGCCGACCCGGTGGAAAGGATGACGGCCTTTGCGCTGAAGGTCTCCCCCGTGCCGATGGTGACTTTCTTCACCGGTCCTTGGAGGTCGAGCCAGGTGACATCCTCAAACTGGATTTCAGTTCCAAACCTGGCGGCCTGCTTCTCAAAGTTCTCCATCAGGTCCGGCCCCATGATTCCTTCAGGGAAACCGGGGTAGTTTTCCACGTCCGTGGTGTTCATCAGCTCGCCGCCTGCAGTCACTGAACCTGCGAGCAACAGAGGCTTGAGGTTTGCCCGTGCGGTGTACACGGCCGCCGTGTACCCTGCCGGTCCCGAGCCTACGATGATGACATCACGTACGTCGGACGCCGTGTTTTCTGCGATGGTCACTGGAACGTGAACCTCTTCCTTGTTCGACTCGCCTCCCTTTGGAGGCCGGCCACATGGCACAACCGTGCCCGCGTGCTGAATATTCCAGCGCCCGGACAAGGTGAACCACCGCAAAAGGTACAGGACTATCCTTCGCAGGGCGCTCTTTCCAGATTACATTCCCCGCGCGCGGCGCCTGTCGCGGCTGTAACAACCGCGGCGTCGGGGCTTACTGGACCTTGATTTCTGCCAGGCGGAGACCGTAACCGTAACGGGTCTTTGGAGCCGCCAGCTTGGGAAGCGAATTGATGGAAACAAGCACGTACTGCGCCTGGACCGGCTCGGGAAGGGGCATGTTCAGGTCCGTGGAGGTGAAACTGCTGGTGCCAATGGACTTGGCTCCATCCAGGGATGGCTGGTCGTTGGTGTACACGGTGATGTTGCCGCCGGATCCCCCGAGCTGGGAGAGCGTAATGGAAGAAACCGTTGCCTTGCTCTTCAGCTTTACCACCAGCGGAACTCCCTGCGGGGCCAGGCCACCCCAGTTCTCCGTGGCGAACTCCATGTCGGACCAGTAGCTGGCGTTGTTGCCGTCGTAAGCCTTGACCAGGTCGCCATCGAATGTGGCAGCAAAGTCGAAGTTCCCCTGCCGGGTCACACTTTCAATAGCGGGCGGTACCGCGGGCGGAGCCGACGGGGCCGCCTGGGTGGCCGATGCAGAGGCCTGCGGAGCGCTGGTGCTGGCGGGCGGAGTGGACTTGGCCTGGGGCTGCCCTGGGGTGAAGAGGCTGCCAAGGTTGGTGACGGCGAAGATCAGGCCTGCAATCAGCACAACGGCCAGGAGGCCGCCAACCAGCCAGCGCATGGAACGGGGCTGGTCGTCGGACTCATCATGGTCGTTGTCGTCGTCTCGATCGGCAAATGCGGTGCCGGCAGCGGCCGGGGCCGCCGCACGGGCAAACAGGGCGGACCTGCCGTTGCCGCTGCGGGGCTCTTGCGGGGCGTCGCCGTCCTGGTGATCGTCGTCGTCGCCCGATTGGGCGTAGTCGTCGTCAGACCACAAGGAAACCTTCGGCTTGCCGTCCGAAACGGACTGCTGTGGATGTGCCTGCGTGGTGTCGTTTGGACCGGTGTCCGTATCCGCAGTGTTTGCCGGCTCGAAGCCGGCGTGCTCGGCTGCAGGCTGTACGGGCTGGGCGGCAGTGGCATCGGGATCCAGGTCGGCCGGTCGTCGTCCCGCCGAGGCTGCCGAGGCTGCTGCTGCACCTGCACCTGCAGCTGCGGCGCCAGCGGCACCGGTGCGGCCTGAACCCGGGGGTACAGCGGGAGCCTGGCTTGCGGGCCGGACCGTGGGCCTTGGCGGCGCGGCCGGCGCGGAAGGATAAGGATCAACCTGGCTCGGGTGCGAGTCGGCGTAGTTGATGTACCCGGCGTCGACGTTGTCTTCCTCGTCGTAGGGCTCGGGTTCGTGGGAACGGGCCTGGCCGAAGATCTCACTGCCCAGCGTGTCCGTGAAGAACGGTTCGACGTAGGGCGGGTTGGATGCCACCACAAGATCCAGGAGGTCTGCGGCGGAGGTGTGGTTGGTGATGAGGTAAGTGGTGTCTTCGGTGACGCCGAGGTCCAATACCTGTACCGTGCCGGGGCGTTCGCCGGTGGCCACTTCGCGGGCGCTCTGGGCAACCTGCTCGGTGTTTTCCGGGCCCGCCACCAGGATGCTGACCGGCCGGTTAAGGACCTGGTCCACGCCGTCCAGCACCAGATCGTGGTCGTGGGAGGCCAATACCGTGGCTGTGACCTTGTAACGGCCACCCAGTACTGATCCGACATCGATCGGGTTGGACACGTGTTCCTCCTAGACTGTCCGGGATTGCCGGCCTCAATGACGCAACCGCCGATCAGGCGCCGCGCACGGCCGAACCCTGACTGCAACTACCCCTGTACCTGTTCGATCCTAGCCGATCAGCCCCGGACGGCCGTGGAGAAGACCGGCGCCAGACCGCAACGGCATCACTTTTTCCGTGGGCGGCGTTTCTTGAAGTACGGGTTCTCGCCGGCCTTGCCCTGGTACGTCCGGCGGCCCGGAAGGGGAATCTGTTCGCTGAGCAGGCCCCCACGCGCCGTGGCGGGCTGCTCCTCACCAGGCAGGTACTCGGCCACCGGCACCTGCTGGCGGCCGTCGTCGTGCAGGTCCTGGCGGCGCACGCCGCGCTCCGGATCCGGGCCCGCACGGAACGAGACGGCATCGAACTCGCCGGAAATCCGTGGAATGAGGCCGGTGTCCACGGAGGTGGTGGCCCGTTCAGGACGGTGCCCGGAGGAACCTGGGGCAGGAGCGGACGACGGCGCGTCCCCGGCTTCAGCAGCGGGGGCTGGGCCCCCGCGGCCCAGCCGGCCCAGCAGCGGCCGGAGCATGTCGCCCAGTTCGGTGACCCGGAACAGCCGAAGGAGCACGAAGTAGACGCCGAGCATGACAGGCCCTGCCACCGCGACCGTAAGCAGGGCCTGGAGGCGGCCGCTCCAAGCGAAACCATCAGGGTTGTAGCTGCCCATCAGCCAGAGGGCGGCCGAACCGGCGACGGCGGAGCCAAGGGCCGCATAGCCCATGCGGATGTACGAATTGGCGATCCGCGGACCGTCCAGGCTGCCCAGCATGCGCCGCAGGAAGACCGCGCTGATGACCACCGAGAGGATGTTGCCCACCATATACAAAACGGCGATGGCGTAGATGATCTGGCCCACCGGCAGGAATTGGATGGCGAACGCACCGGCTACATAGACCACAGCCAGCAGCAGCTGCACGTAGAACGGCGTGCGGGCGTCCTCGTTGGCATAGAACACCCTGGACATCATGAAGTTGGCACTCATGAAGGGGGTGCTGAGGGCAAGGATGGTGAGCGTCTGGGCCAGCATGACGCCGTCCTGGCGCGAGCCGCCGGAGAAGAACATGCCCAGTGGACCCGCCAGGGCAAACAGCGCCAAGGCGCCGAACACCGTGGCGACGGCCATGGTGCGCAGCCCGTGCGAGAGTGCGTCACGAAGCTCCGCCCGGTTGCCGTCCTGCGAAGCCCGGGTCATCCGGTTGAACAGGACGGTGGCCAGGGACAGGGCAATAATCGAGTGCGGCAGCAGGTACAGCTGGCTGGCCACCTCCAGGACCGCGTTGCCGGGGAGGGTGGAGGCGGACGGGTCCCCCGCCTCCTGCAGGCGGATGCGTTCAGCGCCGGGAATGGTGGCGATGCGCATGACATAAAGGAAGGCCAGCTGCCCGACGGCGGCTGTCAGGAGGGTCCATACGCTCAGCCGCGCAGCGTGCCCCAGCCCCACGCCCCGCCAGCCGAACCGGGGCCGGAGCCCGAGCTTCAGACGGAAGACCGGCACCAGCAGGATGGCGGTCTGGGACAGTACGCCGATGGTGGAGAACCCGGCCACCAGGAGAGTCTGCGCGGAGCCCCAGTTGTCGATGGTGTGGGCGCTGAACTCGTTGGTCCCGAAGATCCAGATGAACATGCCCAGGCCGGCGATGGCCACCAGGTTGTTCAGGATGGGTGCCCACATCGCCGGACCAAACGCGCCGTTGGCGTTCAGGACCTGGGTAAGCAGGGCGTAAAGGCCGTAGAAGAAGATCTGCGGCAGGCACCAGAACGCGAACGTTACCGCGAGGGCCTTCTGCTGCGGCGAATATCCCTGGGTGGTCAGCTCGATGACCCCCGGCGCGGCCAGCGTCACCAGCGCCGTCAGTCCGAACAGGAGCAGGACAGCGAGCGTCAGCAGCCGGCTGATGTAGTCCGCTCCCCTGTCCGGGGCCTTGCTTGCCTTGATGATCTGCGGGACCAGCACGGCATTGAAGACACCGCCGGCCACCAAAAGGAAGATCAGGTTGGGCAGGTTGTTGGCGTTGATGAACGTGTCGTTGACCGTCGAGCCCAGGCCCAGCGCGGTGCCCAGCATCCAGGTCTTACCGAAGCCCAGGAAACGCGAAACGAGCGTCCCTGCGGCCATGATGGCGCTGGAACGGGACTCGCTGGGACCCGCGGCCGCGGGCTGCGCGGTCTCCGGTGCGGCCGCCCCGGCGGTGGCGTCGCCGGGTGCGGCATCATCGGGCCGGCCGGACCGGTCGGAAGGAAAGTTGGTAGCTGACATCGAGTTCATCGTCTCACCCACCGGCCCGTAACACCGCAATGACGACGGCGGCGTCCGGGCTTAGAGGTGTCCGGGCAGGACCTCGCGGGCAAGGTCCGCGATGCGGCGTTCGTTGGGGAAGGACAGCTTCCGGGCCAGTTCCTGGATCGGCACCCAGGCCACATCCACGGCTTCCTGGTCGGGATCGTTCTCGATGGTGAGCTCGCCTCCCGTGGCGCGCAGGAGGTAGTGGTGCACGGTTTTGTGGACCCGGTGCCCGCTGACCGTGAACCAGTAGTCGATGCTGCCCAAGGGCGCCAGGATGTCTCCCTCGATGCCGGTTTCTTCGGCAATTTCGCGGACGGCAGCCTGCTCGTTGTTCTCCTTGCCCTCCGGATGCCCCTTGGGGAGGCACCATTCCAACCGTCCGCCGCGATTAAGGCGGGCGATGATCGCAACCCTCAATTCGGCGTCGGACGTGTCCACCACAACGCCGCCGGCCGAGACTTCCTCAACCGTTGGCAGCGAGGCCGGTGCCGATTGCTGGGCAGGGGCAACGTGCGCCCCGATTGCCGATGGCAATGGTGCGTTCGTCCTCCTGCCGGGAGCGCTCGGTACTGGATGGGCCATGGAGTCCACTCTAACGACTGTTGCCCGTTCGTGATGACCGGAACATGACACCAACATGGACGGGATGTGACGCATTTTGGGGCCGGGAACGTCAATCAGCGCTGATCTTGACGCTTTTTTGGACTGCCGCGCCGCTGGTTTCTGCCAAGCTTAAGGAACTATGTCGCACGCACATCACAAGATTGATTCCCACACCGTTGACTTCAAGGTGGACCCGGTGGTCCTGGAGCTCGGTCAGCGGTTCGTGGATGCAGGCCACGAGCTGTCCCTCGTGGGCGGGCCGGTGCGCGACCTTTTCCTTGGCCGGGTTTCCCCCGACCTCGACTTCACCACGGATGCCACGCCGGACCAGACGGTGGCACTGATCAAGAAGTGGGCGGACAACTTCTGGGAGATCGGGCGCGCGTTTGGCACGATCGGCATGCGCAAGGGCGGCTTCCAGATCGAGATCACCACCTACCGGGCGGAGGCCTACGATCCCGACTCCCGCAAGCCCGTGGTGGCGTTCGGTACCTCCCTCACCGACGATCTGCTGCGGCGCGACTTCACGATCAACGCCATGGCACTGAAACTGCCTTCCCTGGAACTGGTGGATCCGTTCGGCGGGGTGCGGGACCTGCACGCCTCCTTGCTGGCGACGCCCGGGGCGCCGGAGGCCTCCTTCTCAGATGACCCCTTGCGGATGATGCGGGCGGCGCGCTTCGCCGCGCAACTGGGCGTCTCGGTCCGCGACGACGTCCGCGAAGCCATGACTCACATGGCTGACCGGATCGGGATCATTTCCGCGGAGCGGGTGCGGGATGAACTGGTCAAACTGATCTGCGGTGCCCGGCCTCGCGTGGGCGTGGACCTCCTGGTGGACACGGGGCTGGCCGAGTATGTGCTGCCCGAGGTCTCCGCCCTCCGGCTCGAAGCCGATGAGCACCACCGGCACAAGGATGTCTACCAGCACTCCCTCCAGGTGTTGGAGCAGGCAGCGGAGCTTGAAACGGACGCCGAAGGCCCTGTGCCGGGCCCGGACTTCGTGCTGCGCTTCGCGGCGTTGATGCACGACGTCGGCAAGCCGGCGACGCGCCGGTTCGAACCGGGCGGGGCGGTGAGCTTTCGCCACCACGACATGGTGGGTGCCAAGCTCACCTCCAAACGGATGAAGGCGCTGCGCTTCGACAATGACACCACCAAGGCCGTTGCACGGCTGGTGGAACTCCACATGCGCTTCTATGGCTACGGCGATGCCGGCTGGAGCGACTCGGCTGTCCGGCGGTACGTCACCGACGCAGGCCCGCTGCTGGAACGGCTGCACCGGCTTACCCGGTCCGACGTCACCACCCGAAACCAGCGCAAGGCCGACCGGCTGTCCTTCGCTTACGACGACCTTGAGTCCCGCATTGCGGCGCTCCGGGAACAGGAATCCCTGGACGCAGTACGCCCGGACCTGGACGGAGCCCGGATCATGGAGCTGCTGGGCCTCAAACCGGGCCCCGTGGTGGGCCGCGCCTACAAGTTCCTCCTTAATGAGCGGATGGAACACGGACCGTTGCCCGCGGACGAGGCCGAGGCGCGCCTGCTCCGCTGGTGGGCCGAACAGCCTGAATCTGCACCTGCCGGGACCGAGCCCGGAACCCCTCCCGCCGACGTCGAACCTTCACCCGCTGAGGAGTCCAAATGACCAATCCCGCCTTCGCTCCGCGCCCCCAGCTGTGGATCCTCCGCCATGGTGAAACCGAATGGTCCAAGAGCGGGCAGTACACGGGCCTCACAGACCTCCCCCTGACAGTGGAAGGCGAACAGCAGGCCGTGGAGGCACGCAAGGTCCTGGACGGCGTCGACTTCGACATGGTGCTCACCTCGCCGCTGCGGCGTGCACGGCGCACTGCCGAGCTCGCCGGTTTCCCGGATGCCCGGCACGAACCGCTCGCGGTGGAGTGGAACTACGGGGACTACGAAGGCATCAGCTCGGACCTGATCCGCAAGGACAATCCCGACTACCTGATCTGGACCCACGGCGTTCCCAACGGTGAAAGCCTTGATGAGGTGGCCGCGAGGGCGGACAAGATCATCGGCCGGATCCTGGAATCCGGGATGGACAATGTGCTGATCGTGGCGCACGGTCATTTCTCCCGGATCCTTACCGCGCGCTGGCTGGAATTGCCGCCCACGGAAGGCCGCCACTTTATCCTCGGTACCGCCAAAGTATGCACCCTGGGCTGGGATAAGAAGACGCCCGCTATTGTGCGCTGGGGTCTCTGAATCGCCTTTAGTAAAAAACTTTTCCGCATTTCCCGGGAATTGCTGGCCTTTCGCGGATTCCTGGGGTACCTTTATTCCTGACCCCGCGGCAATCTGCCCGGGTCCAAGACCGCATTGCACACCACGCAGCGGACAGCAGAAAAGGAGGTTGGGAAAATGATGACTTTGACTGGCGAATGGAACACCCCCATCAATGCATTCCCGGCCTCTGCTGGTGCTGCGCGCGTTGCTCCGGTCGGCACCGGGTGGCGGTCCGCCGCCTTCCCCGGTTCTTGCCCTCGCCGCTAACCGGAACCACGTTCCCCGGGACTTCGCCCTGCCTGGACCAGTCCCCGGGATAACGGCCGGTACGCCGCCGCACCTCCTGCGCTGACTCCCCGGAACAGCACCTGCCTGAGCCCACGCTTCGCTGACGCCTGAAACCGCGTCCGCGCACTTGAGCGTTCCTGCTCTGCGCCAGGTGCTTGCTTTCCGGCATTGCCGGCGTCCCCCGGAATTTGTGTTCTTTCCTGCAATTTCCGCCTATTCCCGCCATGGAATTCACGCGCCTTCTTTTCGGGCTTTTTCGCGCCGAAAAGTAGCGCTAATTCGTCATGCACTTTTGTGCCCCATTAAAACGAAAGGAGGTGCCTTCCTTGATGCGAAAGATCCTGGGATTCCTGTCCCGCCCCCTGCAGCGACGCAGTTCGTTCAACAGTGACCTGTTGGAGCAGCATCGAAACGAAGTCTTCGTGCTCATGCACCAGCAGCTCGGCGGCTTGCGCTGACTGCCGGCCCCCGCGCTTTGCGCAGGGGCCGGCTGTAAGCTCGACTCCATGCACGAGACCCAGCCGCCGGAGGGTGGACGACGGCCCCGTATCGTGGTGCCGAGCCGCAGCGATGCGCTGCTCCGTAATTTCACGGAGGTGATCGGCGGGCCACTCGGGGCCAAGGCGGATCCCGGCGTTGCCTCCCCCGGGATCTTCACCGTGGAACGTGTGCTGGTGGTCCTGGCAGCACTGGCCGCCTTGGTGGGCATCCTGCTTAAGGGCTACTGCCGGGTCAACGGCTGGGAGACCCCAACCCAGTTCTACGCCACGTGCTACTCGGACTTCCCGGAGCTGTTCCGGAACCGCGGCCTGGCACAAGGGGTCTTCCCCATCCTCGGCAGCGGCAGCCAGTTTGAATACCCGGTGCTCATCGGGTTGATTGCGGGGCTGACGGCATGGCTGGTTCCCGGAGGAGACGCCAACGCCAGGGCTGTGGCCTACTTCGACATCAATGCCGTGCTGCTGGCGGCCGTGGCCATGGTCACTGTCCTGGCAGTTGCCCGCATGCCCGGCCGCCGTCCCTGGGATGCCGCCATGGTGGCGGTCGCCCCGGGGATTATCCTCGCCGGAACCATCAACTGGGATCTCTGGGCAGCCTGCCTGCTGGCTGTGGGCATGTACTTTTTCGCCAAGAACCGCCCGGTGCCGGCCGGCATCCTGATCGGGCTGGCCACGGCAACCAAGCTCTACCCGCTGCTGGTCCTCGGGGCCATCCTGCTGCTTGCCGCGCGGACCGGCCGGTGGCGGCCGCTGCTGGTGACCGCCGGCAGCGCCGCCGCCACCTGGCTGGTGGTCAACCTGCCGTTCGCGGCGGCCAACCCGTCCGGCTGGGCCTATTTTTTCCAGTACAGCGCGGAGCGGGGCGCCGGGTACAGTTCCCCGTGGTTCGCCTACAACCTGGTGGCCGGCAGGCTGGGCTGGTCCGGGCTGGCACCGGACGGAGTCAGCGCACTGTCAGCCGGACTGTTCGTCCTGTTGTGCGCCGCCATAGCAGCCGTTGCACTGACCGCTCCCCGCCGCCCCCGCCTGGCGCAGCTTGCTTTCCTGATCGTCGCGGCCTTCATCCTCACCAGCAAGGTCTACTCGCCCCAGTACGTCGTGTGGCTGATCCCGCTGCTAGCCCTCGCCAGGCCACGGTGGCGCGACTTCCTGGTCTGGCAGGGGATCGAAGCCCTGCACTGGGCCGCAATCTGGATGTACCTTGGACAGGTGACCAGCGCCGGTTCGTCCCAACACAACCTGGACATGCCGTACTACGTCCTCGCCGTCGCCGCTCACATGGCCGCCGTGGCGTACCTCATGGCGCGCATCGTGTGGGACATCTACGACCCCGCCTATGACCCCATCCGCCGCCACCATGTTGATGATCCGCACGGCGGGCCGTTCGCGAACGCGCCCGACTGGTTCCGGCTGGATCCCGCCCGGCCCTCGGAATCGGTTACCCCCTGGAAAGCAGGGTCCCGTGCCTGATGTCGCGGTAGTAGGCTCCGGTCCCAACGGACTCTCTGCAGCGGCCGTCATGGCAAGGGCAGGGCTGTCGGTGGAAGTCTTCGAGGCAGCCCAGACCATCGGCGGTGGCACGCGCACCACCGAACTCATGCAGCCCGGACACTTCCACGACGTCTGCTCCGCGGTGCATCCCATGGCGCTGGCATCCCCGTTCTTCCGTGCCTTCGAACTGCCCCGGAGGGTGGACCTGATCACCCCTGAAGTTTCATTCGGGTCCCCGCTGGATGGCGGCCGGGCGGCTTTGGCGTATACCTCGCTGGAGCGGACTGCGACGGAACTGGGCCGGGACGGCGCTGCCTACCGCAGGCTCATGGAACCGCTGGTCCGGCATATTGGCGACGTCATGGATTTCACCCAAAACCAGCTGCTGCGGATCCCCCGCAACCCGGTGATGGCGGGCGTTTACGGATTGCGGACGCTGGAGCAGGGAACCGGATTATGGAACGCACGGTTCCGGGAGGATCTTGCACCCGCCCTCCTGAGCGGGGTTGCCGCCCACGCCATCTCGCATTTACCGTCCCTGGCGGCGTCCGGGGCCGGCCTCATGCTCGGTGCCCTGGGACATGCGGACGGATGGCCCATCCCCCGCGGCGGTTCCGCCTCCATCGCGGCAGCCCTCGCTGACGATATCCGCGCCCACGGCGGCGTCATCCACACCGGCACCCCCATCGACCGGCTGGAACAACTGCCGGCCACCCGGGCCACCCTGCTGGATGTGGCGCCCCGCGGCCTGCTGGACATGGCAGGCGATGCGCTGCCTGGCCGCTATCGAAGAGCCCTCGAGGCGTTCCGGTACGGAAACGGCTCCTGCAAGGTGGACTTCATCCTGTCCGGTCCGGTGCCGTGGCAAGCCAGCGGGCTTGCCGACGCCGGCACGGTCCACGTGGGCGGGACCCGGACCGAACTGGCGGCTTCGGAGAACCAGGTCAGCGCCGGCCGGCATCCCGAGCGGCCGTATGTCCTGGTGGCCCAGCCCTCCCGGTTTGACCCGGGACGGGCCCCGGACGGGCGGCACACACTGTGGACGTATTGCCACGTCCCCGCAGGCTCCACGCGGGACATGACCGGCGAGGTGATGGCGCAGCTGGAACGGTTTGCCCCGGGATTCCGGGACCTCGTGGTGGAATCGCACGCCATTACGGCGGCGCAGCTGGCGCAGTACAACCGCAACTACGTTGGCGGCGACTTCAGCGCCGGAGTCATGGACGTGCGCGGCCTGGTCCAAAGGCCCGTGGCGTCCCCCGTCCCGTGGCGGACACCTCTGCTGGGCGTCTACCTCTGCTCATCCTCAACGCCACCGGGCCCGGGTGTCACGGGAATGCCCGGGATGCACGCGGCTACGTACGCCCTGAAGGACATTTTCCGGCTGCCGGTTCCGGACCTTTCCCTCGGCTAGGTTCTGCCGGCCGGCAGGACCCGCCACAACCTCCTGGCCCGCGACGGCACGGCACAGCACGGTGCCGGGGCGGGGGATAATGGCCGCATGGGGAAATCAACAAAACTTTCGCTTGCCGTAGCTGCGCTCGTCCTGGGTACCTCCCTGGTGGCCTGCGACGACGGTAAGAGCGGGGCCGAAGCCGCGGCCCAGCAGTTGGCCGGCGCGGTCTCATCGCTTGACGTTGGCTCGGTGGCCTTTGACGGCAAGGACGCCGCCGCGGCCAACGACCAGCTGCACCAGGTCTTCGCTGCCTTGGATCCGCAGAAGCCCGAGGTCCAGGCAGGCGGACTCACCCTCGACGGCGATAAAGCGTCCGCGCCGCTGAGCTATACCTGGAAGTTCGGCGACGCCGAATGGAAGTACACCAGCTCGGCGAACTTCAAGAAGTCAGGGGACAAGTGGCTGACGGTGTGGGACCCGGCCCTCCTGGCACCCGGCCTGACGGACAGTGAAATTGTCACCAAGGGCTCCCAGTCCCCCCAGCGTGCCGACATCCTTGGTGCCGGCGACGTACCCTTGGTCACCTACCGTCCCGTGGTTAATGTCGGTATCGACAAGCCGCAACTGGGCGCCGCAGACCCCTCCGATTCCGCCGGCAAGCTGGCCGCGCTGGTGGGAGTGGACCCGGCGGCGTATGCGCAACAGGTCAAGGCTGCCGGTGCACAGGCTTTTGTCCCTGCCATCACGCTGCGTGAAGAAGGCAGGACCATCTCGGATCAACAGATCCAGGCGATCCCCGGAGCGCGCGGCATCCCCGCGTCCATGCCGCTGGCTCCCAGCAGGACGTTTGCCCGCGCCGTGCTCGGTTCGGTCGGCGAAGCCACCGCGGAACAGATCGATGCATCCGAAGGCGCCCTGGACGCAGGGGATGTCACGGGCATCGGCGGGCTCCAGCAGCAGTACGACGCACAGCTCCGAGGATCAGATGCCGTGGTCATCCGGGCGCAGCGGGCCGACCTGACGCGCGAACAGATCCAGTCCGCCGGCACCGACCCCAGGCGCGTCCTTTTCGAGGTGGCACCCAAGCCCGGTACGCCGTTGAAGACCACCCTCGATCCGCGCCTCCAGACCCTGGCTGAGTCCACCCTGGAGGGTGTGGGCCCGGCGTCGGCCATCGTGGCGCTTCGGCCCTCCACCGGCGCCGTACTCGCCGCGGCCTCCGGCCCGGGCAGCAACGGCTACAACACGGCCATGCTGGGCCAGTACGCCCCGGGCTCGATCTTCAAGATGGTGGATTCCCTGGCCATGTTCCGCAACGGCATGAATCCCGATTCCACCGTCCAGTGCACCCCCACCCTCACAGTAGACGGGCGCACCTTCAAGAACTCCGAGGGCTACCCCGCGACCTCCCTTGGCGCGGTGACCCTCCGGGACGCCTTTGCGCACTCCTGCAATACCGCCTTCATTTCCCAGCGCGACTCGGTATCGCAGAGTCAGCTCGAAGCCGCGGCCACCTCCATGGGCGTCGCGGTGGAAGCGCCGAAACTCGGGGCGGAAGCGTTCTTGGGTTCCGTGCCGGGGCAGGCCCAGGGCACCGAACACGCGGCCTCCATGATTGGCCAGGGCAAGGTTTTGCTCTCCCCCCTGGCTGCTGCGATCATGGCCGGCTCTGTTGCCAAGGGCGCCCCCGTTTCGGCGCAGCTGGTCCTCAACCCCGATGCCGCTGCCCCCGCTGCGGGAACCACCGCCGGGTCCACTGCCCCGGCCGCCGCACCGACTGCCACGGCGACGGCCGAGGCGCCGTCCACGGCATCGGACAAACCGATCACGGCAGCGGAGGCGGCATCGCTGGCTGACATGATGCGCGCCGTGGTTACTTCCGGGCATGCAGGCTTCCTGTCCAGCGTCCCCGGGGCACCGGTAGGGGCGAAGACCGGAACCGCCGAATTCGGCACCGAGAACCCGCCCAAGACGCACGCGTGGATCGTGGCCGTCCACGGGGACCTGGCGGTGGCCGTCTTCGTGGAAGACGGCGGCCTGGGCGCCACCACCTCGGGTCCGCTGCTGAAGCAGTTCCTCACCGCCGCCGGCTAGGCTCCGCCGTGGGAGGATTGACGGCGTGGCCCATATTGACGTTTCCGGCATCGACTACTTCCTCTCCGACGGCACCCAGCTCCTGAACGGAGTCACCTTCAAGGTCCCGGACGGTACCAAGACCGCCTTGATCGGGCCCAACGGCACAGGAAAGACCACGCTTTTCCGGATCATCGCCGGAGACCTGGTCCCGGATGAGGGCGTCATCGGGCGGTCCGGGAACATGGGCATCATGCGCCAGTTCGTGGGGCAGGTCCGTGACGGTTCAACAGTCCGGGACCTCCTGGTGTCCGCTGCTCCCCCGGCTTTGGCGGCCGCTGCGCGCGAGGTGGATGATGCCGAGCTGGCCATGATGGAGCACGACGACGAGCCCACCCAGATGCGGTACGCCCAGGCCATCGTGGACTGGGGGGACGCCGGAGGCTACGACGTCGAGACCGTCTGGGACGAGGTCTGCATGGCCGCGCTGGGACTGCCGTTTGACCGCGCACAGCACCGCCCGGCGTCGACCCTTTCCGGCGGCGAGCAGAAACGCCTGGTGCTGGAAGCACTGTTCGCAGGCCCGGACGACCTCCTCCTCCTGGACGAGCCGGACAACTACCTTGACGTGCCGGGCAAACGCTGGCTCGAGGAGAAGCTGAACGAGTCAAGGAAGACCGTCTTCTTCATCAGCCACGACCGCGAGCTGCTGAACAACGCCGCCGGGCGCATTGTCACCCTGGAGCCGGGGATCAACGGAGCCGCAGCATGGATCCACGGCGGTGGATTCGAATCGTACGTGGAGGCCCGCGCGGACCGGAACGCCCGGTTCGAGGAATTGCGGAAGCGCTGGGACGAGGAGCACATCAAGCTCAAGGAACTCGTCAACATGTACAAGAACAAGGCCGCGTTCCGCTCTGACATGGCCAACCGCTACCACGCCGCCCAGACCCGGCTGGCAAAGTTCCTCGAAGTGGGTCCGCCGGAGGCACTGCCGATCGAACAGAACGTCCAGATGCGGCTCAAAGGCGGACGAACCGCCAAGCGCGCCATCGTTGCCGAACGGCTGGAACTGACCGGCCTGATGAAGCCCTTCTCCACCGAGGTCTGGTTCGGCGACCGGGTCGGCGTGCTCGGCTCCAACGGCTCCGGCAAGAGCCACTTCCTGCGGCTGCTCGCCACCGGCGGCACCGATCCCGAGCGGGAACACCTGCCGGTCTCCGATGTGGAAATCGCCGAGGTCCCGCACGAAGGGACCGTCAAGCTCGGTGCGCGGATCCGGCCCGGGTTCTTTGCCCAAACCCATGTCCGGCCGGATCTCCTGGGCAAGACGCTCCTGGAAATCCTGCACCGCGGTGACGAACACCGTTCGGGGCTGGGGCGGGAGGCGGCCGCCGGCGCCCTGGACGGCTATGGCCTGGCGGGACAGTCCGAGCAAAAGTACGAGTCGCTGTCCGGCGGCCAGCAGGCGCGTTTCCAGATCCTGCTCCTGCAGCTCAGCGGAGCCACCCTGCTGCTGTTGGACGAGCCAACGGACAACCTGGACCTGCACTCCGCCGAGGCGCTGGAGCGCGCCATTGACCACTTTGAGGGCACGGTCCTTGCCGTCACCCATGACCGCTGGTTCGCTCGGACGTTCGACCGGTTCCTGGTGTTCGGATCGGACGGGAAGGTGTACGAATCAGCGGAACCGGTCTGGGACGAACAGCGGGTGGAACGCGCACGCTGAGGAGTCGGTGAGCAGTCTAATGAGCAAATGATCATCAATTGATAGCATTTGATCATGAAGACGGATGAGCGGCACAGGACTATTGCCGAAATCCTCCGGCGGCAGGCCGAGGTGAGCGTCGAAGAACTGATGCTGGCCTGCGATGCTTCCGGGGCCACGATCCGTCGCGACCTTGAAGCGCTGGCAGGCAACGGCGTCCTCCGTCGGATCCACGGCGGAGCCAGGAGCCTGATCGGGCAAGGGCAGCACCCAGGGTACGGGCTCCGGGAGCTGGAGGACCGGGACGCCAAGAGGCGCATCGCCGCCGCCGTCGCCGGGCTGCTGCTGGAACGCGAACATGTGTGGCTGGACAGCGGGAGCACGGCAACCGAGGTGGCCCGTGCCGTGACCGGCCGGGAACTGACCTTGATGCCGATGTCCCTGCCCGGACTCAATGCGGCCGCCGGCGGGGACACTGCCGCAGGCTCCCGGCCTGCACTGTTGCTGCCAGGAGGGAGCCTGGTGCCCGGTGAGCTCTGTTTCCGCGGACCCCTGGCGGAGTCCAACATCAGGTCGTTGCGTTTTGATACCGCCGTGCTCACCCCCTGTGCCGTTGACTTTACTGACGGCCTCCTGGCCCACGACCTGGACGATGCCGCGGTCAAGAGGGCCGGCCTGGACGCGTCGGCGCGGGTGGTGGTTGCCGCATCGGCGGCTAAATGGCAGGCGCACGCGAGGGTCCTTATCGGCGGCCTGGACCGGGTTGACGTGATTGTCACCGACCGGAAATTCAGTGGCCAGGAACAAGCCCAACTCGACCAATACTCTGTGGAAGTAGTGAACGTATGAGCACCAACGCCGGCACCGAACAGCACGTTGGACTGAAAGCGGCGGCCGCGGCCACGTTCGTGGTCTTTGGCATTAATGGACTGGTGTTCGCCAGCTGGGCTGCACGGATCCCGGCCGTCACGCAGACGCTGCACATCACCTCCGGCCAGATGGGCACGCTGCTGCTCTGCACGGCCGTCGGGTCGCTTTTGGCGCTCCCCACAGCGGGCATGGTGGTAGGCCGGATCGGAACGGCGAACACGGTCCGCTTCGCCGGCCTGCTGGCGGCCGCCGCGGGCATCGGCATCGCCCTGGCGCTCTCGGCCACCTCCATACCCGGAACCGCGGTCTCGCTGTTCTTCTTCGGAATCGGTATCGGCCTGTGGGATGTTGCGCAAAACATCGAAGGCGCGGACGTAGAACACAAACTCCGCCGGACTGTCATGCCGCAATTCCACGCTGCCTTCAGCGGTGGTGCGTTCGTAGGCGCACTGGTTGGCGCCGGCCTGTCCAGCCTGGGCGTGGACCTTCCCCTGCACCTGATGGTCATTGCCGGTGTGGTGGTGCTGGTGGCCCTGACCGCGCCGCGCTTCTTCCTCCCCCACATTTCCACGGCAGCCACGCCCGGGGAACCCGAACCTGCCAAGGGCCCCTCGGCATGGCGGGACAGCAGGACGTTGCTGATCGGCGTCGTGGTCCTGGGAGCCACCCTCACCGAGGGGGCCGGCAACGATTGGATCGCCAAAGCCTCCGTGGACGGCCTGGCCACCTCGGAGTCCACGGGCGCACTCATGTTTGCCCTCTTTGTCCTTGCCATGACAGCAATGCGCTTCCTCGGCGGCCGGGTGATCGACAAGTACGGCCGGGTGGCCGTGCTGCGGGCCAGCATGGCGGCCGCAGCCGCCGGGCTGGGCCTTTTCGTCCTGGCGCCGAACATCTGGCTGGCCGGTATCGGTGCGGCACTGTGGGGCGTCGGCGCAGCGCTGGCTTTCCCGATGGGGATGTCAGCAGCCTCCGACGACCCCAGGCATTCGGCAGCACGCGTATCCGTTGTATCCACTTTGGGTTATATATCGTTCCTGGCCGGCCCGCCGCTGCTCGGGTACCTCGGCGACCTCACCGGCATCCACACCGCGCTGCTGGCGATCATGGCACCGGTCCTCGTGGCACTGCTGCTGGCCGGTGCCGCCAGGCCCCTGCGGCTGGAGGACACCAAGGAGCCCTGACAGGATCCGGGGCCGCCGCGCAGGCAAGGGCGTGGAACCGAATGCTAAAGCGGCAGGGGTTTAGGGTGATCACATGCAAAGCACCAGGCACCGCCGGCGGAGTTGGCCCAGCCGCATCGACAGATTCCTTCTCCAGCATGTTTCTAACCTTCCCGGCGGCAGCCACGACGTGTTCTTCCGACGGCTCTCGGCCTCAGCGAACCAGGGAAAGCTCTGGATCGGTATCGCAGCCGTCCTTGCGCTGTTCCCCGGCAAATCCCGGCGCGCTGCCGTCCACGGGCTGATCGCCCAGGGCGTCGCCTCGGCCGTTACGAACATGGTGTTCAAGACCCTGCTCCCCCGGACCCGGCCGAAGCCGGAAAATCTCCCGGTGTTCCGCTTCGTCCACCCCCAGCCCCAGAGTTCCTCCATGCCTTCGGGGCATTCAGCGTCCGCCGTCGCCTTCGCGGTGGGCGCCGGCCTGGTCCAGCCCGCCCTTGGCGCTGCCTTGGCGCCCGCGGCCCTTGGTGTGGCCTACTCGAGGGTCCACACCGGTGCGCACTGGCCTTCGGACGTCATCTTCGGTTCGGCCCTCGGTGCGGGCGCCGCCCTGGTGACCCGGCACTGGTGGCCGGTCCGGCCGCCCATTCCGCAGACGGCCCGGACGTGGACCGAGGCTCCTGGGCTGCCCGGTGGGGAAGGCCTCAGCATCGTGGTCAACACCCTGGGTGGATCCTTCAAGGTGGAAACGGCCGCCGCCCTCAAAGATGTATTCCCTAAGGCACATATAAACGTCGTGCAGCCGGACGATGACCTCGTGCAGCAGATCAACGCGACCGCGGACGTCCCCGGGACCCTTGCCCTGGGTGTGTGGGGCGGCGACGGAACCGTCGGCGCCGCGGCTGCTGCCGCCGTCGACCGCTCCCTGCCCCTGCTGGTTCTGCCCGGGGGAACCCTCAACCACTTTGCGCGGGACGCGGGGATCGGAAACCTCAAGGACGCCGTGAAAGCGGCGACCAAGGGTGAGGCCGCACTGGCGGACATCGGCCTGGTGACCGCGGAGCGTGGCCTCGCGGGCCATCCCGAAGTGTCCGAGCTGGTCATGCTCAACACGTCCAGTGTGGGCCTCTATCCCAATCTCGTACGTCGCCGGGAGCACCTGCAACCCGCGCTTGGAAAGCCGCTGGCCGGCGTCGTGGCCATGTTCCGCACGTTCGCCGCGGGAACCCCCATCACTCTTTCCGTCGACGGTGTCCGGCACAAGGTGTGGATCGCCTACCTTGGACGGGGCCGCTACTACCCCCGGGACCACGCGCCGCTCATCCGGCCCGTCATGGACGACGGCGTACTGGACGTCAGGCTGATCACCGCCGACGAGTCGTTCGCCCGCGTGCGGCTGCTCTGGGCCGTCCTGACCGGAACGGTGGCAAGTTCCAGGATCACGCACCTGCGCGAGGCCTCCACGGTCACCATTGATGCCGACGGCGCACCCATGGCCCTTGCCGTGGACGGTGAGGCACTGGCCGGAGTGCGCCGGGTCGCTTATTCAGTGCGGCGCAACGCGCTGACGTACTACTCCCCACGCCCCTGAACAGGGAAGGCTTTGGTCCGGAGCAACCCTGATTCTCCCCTGAATCATCCCTGAGCAGGGCGAAATGCGGCGGTGGCCCCGTTAGCGTAGGGAGTGAACTCCCACAGAACGCCATCTGCAGCCACGCGCTGCCGTCAAAAGGAAAATTCATGATCGAGGCAAACGGGCTGACAAAGGTGTACGGGGCGAAGACCGCCGTGGCCGGTGTCAGCTTCACCGTCAGGGCAGGGCAAGTCACAGGATTCCTGGGCCCGAACGGGGCAGGAAAGTCCACCACGATGCGCATGATCATGGGACTGGACCGGCCGACATCGGGATCGGTCACAGTGAACGGCCTCCCCTACGTCAAGCACACGGCTCCGCTGCGGCAGGTGGGCGCCCTGCTGGATGCGAAAGCGGTCCATACCAGCCGCAGCGCGTACAACCACCTGCTGGCCATGGCCGCCACACACGGTATTCCCAAATCCCGGGTGCACGAAGTGATCGAGATGACCGGCCTCGACGCGGTGGCGCGAAAGAAAGCCGGCGGCTTCTCACTGGGCATGGGCCAGCGGCTGGGCATCGCTGCGGCGTTGCTCGGCGACCCGCAGACCTTGATCCTGGACGAACCCGTCAACGGGCTGGACCCGGAAGGCGTGGTCTGGGTGCGGAACCTGGTCCGTTACCTCGCCGGGCAGGGACGCACCGTGTTCCTCTCCAGCCACCTCATGAGCGAGATGGCCCAGACCGCCGACCACCTCATCGTCATCGGCCGCGGCCGGGTGATCGCCGATGCGCCCATCCGCGACATCATTACCGGCAAGGGCCAGGCCCGCGTCCGCGTCCGCACGGACCAGCCGGACCGGCTGCGGCAGCTGCTGGCCGGCCGCGGCGCCTCGATCGAGGTCCCGGAACGGGAAATGCTGGAAGTGACCGGCCTCGAACCGAAGGCAATCGCCGCGGCAGCCCTGGAAAACCAGGTCATGGTCTATGAACTCACCCCCCTGACGGCCAGCCTCGAGGAAGCGTACATGGAACTGACCAAAGACGACGTCGAATACCACTCCCTGCCCGCCGCGGAGGTAAGCAAATAATGAGCGCCATGACCACAGAATCCACGGCTTCGCCCGAACCGGCATCATCGTCCGCAGGCCACAGCCACGGCCACGGAGGGTCCCTGCCGGGCCCCACGTTCTTTCGGGTGCTCAACTCGGAACTCATCAAGTTCCGGAGCCTGCTCTCAACGCTGATCCTGCTCGCCGCCACGGCGGTTGTGATGGTGGGCTTTGGTGCGCTGTCCGCATGGGGCACCGGCCAGTTCGCCAACGCGGCATCGCGGGATCCGCAGGCGGCCGTGCGGGCGGCCTCCCAAGGCGGGGACCTCGCGATCAGCGTGCCCACCTCGGGGATCGCCTTCGCCCAGCTGATCCTTGGGTCCCTGGGCGTGCTCTTGATGAGCTCGGAATTCACCACCGGCATGGCGCGGTCCACGTTCGCGGCAGTGCCCAAGAGGCTGCCTGCGTTCACTGCCAAACTGGTGGTGGTCATGGTGGTCTCCTTCGCGGTCACGGCCCTCTCCACCTGGGTGGCCGGACTGGTGGCGGTTCCCATCCTGGACAACTACGGACTGAAGCTGGACCTGGCAAGTTCCGAATCCGTGAAACTGCTCCTGGTCAACAGCATCTACGTTGCAGCCGTGGCCGCGATCGGCATGGCCCTGGGCACGCTGCTTCGGAACTCGGCCGGCGGCATCATGAGCCTGGTGGGCATCTTCTTCGTGGCACCCATCGCTTTCCAGCTCATTCCCGGCGACTTCTTCAAGGAGGCCCGGAAATACCTGCCCGGCAACACGGTTGAGCCGCTGACCGCCGCCCAGCACGTGCCGGACACCCTCGAAACGTGGCAGGCGGCCTTGGTCCTGGGCGCCTGGGTGGTGATCCCCGTGCTGATCGCCGCCGTCCTGCTGAAGCGCCGGGACGTGTAGGAGGGATATCCTGCGCCGGTGGCCGGCGCGTGGTTTCCGGCACATTACAAAAGTGCCTGGTGGGAAACATTATTTGCCCATCATGGTTCCTGCTTGGAGTGCCGTCCTGTTAGGCGCAACCAGATCTGTTGGAGTGCACAAAGCAAGGCGCATAATGGCGGACCTAGGGTGAAACGACGATGTGGTGCACCACACGGTCCGCCGCGGTGCACCAATGAACGTCGCACAACCTCTGCAATTTCCCAACAGGACGGCACTTCCATGCATGCTGACCAGCAACTCTCAAAGTCCCTGAAACCCAGGCACCTGTCCATGATCGCCATAGCCGGCGTGATCGGTGCAGGGCTCTTCGTCGGCTCGGGGGCCGCGATCCAGCAGGCCGGCCCGGGCATCCTTGTCGCGTACGCAGCCGCCGGCCTCGTGGTCATCCTGGTGATGCGCATGCTGGGTGAAATGGCCGCAGCCAACCCGGAAACGGGCTCTTTCTCGACCTATGCGGACAAGGCCCTGGGCCGCTGGGCAGGGTTCAGCATCGGCTGGCTCTATGCCTGGTTCTGGATTATCGTCCTGGGCATCGAGGCCACCGCCGGTGCGGCCATCATGCACCGGTGGGTGCCGGGCATCGACCAGTGGGTCTGGGCCCTGGTCCTCATGGTGCTGCTGACCTTGACCAACCTCGGCTCGGTGAAGTCCTACGGCGAGTTCGAATTCTGGTTCGCCTCCATCAAGGTGGCCGCGATCGTCCTCTTCCTGGTCTTCGGCGCCGCCGCCATCCTGGGCCTGGTCCCCGGCGTCCCGGCCCCCGGCCTGAGCAACCTGCTCAACAACGGCGGATTCATGCCCAACGGTCCGGGCGCCGTCCTGGCCGGCATCCTGGTGGTCGTCTTCTCCTTCTTCGGCGCCGAGATCGCCACGATCGCCGCCGGCGAATCCGAAAACCCCGTGGACGCCGTCAAGAAGGCCGTGAAGTCAACCGTCTGGCGCATCCTGGTGTTCTACATCGGTTCCATCGCCGTGGTGGTCACCCTGCTCCCCTGGAACTCTGCGTCCGTCGCCAAGAGCCCGTACGTTGCGGTCATCGAACTGTTCGGCATCCCCGGTGCCGGCACCATCATGGACGTCGTGGTCCTGACCTCCGTCCTGTCCTGCCTCAACTCCGGGCTGTACACCGCAAGCCGCATGCTGTTCTCGCTCTCCACCCGCGGTGACGCCCCGCGCTCCTGGACGAGGATCTCCCGGCGCGGAGTTCCCGCCGCCGCCGTGCTCGCTTCCACGGTGGTCGGCTTCATCACGGTGGGCCTGAACTACATCGCACCGGACACGGTGTTCCTGTTCCTGGTCAACACTTCCGGTGCCATCGCCCTCTTCGTCTGGCTGGTCATCTCCGTGTCGCAGCTGATCCTCCGCCGCCGGATGGGTGCCGCCGCACAGGACCTCCAGCTGAAGATGTGGCTGTTCCCCTACCTCACCTGGGCAGCAATCATCAGCATCGTGGCCCTGCTTATCGGCATGGTGATCGTGGAATCGACCCGCGAATCACTGTTGCTCTCCATCGCGTTGGCGGTGGTGGTGGTTGCTGTGGGCGTGCTGCGCTACCGGCGCAAGGACGCGGCCATGGCAGCGGAACCGGCAAGGGCATCCGAGGCCGCAGCGCCGGTGGAGTAGGCCGCATTAGACTCGGGACCATGCCTTTGACTTCCTCTGCCGCAGACCACATCCAGGACCTTGGCGCCTTTGTCAGCGCATCGCCGTCGAGCTTCCATGCTGCCCACGAGGGCGGCCGGAGGCTGGAGGAAGCCGGCTTCCTCCGCCTGGACGAGCTGCAGCCGTGGGAGGGCGGGCCCGGCTCCTTCTTCATGATCCGCGACGGCGCCCTGATCGCCTGGGTGGTTCCCGAAGGAGCCGGACCCGCCACCGGCTTCAATATCCTTGGCGCCCACACCGACTCGCCGTCCTTCAAGCTCAAGCCGAAGCCCACCACCGGCGCCCACGGCTGGCTCCAGGCCGGGGTGGAAATCTACGGCGGGCCCCTGCTCAACTCCTGGCTGGACCGGGAGCTCCGGCTCGCCGGCCGGCTGGTGATGCTCGATGGCACGCAACACCTGGCCGCCACCGGGCCGCTGCTCCGCTTCCCGCAGCTGGCTATCCACCTGGACCGGGCAGTGAATGACGGGCTTACCCTGGACAAGCAGCGCCATATGAACCCGGTGTGGGGGCTGGGAAACCCCACCGATGCGGACCTGTTGAGCGTCCTGGCCGCGTCCGTTGACGGCGCCTCCGTTGATCCTGCCGGCATTGGCGGGTACGACGTCGTCATTGCGGACACGCAGGCGCCTGCGGTTTTTGGGGGCAAGGGGGAGTTCTTCGCATCCGGGCGGCTGGACAACCTGTCGGCCACGCACGCCGGGCTTGCGGCCCTGGCCGCGCATGCTGCGTCCGGCACGGCCGGGGGACCCATTGCCGTGCTCGCAGCGTTCGACCACGAGGAAATCGGCTCCAACTCCCGCTCCGGTGCCTGCGGACCCATCCTTGAAGACGTGCTGGTGCGCATCTCCGACGGCCTGGGTGCGACGGTGAGCCAACGGCGGCAGGCCCTCGCGGCGTCGTTCTGCCTGTCAGCCGACGCCGGGCACGCGGTCCACCCCAACTACGCCGAGCGGCACGACCCCGCCAACCACCCCGTGCTCAACGGGGGACCGCTCCTGAAGATCAACGCCAACCAGCGCTACGCCACGGATGCGTTTGGCGCGGCCTTCTGGGCCAGGCTTTGCGGCGAAGCGGGCGTGCCGTACCAGGAATTCGTCTCCAACAACGTGGTGCCCTGCGGTTCCACCATCGGACCCCTCACCGCCACAAGGCTGGGCATCCGGACCGTGGACGTGGGCTTGCCGTTGCTGTCCATGCATTCCGCACGGGAGTTGTGCGGAGTGGAGGATCCCCTCCGCCTCGCCGCCGTCTCGGAGCTGTTCTTCCGCACCCCGGCCTAGCCAGGCAATTTGTGGCACCACAAAGGTTCGTGCGGGTACCCACATAGGTAGCCTGCCGGACTCCGGCTAGGGGGTTTCCCCGGCCTACGGTGGGGACACACGGATGCCGTTGGGTGTCCGGCCCACGGTTCCGGGCCGGACACCAGGTCCTCGCAGTCCTGCCAACGATGGCATCCGTCGACCACTGACAGATGCGACAGGTGCCGTGCCGGGTGACCGGCGCGAGGCTGAAACGGGGAGTGCAGACCCCTTTTCCAGCCGACGTGCTCCTGCGCTGTGACCATGGAGCCGGAATGACATCTGCACTTGGGCGCCTGCCCCGCCGCATCCACAAAATGGGGATGGCCGGGTTGGTGACACCGCGGGGAACAACGGCCCTCGAGGGCCCGCTGCAGCGGGCTGTCACGCTGGGTGGCGTCAGGGTCGACCTGATGAGCCGTGAGGACGCCCTGGCAGCCATCATGGAACGAGCCGCGGGTGCCCCCGAGACCCCCCTGGGTGTGCTCTCCGCGAACCTGGACCACGTCAACCACTTCGGGACCGGCGGCCGCTGGGAAGGAACGCTGGAGATCCCGCAGTTGGAGTGGCTGACGTTGCTGGACGGCGCCCCCTTGGTGGCCAAGGCGACGGAACTCACCGGCCAACGGTGGCCCCGCCTCGCAGGAAGTGACCTGATCGGCCACATCCTCGATGACGCCGCTGCACAAGGACGGACCGTCGGTTTCCTGGGTGGGAGCCCGGAAGCCCAGGAATTGGTTGCCACGCGGATCGAAGCGGAGCGCCCCACCCTGCGCGTGGCCGGCTGGTGGGCGCCGTCCCGCCAAATGCTGGGTGATGCCACCGCCGTCACGGAACTGTGTGCAGACATCCGGGCCGCCGGAGTGGACATCCTGGTGGTCTGTTTGGGCAAACCACGGCAGGAACTCTGGATCGGGGAGTACGGGCCGCAGACCGGGGCGAAGGTCCTGCTGGCGTTCGGGGCGGTCATCGATTTCCTCGCCGGCCACATACGCCGTGCGCCCCGGCAGGTCAGCACCATGGGCCTTGAATGGGCGTGGCGGCTGGCCATGGAGCCACGACGGCTCGCCAAACGGTACGTCGTGGAGGGGCCCGAAGCCTACCTGAAGCTCCGCCGGCACAGTGCCAACGTCGCGCCCGGGCCAAGCACAGGCCCCGCCCCTCGACCCGCTTCCGGTCCCACCCGGCGGGCCGGCACCACGGCAGGGGACTTCACCCCGACCGACCAGCACGCCGATGTTGCCGCTCTGGTGGTGACCTACAACAACGGCGCGGACGTCTGCGGGCTGCTGGAGAGCCTCCGGCTGCAGACCCGGGAACAGTCCATCAAGGTAGTGGTTGCGGACAACTCGCCGAACCCGGAGACCCTTTCCTGCCTGCAGGAGTTTCCAGGCGTGGCCGCCTTCCCCACCGGCGGGAACCTCGGGTACGCGGGCGGCATCAATGCGGCCTGCGCGAAGGCGGGAAGTGCGGATTCGTACCTGGTCCTCAACCCGGACCTTAGACTCTGCCCCGGCGCGGTGATGGCCCTGCGGAAATCCATGGCGGGCACCGGCGCGGGAGTGGTGGTCCCCTTGTTGCGAGACGACGACGGAAGCGTCTACCCCTCGCTGCGCAGGGAACCGAGCATCTCGCGCGCGCTGGGCGACGCCCTCCTCGGAAGCAGGTTCCGAGGACGCCCCGGATGGCTGACCGAAATGGACTTCGACGCCGAAAGCTACGCCCACCCGCACAAGGTGGATTGGGCCACCGGCGCCGCGCTGCTGATCCGCTCCGACATCGCGAAACAGGTCGGCGGCTGGGACGAGTCCTACTTCCTGTACTCGGAGGAGACGGACTACCTGCACCGTGTCCGCGAGCTCAAGGCCGACGTCTGGTTCGAGCCCCTTGCAGCCATGGTCCATTCCCGCGGCGGGTCCGGGAGCTCACCGTCCCTGGATGCCCTCATGGGGGCGAACAGGATCCGCTATGTCCGAAAATTCCATCACGGAAGCTACGCACGAATCTTCCGTGCCGCCGTCGTACTTTCTGCCCTGCTGCGGGCACCGCTGCCCGCCCACCGGGGAATCCTGGGACTGATCGCCAGGGAGTCACGATGGGCCGACCTGCCGCACGCCGTCGCCTACCCGGGTGGCCCCGGCCAGGAAGGGGATTTCCCCTCCGGGACGGTCATCATTCCAGCACACAACGAGGCCCCGGTCCTCGGGCGGACGCTGGCAGCACTCACCGCACCCATCGCGAGCGGGAAGGTGGACGTGGTGGTTGCCTGCAACGGTTGCACCGACGGAACTGAAGCCGTGGCCGGTTCCGTGCCGGGCGTCCGGGTTGTCTCCGTGGAGGCCGCGTCCAAGACCGCTGCCCTCAACGCCGGCGACCAAGCCGCCTGCGGGTGGCCGCGGCTGTACGTTGACGCCGATATCGAGGTGCCGCCGGCCGCCCTGCGTGCCACCTTGGAGGCATTGTCCGACGACGGCGGGCCCCTTTGCGCCCGCCCCGCCTTCACCTATGACACAGCGGGCGCCTCCTGGCCGGTCCGCGCCTACTACCGGGCACGCAACCGGCTGCCCCAGGCATCGGCATCGATGTGGGGTGCCGGCGTTTACGGCCTGAGCCGCAAAGGGCATGAACGGTTTGGTGAATTTCCGCCCGTCACGGCCGACGACTGTTACATCGACCGATTGTTCGACGCCTCCGAAAAAGAAGTCATCGCCTGCCCGCCGGTGACAGTCCGCACGCCACGAACCGGAAAGGCCCTGCTCGCCACCCTGAGGCGCGTATATCGCGGGAACAACGAACTCCGCGATGTTCCGGGCACGCAGACGGGACGCACGGCCAGGCAACTGGCGCATTCAATCAAGGGTCCCGGCTCCGCGGTGGATGCCGCCGTCTATGCCGCCTTCGCGCTTGCGGGCCGTGCGGCCCGGCGCCGAAAAAACACCGCGTGGGAGCGGGATGACAGCAGCCGCAATTATGAATTGCATTCCTGGGGAGTGGGTTGGGGATAAATTCCCTGAATTAAGGACCGAATTTAATCCCCGCATTCCTCAACAGCCGCCTATTCCTTGATCCGGGTAGTGCAGGCACCTGGCGCTATTCACGTCTCGAAATGGAGTTAAAGTGTTTGCAAAATCAAAGCCCGTCGAAAGCAGGCTGCGTGCGGCAGCAAGTTTTTCCGTATTGTTCCTTATCGCCGCGATGCTGTCTTTCAGTTCCACTCTTTACCAGGCTCCGGCGGCCCACGCCGATGCCTGCACGCCCCCCGTTGCCAGCGCCGTCGCCTGTGAAAACTCACTGCCCGGCACCCCGTCCTCGGACTGGGAGGTTTCCGGATCCGGCGACTCGTCCATCCAGGGCTTCGGAACGGCGATGAGCGTCAACCAGGGCGAATCCATCAGCTTCAAGATCAAGACCACCGCCAGCGCCTACCACATCGACATTCTTCGGTTCGGCTACTACCAGGGGAACGGGGCCCGCAAGATCGCCGCCAGCATCCCACTAACGGCCAAACTGCCGCAATCCCAGCCCGCCTGCCTGACCCAGTCCGGGACGGGCCTCGTCGACTGCGGAAACTGGGGGGTTTCCGCGTCGTGGACCGTCCCGGCATCCGCAGTCTCGGGCGTGTACTTCGCCCACCTGGTCCGCAACGATACCGGCGGGGACAGCATGATTCCGTTCGTAGTCCGCAACGATGCGGGAAAGAGCGGCATCGTGGTGCAGACGTCCGACACAACGTGGCAGGCCTACAACACTTACGGCGGCAACAGCCTCTACCAATGCACGGTGGCATGCCCCACCGGCAATCCACAGGCCTACAAGTCAGCATTCAAGGTGTCCTACAACAGGCCGTTCCTTTCCACGGGCGACCAAGGCCACAGCTGGCTCATGGACACCGAATACCCGATGATCCGCTTCCTGGAGGCGAACGGCTACGACGTCAGCTACATCAGCGGCCTGGACACGGCGACGCGAGGCCCGCTGCTGCTCAACCACAAAATGTTCATGTCCTCCGGACACGATGAGTACTGGAGCGGAACACAGCGCAGCAACGTGGAAGCCGCCCGGAACGCAGGCGTCAACCTGGCCTTCTTCAGCGGCAACGAGGCATTCTGGCGCACCCGCTGGGAGGCCTCGATCGATGGCAGCCAGACCTCCGGGCGCACACTGGTCTCATACAAGGACACCCACTACAACACGCCCGTAGACCCGGTGGAATGGACCGGGACCTGGCGCGACCCGCGCTTCGGCACGTCCACCGGTGGCGGAAACCCCGAGAACTCGCTGACCGGACAGTTCTTCCTGGTCAACTCCGGCTCCGCGGACATCAAAGTCCCCGCGCAATACGCGGGCATGCGGCTGTGGCGCAACACTGCGGCCGCCAAACTGACGGGAACCCAATCACTCACGCTCGGAAGCGGCCTGGACACGCTCGGTTACGAGTGGGACATCGACGCCGACAACGGATTCCGTCCTGCCGGCGCATTCAAATTGTCCTCAACCACTGTTTCGGTGCCTGAGGCATTCACTGACTACGGCAGCACCACTGCTGCTTCCAGCCAAACACACAACCTGATCATGTACCGCGCCCCCAGCGGCGCACTTGTCTTCGGTGCCGGCACGGTCCAATGGGCCTACGGCCTGGACAACTTCACCATCCCCACGAGTACCCCCGACAAAAACATGCAGCAGGCCACCGTCAACCTGTTCGCCGACATGGGTGTCCAGCCGGTTACCCTGATGACGGGGCTGGTAGCGGCGGCAAAGTCCACCGACACCAGCGCCCCTGTTTCGACCATCACATCCGGGCTAAACGGCCAGACCCTTGCCGACGGCTCCAGCGTCACCATCTCGGGAACGGCCTCCGACGCCGGCGGGGTAGTGGCCGGCGTCGAAGTATCCACCGACGGTGGAACCACGTGGCGCCCGGCCACCGGGACCACCAGCTGGTCCTACACCTGGACAGTGCACGGCAGCCCGGCAGTGACCGTGAAGACCCGAGCCACCGACGACTCGGGGAACACCGAGGTGCCAGGATCCGGGGCTGCGGTCAACGTTTCCTGCCCGTGTTCCATCTTCGGGTCCAGCATGATCCCCGACACGCCCGATTCCGGCGACGGCGGAAGCGTGGAAGTCGGGATGAAGTTCACCGCCCAGGCGGCAGGAACCGTCACCGGCGTCTCCTTCTACAAGTCAAGCCTGAACAAGGGAACGCACGTCGGCAGCTTGTGGACATCGGGCGGAGCCCGGCTGGCCACGGCAACCTTCACCAACGAGACGGCAACCGGCTGGCAAACGGTCAACTTCGCCACACCAGTGGCCATCACCGCAAACACCACCTATGTGGTCTCCTACTTCGCCCCCCAAGGGCACTATGCGCAGGCCGCAGGCTTCATGTATCCCAACCCGTCGCCCATGCCGGCCGGACACTCGTCCCTTGACAGCGGCGTGCTGCATGGCCTGAGGAACACCCCCAGCTCCGGCAACGGCGTCTACACCTACGGGGCCAGCAGCGTCTTTCCCCAGTCCTCCTACAACGCCGAGAACTATTGGGTGGACGTCAAGTTCGTTCCGTCGGCATCAGTGCCGCCGGCAGTCTCTTCGACCGACCCGGCCAATGCAGCCACCAACGTCGCAATCACCAAGGCGCCGTCGGCTACCTTCAACCAGGCCGTAACAGCGGGCAGCATCACCTTCACGCTGAAGAAGCCTGACAACACGGCAGTGGCAGGCAACGCCGCCTACAGCTCGGGCACAGTCACCTTCACCCCTTCCGCCGCGCTGGCGTACAACACCACGTACACGGCGACCGTCAGCGGCGCCACCAATGCGGCCGGCCAAGCAATGGCGAGCCCCTACACCTGGACGTTCACAACCGGGGCACCACCTCCCGCTCCGGCGGTCAGCAGCACATCGCCGGCAAACCAGGCCACGGGCGTGCCCATCTCCGTGACCCCGTCAGCGACGTTCAACCAGGCAGTGGTGCCCACCTCGGTGGTCTTCAGCGTGCTGGATCCGTCCCTGAACTCAGTGCCCGGTACAACCAGCTACAGCTCCGCGACCAACACCTCCACCTTTGCGCCCGGCAGCCCGCTCGCGTACAACACCACCTACACGGCTACGGTCAGTGGTGCCACGAACAGTTCCGGCCAAGCGATGGCAAGCCCTTACTCGTGGACCTTTACCACCGCCACAGCACCTGTCCCGCCCGCCGTGACGTCAACGCTGCCGGCAGACAAGGCGACGGCGATTGGCGTCAATACGGCACCAAGCGCGACGTTCAACCAGGTGGTTACCGCCAACAGCATTACCTTCACCCTCCAGGCCGGAACCACCAGCGTGACGGGTACCAGCAGCTACTCGGGGACCACCGTGACGTTCACGCCGGGCTCAGCACTGGCCTACAACACCACCTACACGGCGACCGTCAGCGGGGCGACGAATGCGGCGGGACAGGTCATGACCGCGCCCTACAGTTGGACCTTCACTACGGTGGCCCAACCCACGGCCAATTGCCCCTGCAGCGTGTTTGCCGCGAACGCCCTGCCCGGGACCATTGACCAGCCGGACGGATCGTCGGTGGAACTTGGGATGAAATTCCGTTCGGATATTGCCGGGAACGTCACCGGCGTCCGCTTCTACAAGAGTTCCGCAAACACCGGCACGCACACCGGAAAGCTCTGGACCAGCGGAGGGCAGTTGC
Organism: Pseudarthrobacter sp. AG30; assembly: GCF_003116525.1. Taxonomy (NCBI): domain Bacteria; kingdom Bacillati; phylum Actinomycetota; class Actinomycetes; order Micrococcales; family Micrococcaceae; genus Pseudarthrobacter; species Pseudarthrobacter sp. AG30. Next base: position 96,010 of record NZ_QEHL01000005.1, on the reverse strand, counting down.
TGGCCAGCGTGACCTTTACCGGAGAGTCGGGGTCCGGTTGGCAGCAGGCAAACTTCTCCACACCCGTGGCCATCCAGGCGAACACGACGTACATCGTTTCGTACTACGCACCCAACGGGCACTATTCGGCGGACGGAGCTTTCTTCACCAAAGGCGTGGACAACTATCCGCTTCACGGCCTGGCCAGCGGGGTGGACGGACTCAACGGCGTGTACCGTTACGGCACCTCCGCGTTCCCCTCCAGCAGCTACAACAACGCCAACTACTGGGTGGATGTGGTGCTGAACGGGTCGGCGTCGGTCAGCGTGCCCACGGTGTCATCCACCTCACCGGCTGCCGGTGCCACCAACGTGGCCACCACCAGCACGGTGAAGGCGACCTACGACAGGGCCGTTGACCCCAGCACCGTGGTCTTCAACGTCAAGGATGCTGCAAACGCCAACGTACCCGGGACCCTCAGCTATGACACGCTGACCAACACCTCGGTGTTCACCCCCGCCACTGCGCTGGCCTACAGCACAACCTTCACGGCCACGGTTTCGGGTGCCAAGGGAAGCAACGGACAGGCCATGGCAGCCCCCTATACCTGGTCGTTCACCACGGCTCCGCAGCCAACGGCCGGCTGCCCGTGCAGCGTCTTCGCTCCCACCGCGGTTCCATCCACGGTCACCGCCCAGGACAACTCATCGGTGGAACTGGGCATGAAGTTCACCTCGGACACCAACGCCACCGTCACGGCGGTCCGTTTCTATAAGGGACCGCAGAACACGGGTACGCACGTTGGCAAGCTCTGGACCTCAGGAGGCCAACTGCTGGGCTCGGTCACGTTCACCAATGAGGGCGCGTCCGGATGGCAGCGGGCAACGTTCGCGACGCCGATTCCTATCAGCGCCAACACGGTCTACGTGGTCTCGTACCTGGCGCCCAATGGGTATTACTCGGCAGACGGCGCCTTCTTTGCCGGCAAGTCGGCGGACAGCGGCATCCTCCACGGTTTGGCTGACGGCACCAGCGGTCCCAACGGCGTCTATGCCTACGGCGCCGGAGGGTTCCCGAGCAACACCTGGAACGCCACCAACTACTGGGTGGATGTGGAAGTCACCACCCCCTAGCAGCCGGGGACAACCGGCGGGGCAGCCGCAGGGGCCCGCGACGCAATCCAGCGTCGCGGGCCCCACCCGTGCCAGGGGCGGGATGGGCGGGACATGATGCTTGGCCTGCGCAGTCGTCTTCCACGAGGTCGACCTTCACAAGGGCCGGGAAAGGGGGGGGCCTCAGCCAAGGCCGCAGGTGTTGCCTCCGTTGAGGCGGTAGATGTGTACCGCATTGGCGTCGCTGAAGGAGTCCGTAAAGGCGTGGTTCGACACGGGCACCGAACGGTTTTCATCCAGCACTTCTGCCTGGTCCGGGCCGCCGCACCGAACAGAGAAGGTCACCGACTGGGGCCCGGGACGCGTGGCTGCCGCCAAAACATAGAAGTGGCCCGCATTGGCTTTCACGGCGAAATCAACGTCCTTGCTGTTTGCGGTCACGAGCCCCGTTACCGAACCCGTGTTCAGCGCCGGAGCGAGGGTGGTGATGAGCTTGTTCACGGCGGCTACCGTTGGACGGATCGCGGTGCCGCATTCATCCCGGAGCACATGCTGGGACTGGCACTGGCCGCCAAAATTGTGGTTGAAATAGACGATTCCCCGGGCGCCGTGGATGATGCTGCTCCATACGGCGGACCGAAGCTGGGCGGGACTGATGGTGAGTGAATCACTTTCGGAAAATGGGTGGCCCACCTCGACAAACGCCCAGACCGGTTTGGAGCCGGCGGGCTGGACCAGGGACCGTACCCGGTCAACCGTCCAGCCGTAGTGGGCCCCGGTGCGGCATTCCGCGTCAGTGAGATCCCGCCCATCCGCGAAAACTGCCCCGCCTTCGACATGGCTGCAGATATAGGGATCCGTAAACCAGTAGTTGTCCGCGGAGACGACGTCCTGGTAGCTGTTGACGAATTGCGCGGCCTGCGGATTCTTGAGTTGGAACGTTACGCCCTTGCCGTAATTGGAATAGAGCAACGCCCGGGGCGGGAAGAGTTTCACCAGCGCTTCCTGGACGGTGAAACCGCATTCGGAGGCCACAGGCTCGCAGATCACACCTTCACCTTGGGACTTGCCGGTCCACGAGGAGTTTCCCCCGCCCGCCCACATGTCCACTTCATCGGAGACGACGAACCCGGAAGCGCCGGGGACCACTGTGGAGGGGAGCGCATGAAGGCCGCTGCCCCGCACCAGCTCCACATTCGAGTCATCAGTGAGCTGCACGTAGGTGTTCAGGCCGGCACCGCGGTCCGCGGCGATATCCGCTTCCTGCAGGACGCTTTCGAACCACACGCCCAGGGGAAAGAAGCTCGGCTCGGCCGGCAGGGTCGGCGAGAACTTCCCGTAGAAGCCCGGGCCGCCGTCAATCCCCTGGACGCTGACCCCTTCAGGAAGCGGATCTTGAGCCGATCCTGAGGACGCGGAGAAGGCGCTTGACGACATGCATGACGTTCCTAAAAGGCAAGTCAATAGAATTGCGGTTTTCTTGATGAGTTTTGTGGAATTGCGCATGTCCCGGGCGGTTTTTCCAGGTGCTTCGAACAGGTTTTTCATGCCAATTCCTGTCGTAAAATCATGGGTCAAATGTCATACTGGATAAAAGGGAAATAAGCGGCGACAAGCAATGATTTTGGAGCTACGCTATCACCCTGAACATTGCGTGTATAAGGGTATTTCAACCCCGGCAGGAAGATTGGGGGGATGTGGGAAAGCATCTGCCAGCTCCATCCGCGCTGGGTCCGGAAGTCCGACTGGACACACCCCTGCGCGTTGACGGCGACGAGCAAAAGCCACCGCTGCTCCTGCGGGTGACGGCGGTAGCCTGTTTCGTTTTCCCCTCCAACCTCGTTCTGGAACCGCTGGGTGCCGCCGGCTATGTGGCCCACATTCTTGCGTTGCTGGTTTTCGCGCTGTGGGTGACGTCAGTCATGCTCGGCCTGCACAGGACCATCGACCGCGAGCACCCCGGACGCTTCGCGCTGGCAGCCCTTTTCGCGGTGTCGTGTGCCTCCTACGCCGCGATGTACGTGGGTATCAGCGGGAGCACGACGGATGCGACACGCGCGAGTGCTGACCGCTGGATGTTGTTGATGGTCGCCTCGTCCGGCCTGGTGCTCGTAACCACTGAGACAACGCGGACCGTGGACGCGGCGATGATGCTGGTGCGTGCGCTCCTGCGCGGTGCCGTGTTCTGCAGCATGGTGGCGGCAATCCAGTTCACCACCCATGTGGACCCCATGGCCTGGTTCCAAGGGGTCTTGCCCGGGTTCAAGGACAACGGCGGGAACCAGCCGTTCCAGGAACGCGGAAGCTTCCTCCGGGTGGCCGGCAGCACCTTCCATCCCATCGAGCTGGGGGTCATCGCCTCGATGCTCCTTCCGCTCTCGCTGTGGCGCGCACTGTACGACAAGTCGGGCCGCGCCTGGATGCACTGGACGGGGACGGGCTTCATTGTATTCGCGATCGCCGCCACGATTTCCCGCTCGGCGGTCCTGGGTGTCCTGACCGTGGCGCTGGTCTTCCTTCCGTTCCTTCCTTCCAGGTCCAGGCAGTGGACGGTCCTGGGGTTCGCCGGCGCTGCCACAGTGCTCTTCCTGGCGGTTCCCGGATTTGTCGCAACGCTGTTTGGTTCCGTCACCGCGGGGACGGCCGATCCTTCCATCACCGCACGGCTTGAGGACTACCCCAGGGTGGAAGCCATGGTCTCGGCCCGGCCATGGCTTGGAATAGGTCCCGGGGCGTACCTGACAAGGAACGCCATTGAGGTCCTGGATAACCAGTACCTGAAAACCATCGTCGAACTGGGAGTGCCGGGGTTCCTTGCACTCCTGCTGTACATGGTGGTACCCGGGATAGCGGCCTGGCTGGCGGCCTTCAACGCCAAAGAGGAACGCTTGAAGACACTTGCGGCCGCAGTCGCCGCCGCCTGCCTGGTGGCCGCCCCGGCGTCAGCCGCCTTTGACTCGCTGGGCTTCCCCGTCCTGGCACTCGTGTACCCGATATGCGTCGGGCTCTCCGGGACGGTCTGGTTGCTCGTCGCCGGCGAACGGCGGGCACTTGGCCCAACTACCAAGGAACAAGGCGCCAGCCTTGCAGAATCTGAAAGGCTCCCATGACTCCCGTCTCGGTTCTTAAAATCCTGTGGCGCCACAAGGTTTCGATGATTACCGTCCTGGTGCTCACCCTTGCTGCGGCAGCCTACGTCTTCTTCTTCGCGCCCCGGAGCTACATGGCGTCGACGGTGTACGTCCTGGTGACGCCCCGCGTGCCCAGCGTGGAAGAAATGCGCACCGATCCCGCCGTCGCCGCCGCAAACTCGGACAACCCCTACCTGCGCTCGGCGGACAGCTCCCTGATCACCCAGGTGATGGCGACAAAGTTGAGCTCAACCGACGTCGTTGACTCGCTTAAGGCCGCCGGCTTGTCACCCGACTACACGGTGACCCTGCCGGCCACCACGGGGGCGGGCCAGCTCATCAGGATGGAGGCCACGGGCCCCAGCCCGCAGCTGGCCATCACGACGGCAGAAGCCTTGGGCCAGCATCTCACCGCCAAACTGCGGGATGCGCAGAAAGTCAACGGGGCCGATGACCGCTACCTCTTCACGGCCCTCCAGATTGATCCCCCGAGCAAAGCGACAGAGCAATTCTCCAGCCGGCTCCGGTCGATGATCGTGGTGCTGATTGGCGGCGTCATCCTCCTGTTCGGCGCTGTTTCGATCGCCAGGATGCTGGAGAATTCGCGGGCTGCCCGGAAGGACGCCGCGGACAGGGGCAAGCCTGTGTCCCGGCGCAGGCGCTCCGCCGACCGCCACGCCGAACCGGCCGCAGTTGCGAACGAGCAACAGGACGGCGAACCTGGTGGCGGCAGTGTCGTGGCGGCGCGGGCGGTGAAGGACCGGAAGCCCGCAAGGTATGCGGTTGATGAGCCGCCGCTCCTGTTGCCACAGCCTGGGCTGGAGGACCTTTCCTTCGAGGAGCGACGCTCTGATGTCCCCGTCAAACGCTGACCGGGAGGGGCGAGTCCCGGTCTCTGTCGTCTGCGTCTTCAACAACCCGGCAGTGCTCCAGGAGTGCCTCACGGCTTCCGTCGAGGCCGGCCTCCCATGCGCCGTGGACCTCGAGTACCTGCCCATCGACAATACGGCACGGCAATTTTCCTCCGCCGGAGCGGCATTGAACCATGGTGCTGCCTCGGCGCGGAACGATGTGGTGGTCTTTGTCCACCAGGACGTTTTCCTGCACTCCATCCCGGCTTTGGAGAAGATCGCCGCCGCATTGATGGCAGATCTTTCCCTGGGAATGGTGGGCGCAACCGGGATGACCGGGGAGGGCCGCCTCGTGGGGCGGATCCGCGACCGCATCGTGTTATCCGGCCATCAGGAATCCGGGCTGGCGGACGTGGACAGCCTGGATGAAGTCTTGTTCATGGTGCGGCGGGACCACATCCTCCGGCAGCCGCTCAGCGAGGAGCCGGACCTGTCCTGGCACGCCTATGCCGTGGAATACGGAGCCCGGCTCCGGTCTACCGGCCACCGCGTGGGGGTAGCCAACATCCCCCTGACCCACAACAGCCTCACCATCAATCTTGACCGGCTGGCCGAGGCGCACCAGTGGATCGCCGGGGCGTATCCCAACCAGTTGCCGATCGTGACGACGTGCGGGACAGTGCAGCAACGGCGCCACGTACCCTCCCTCCTCTCCGGCCTGGTGGACTCGCAGAAGTGGCGGTACCGGTGGCTCCGGGAATCGGTATCGGCGCACAAGCTCCGGAATAAAGCCCCGCTGCGCCCCGTCACGGTCCTGGGTGACCTGCGCCGCGACATTGACGACATCTGTGCCGCAGCGGGCGCAGGCGCTGCCACCGTGATCAATGTGCTCCCCGGCGGACCCGGAGGGCATGAACTGGGCGAGCCCCTGGAGCTGGGGCGGCGAGGCGTCCGGTTCCGTTTCCTTGCAGCGGACGAGCGGGCCGTCGCTGCCCTGGTGCGCGCCCAAGGTCCGGACGTCACCGTCGCCGTGACCAACATCAGCTTTGACACTGCCGGCGAAGTGGTCGGCGCCCTGTCGGGCCGGAAGGTCATCCTGGGATTCCACGAAAATACAGGGCCATGGCTGCTCACCGGCCCGGCGGTTGATGCGGCCGGCGAACACTACCGCACCCCCCGCTCGACGCCCCTCGCTATGAAGGTTGGCTAAGGCGCCTGCGTGAGTCCGAAACCCACGCGCGGCTGTGGTCCGGTACCAACTGTGCCAGGCCCACATGGGGTGACTTCCGCCAGGCCGTCCACTGCCTGATGCGCTGGGCCGTTCCGAGGAAGGGCAGTATGTCAGCCCAGGCCGCATCCAGGCCGGCGAAGCCGGTCTCCTGCTGCACCAGCCCCACCAGCTGGTCCAGGGGTCCGTCCGCCCAAGGAGTGGGTCCCGGTGCGATCGGTCCGCTTCGCGCCAGGGCGGCCTCGGTGTAGACGCGCTCCGCTGTCTCCCGCCAGGCTGAGGGGCTGTGACCTTCAACGATTGCCCTGCGGGTGGCCGAGCCCCGAGCCGTCCTGGTGGACACCGAATCTGCCAGGTCCGCCAGGGTTGAGACGAAACCCGCCGGAGTCGAGGGCGTGAGGAGGAGGTCATCGAGGCCTGGTGAATCCGAGCCAAGGACCGCACATTCGGCCGGATGGCCCCTGTATGTCACCAGCGGCAGCCCGTGGGCACCGGCCTCCAACATTGAGGTCAACGAAGCGAAGGGAAACGAGTCAACGTAGGCATCGGCGATGGACAGAAGCGACGAGATGTTGGCAAGCCGCCCGACGGCCCGGATCCTTCCATTGGTGGCAGCCGCCGCGGCAGCCCAGGCTCCGGTGGGGGACGGGCCGGCCACGAGGAAGTGTGCATCCGGGCGCCGGAGCAGGAAGGACCGGAAGAGGCCTATCAGCGAGTCCGGGCCAACGGGATCGTATTTGCTGCCTGCCGCGGCGGACACCACGACGAAATCCGTCGCCGGGATGCCCCATCCGGTCCGCGCGGCCAGTTCATTCGATTCCTCCGCAGGCCCGGCAGGCGCAAGTTCGAGGGGCCGGTTGGCCACCACACAGCGGCCGGCATCAACCCCGCGGCGGCGGACGGTCAGCTCCCGGCCGCTTGCCCGCAGGCAAAGGACGACGGCGGCCGCCGAGGTTCCCTGCCAAAAGACGTGGTCAGCGTGGTTGACGTAGACAGCCGGAGGCGCTCCGGGGACACCCAACGCAAGGGAGGGGACGACGTCGTGTGGATGCGCATGCACAACGACGACGTCGGCCGGAGCGATGACCCGGCGCAATGCTCCCGCCCTTCTCATGAGCCCCCCGGGCCGGCGGTCCAGGAGGACCAGGTCACGGGGATCCGGCAGGCACGCGGCAATCTTGGCTGGACATTCGGTGCTGCCTTGGCGGGTGAGGACAACGTGGTGCCGCGAGCCAGGATCCTGGCGGATCCAGTGCGCAATGCTCTGGGTATGGCCGCCGGTCCCGTACAGCTGGGTGGCCACGTGGACCACAAGGCGCCCGGCCGGCTTTCCCGGCGCCGGGGGCGGAGGCTGTGGGATGGAGGACCGGAGCATCCCCAGGACTTCTTCGAGTCCCTGGTGGCCGAAATACCCGGTGTGGTCGGTCCAGGCGAAACGGGCGGCAAGCTGTGCCTGCACCGCCGCCTGCTCCCACCGTCCGGCTGCTGCCAGGCGGCCGGCGACCGCCACCAGGCGTTCAAAGGTGTCCCTGTTACCGCTGATGCCCTGCAAGGCCCCCGCTCCTTCCCAATTTCTTCAACGTGGCAACGTCGGCCCGCTTGAACCAGAGCAGGCCAGCGGTGACGGAGCCGGCTGCTGCCCCGGAGAGCAGGAGTGCCCAGGGGACACCGAAGTCCATCCGGCCGAGGAGGGCAGAGGCGGCCAGCAACGCTGCCGAAGCGGCCGAGGGCAGCAGCAGTTGCCGGATCACCCCGAGAGGCGGGACACCCACTGCCCGCAACCGCCAAAGATACAAGGGCAGGACCAGGGCGGCGACGACGAAGAATTGGGCCATGGCCACCCCGGCGATGCCGGCGCCGGTGCCAAGGAACAGGGCCGGTACCAGGGCCACCAGCCAGCACACCTGGATGGACATGATGGACCCTGTCATTCCCGCAACCACCAGGTAGTCGTAGATCAACTCGAAGAGGATCCGGAACCCGGCCACCATGGCAAGCCAAAACAGGGCGGCGCTTGCCCCCGCCCAGACGTCGCCGTACACAATCCGGACGACGGTTTCGGACTCTGCCGCCAGGAACGTGACAGCAGGGAAGACAACGCAGGACATCACCCCGATCAGGGCGGTGACTGTGGAGCGCATCCTTTCGGGGTCATGCTGCAGCCGGGCCAGCACGACCGGAGCCACGCTTCGCAGCGGCTGGGAGAACATGGTCACCGGCCAGCTCGACAGGTTAAAGGCCAAGACGTACATCCCCAGCATGACCGGACCGAGCGTACTGCCCGTCACCAGTTGGTCCAGGTAGCCGACGCAGAAGACGATGATGCTGGTCCCTGCCAGGGGCAGCCCGAACCGCAGCAACGGCATCAGGACGGTGCGGTCGAGGCCCAGCCGCAGGGGAAGCGGCGACCTGAGGACGAAGAGCAGGCCCCCGGCCACCGTCCCCGCGAGCCGGCCCACCGCCAGGCTCATTGCGCCCATGCCGGCCAACACCAGGCAGATTGAAACGATGGCACCCACCCAGACATTCACCTGGTCGATCAGCATCTTCGTCTTTTGGTCAAAGGCCCGCTGCATCAGCGCTGCCGGTGTGGCGACCACCCCGCTGACCAGGACGCAGCACACCATGACCCGGACCACGTCGGTGGCACCGGGGTCGCCCATGCGGTCCGCGAACCAGGGGGCTGCGGCAAGGCCGGCCCCGCAAAGCACCGCACTGGAGAGGATCGAGATAGTGGTCACGGTGGGTGCGATCCGTGCGGGATCCTCCGGCCACCTCACGATCGCGAGGCTGACCCCCAGTTCGTTGATGGTCAGGACCGCCAGCAGCGCCACCATGGCCACCGCGAAGCTGCCGTACGAGTCGGGCCCCAGCAGGCGGGCCAGGACGATTCCGATTCCCAGCGTGCCGAACCTGGCCACCGCAGTATTCAGCAGGCTCCAGCCCAGTGCGGAGGTGGCGCCGGACGCATTCTGCGAGCCGGTGGGTTGGTGCCCGGCCTCCTGTACGGATGCCAGGCCGGGGCGCTTCATCGCCTTCCCCGCACGGACGGCCTCAACGGACTACTGCTTCGTCACTGCGCATGACAACGCCCCAGCAACCCGTTCCTGCTGTTCGGCAGTGATATGCGGGAACAGCGGGAGGGACAGGATGCGCCCGGCAGCATCCTCGGCCACGGGGAATGAACCGGATGTCCGGCCCGCGTACGCCCCGCTGCGGTGCACCGGAACCGGGTAGTGGATTCCCGCCTGGATCCCCGCCGCGTGCAACGACTCAAGGACAGCGTCCCGGTGCCGGACACGCACCACGTACAGGTGCCACACATCCGCGTTCCCCGGTGCCTCCTGCGGCAGCTCGACACCCGGCACATCCGCCAGCAACGCCGCATAGCGTTCCGCCGCAGCCCTGCGCCGCAGGTTCCAGCCCTGCAACCTCGCCAGCTTCGCTTTCAGGACGACCGCCTGGACGGTGTCCAGGCGCGAGTTGAAGCCGATGGCGTCGTGCCGGTACTTCACCGAACTCCCGTGCGCCCCCAACAACCTGACCTGGGCATCCACGCCGGGGTCGGATGTCAGCACGGCTCCCGCGTCCCCGGCGGCGCCAAGGTTCTTGCCGGGGTAGAAGCTGGTCCCGGCGGCAAGGCCCCAAGTGCCCGCGTGCCGGCCGAACCGTGTTGCGCCCTGGGACTGCGCGGCATCCTCGATGATCACCGCGCCGCAGGAGTCTGCAACGGGGATCAGTTTTTCCACGAAGGCGGTTTGCCCGAACAGGTGCACCGGCACGATCGCCTGCGTGCGGGAGGTTACGGCGGCCGCGGCGGCGTCGGGATCGATCAGGAGGAAGGAAGGGTCGACGTCGACAGGCACCGGGACTGCCCCGATCCGGCTGACCGCCTCGGCCGTGGCGATGAAGGTATTGGCCGGCAGGATGACTTCCCCGCCCGGCCGCACGCCCCCGGCACGCAGGGCAAGTTCCAGCGCATCCGTTCCGTTGGCAACGCCGGCGCAGTGCCGTGCGCCCAGGAAAGCGGCGTACGCCGCCTCGAACGACGCAACGGCCGGGCCGCCAATGAAGGACGCCGAACTCATGACTGTGTCCAGTTCGGCCATCACCTCGTCATGGATCTCAGCCTGCTGTGCTGCCAGGTCCACCAGCGGGACTGCCTGCACATCCACGTCGGAATTCATGAAATACCCCCAACACTGAATCTTTCGCCGTCAATTTCGTGGGCCGGCACCCCAACCCACGTCTGTCCGTCAGGCACGTTGCTCAGCACTGCCGCTCCCATCCCCACGGTGGCGTAGGCGCCCACTGAAGTGCGTTCGCGCACGCTGGCGTTCATTCCCACGTAGGCTGCCCGGCCAATCCGGACTCCGCCGCCCAGCGACACACCCGCGGCGAACGTCGCGAAGTCGGCCACGTCGTCGTCGTGCGTGAAGGTCACCGAGGGCATGGCCACCACGTGCGCTCCCAGGGTGACGGAGGCGGTGAGCGTGACGTTGCGGAGCAGGATGCTTCCCCTGCCCACCCGGCATCCTTCCGGGTACTGGACCGAGGGGTCGATCGCCGTCGCGTAGCGTGCCTCCGTGAGGCCCATGGCCGTCAGCCGCTCCACGACGGATTCCCGGATCCTGCCGGAACCAATGCATACCAGGACGAACGCGTGCGTGTACTTCGCGGCGTCATCGATGGTCCCAAGGACGGGTGCCCCGTCCACGGTGACGCCCGCCATCTCTTTGTCGTCGTCCAGCAGGCCGACGACGTCATATTGGCCGCTGCTGCGCACCATCGCCAGGACTTCGCGGGCCAGGCCACTGGCAGCTATCAGGATCAGCTCACTCACGCGCGTATCCTGCAGCCGCGCCCCGGATGGTGCCGATGATCCGGTCCAGCCCTTCGTCGTCCAGTTCGTGGTAGACGGGAAGGATCAGGGTCCTGTCGTTGAGCCGCTCGGTTTGTTGCAACAGGGAGCCGCCCGCGTTCCGCCACCGGTAGGCCGGCTGGCGGTGCGCGGCCATGATGCCCCGCCGTGCAGAGATCCCGGCGTCCGCCAGCAGTTCCATCAGCCCGTCCCGCGTGGTCCCGAAGCTGGGCAGCACCTCCACCCAGAACGACTGGAAGTTCGTGGTGCCGTAGGGCGGGTCCGATACCAGCCGGAGGCCCGGCACCCGGGAAAGGCCGGCCACGTAGCGCGCCGCGATGCTCCGCCGCCGCTCCAGCACCTCCGGCAGCCGGCCCAGCTGGACGATTCCGACGGCGGCCTGCAGGTCCGTCATCCGGTAGTTGAACCCGACTTCCAGGTACACCTCCGGCGGGGCCAGGAGCGATCCGTGCCGGTCGGCGGCGGACACGCTCATCGAGTGCTCCCGCAGGGTCCTGGCCCTGGCCGCCCAATCTGCCCGGTTGGTGGTGAGCATGCCGCCCTCACCGGTGGTGAGGATCTTGCGCGGATGGAAGGACCACACGGCCACATCCGCGCCCGCACCCACCGGCCTGCCCTTATACATCGACCCCACTGCGCAGGCGGCGTCCTCGATCACCATGATCTCGTGCCGGTCGCAGAGTTCGCGGATGGGGTCCAGGTCCAGCGGCACGCCGCCCTGGTCCACCACAATCACGGCCCTGGTGTCCAGGGTGAGGGCCGCGTGGAGGGTTTCCGCCGTCACGTTGCCGGTGGCCGGATCCACGTCGCAGAACACCGGCCTGGCACCGACGTAGGTCACCGCGTTGGCCGTGGCAATGAAGGACAGGGAGGGCACCACAACATCATCCCCGGGTCCGATTCCGGCCACCACCAGGGCGAGGTGCAGGGCGGTGGTGCAACTGGACGTGGCCACCGCATGGCGGACACCCTGGTACTCCGCGAACCGGGACTCGAACTCCTTGACCTTGGGCCCCTGCGCCACCCAGCCGGAGGCCACCACCTCGGCCAGGGCCCGTGCCTCCTCGTCGCCGAGCCAAGGCTTCATGACATTGATCCGGGCGAGGACTGGTTCGGCAGTCATCAGGCACCAACTTTCCGTGTGGCGGCGATTTCGTTGCGCAGCGGCATCCACCAGCTGACGAGTTGGCGCAGTCCTTCGTCGAGTTCCACTTCCGCTTTGAAGCCAAGGTCGCGGGCGGCCGCGGACGTGTCGGCCAGCCGGCGCACCACGCTGTTCACCTGCCGTGCGGGGCCGTGCTCGACGCTGAGGTCCGAGCCCATGACCCGCAGCAGGGTGCGGGCCATGTCCAGCAGGCTGGTTTCCGTCCCGCTGGCCACGTTGTAGGTGCCTTCGGCAATGCTGCTGCCCGCGGCCAGCACGTTGGCTCGGGCCACGTCCGCCGTGTGGATGAAGTCCATGGTCTGGAGTCCGTCGCCGAAGATCAGCGGCGGCTGCCCGTCCATGATCCGTTCCATCCACCGCACCAGGACCTCGGTGTACAGGCCGTGGACGTCCATTCGCGGCCCGTAGACGTTGAAATAGCGCAGCATCACGTAGTCCAGGCCCGTCATGGCACGGAAGCTCCGGGCCATCCCTTCGTTGAAGGACTTGGCAGCGCCGTAGAACGTGTCGTTGTTGGCGTGGTGGTGCCGTTCCGTGGTCGGGAACTCCTCGGCCATCCCGTAGACCGACGCACTGGAGGCGGCCACGAGCTTGGCCACCTTGTGTTCCGCGGCGGCCTCCAGGACATTGAAAGTGCCGTCCACCAGCACTTCCAAAGCCAGCCGGGGTTCCTCGGCGCATTGGGTGATCCGGATGGCCGCCTGGTGGAATACCAGGTCCTTGCCTCGGGTGAGGTCATGGACCAGGTCACGGTCCTGGATGCTGCCCCGCACCAGTCCGACCTGCCCGGTGGCCAGGGCGCCGGAGAGGTTGTCCAGCCTACCGCGGACCAGGTTGTCCAGGACGTCGATATGGCGCACTCCCGCGGCCAGCAGGGCGTCCACCAGGGTGGAGCCGATGGTGCCGGCTCCGCCGGTGACCAGGACGTTGGCGCCCTCCAGGGTGCTCACCGGGCTCCCTCCAGTTCCGCGCCGGTGCCGGCCATCGCGGCACCCGCCACGGGGGTGGACCGGCCGTCCAGGGTCAGGCTGCGGGTGACCGCTTCGAGGACGGACAACACCCGGAGCCCGGAGGCGCCGCCTGTCCGTGCCTGCCGTCCGGTGCGGATGCAGGAGGCGAGTTCCTGCACCACCTGGCCGAGGGCCTCACGTTCGGGCAGCGCCGGGGACCACGTGTCCCCCAAACGGTAGGAGACGGCGGTGGACGCCTTCTCGCCGGCCGTTCTCGGCTGCCGGTCCAAACTCACCCCGCGGTCGTAGACGCTGAGCCGTTGCTGGGGGTTCAGGTCGTCCCACACCAGCGTCCGCAAGGATCCGCCGATCACCATCTGGCGGATTTTGGTGGGACTGAGCCAGTTCACGTGCACGTGAGCGGTGGCATCGTTGGGGAGCCGGAAGTTCAGGTGGCCCACGCAGTCGCGGCCGGTCCCCAGCGGGTCCGCCCCGAACGCCGAGACTTCGGCGGGGTTGAGGCCGCCCGGGAGGACGAAGTCCAGGATGGACAAGTCGTGCGGGGCGAGGTCCCAGAAAACGTCGACGTCGGGCTGCACCAGGCCCAGGTTGATCCGGGTCGAGTCCACGAACAGGATCTCGCCCAGGGATCCGGACTGCACCAGCTCCTGCATCTTCAGCACCGCCGGGGTGTAGCAGTAGGTGTGGTCCGCCATCAGGACCAGGCCGTTCGCCCGCGCTTCGGCCACCATCTCCAGCCCGTGTTCCCTGCTGTCCGCCAACGGCTTTTCCACCAGGACGTGCTTTCCGGCGCGCAACGCCGTCATGACCGCGCCATGGTGTGTTCGCGCCGGCGTCGCGATTGCCACGGCATCGACGTCGAAGCTGTCCAGGAGCTCGTCCATGGACTCGACGCAGGGTATCTGCCCCAGCGTGTCCGCCAGCTTGCGGGCCCGGTCGATGTCCAGGTCGCAGATGGCCACCAGGTCCCAGTCCGGGCTTGCCTGGAGGTTGCGCGCCAGGTTGGGACCCCAGTAGCCGGCTCCGACGACGGCGATGCGGAGTTTCGGTGCAGGTTGCGGGTGGTTGGCGGAGTGGAAGGGACTGCCGAATTTTCTCATGTCATTGTCTTCCCATTTGTGAGTGTGTCAGTAAGCGCCGGACGGCCGGACGACAGCCCGGAACGTCCGCCAAAGAATCAGGAGGTCACCGGCAAGGGACCAGTTTTCGACGTAGTAGAGGTCCAGCCGGACCGCTTCCTCCCACGGAAGGTCCGAGCGGCCGTTGATCTGCCAGAGGCCGGTGATACCCGGCTTGATCAGCAGCCGGCGGTGGGTGTGGCGCTCGTAGCCGCTGACTTCCCGGTCCAGCGGCGGCCGGGGACCCACCATGCTCATGTCGCCCAGCACCACGTTCCAGAGCTGGGGGAGCTCGTCGAGCGAGTATTTGCGCATCCAGCGGCCGCAGCGGGTCACCCTGGGATCGTCTTTCATCTTGAAGAGCACCCCGGCACCCTGGTTTTGCTGGTTCAACCCCGCCAGCCGCGCCTCGGCGTCGACCACCATGGACCGGAACTTGTACATCCCGAAGACGTGGCCGTCCTTGCCTATCCGGGCCTGCCGGAAAAGGACCGGCCCCGGACTGTCCCGTTTCACGATCAGCGCGAGCACCGCGAGGACCGGTGAGAGCACCAGGAGGGCCGCCAGCGCCGCGGCCACGTCCATGATTCGCTTCATGGCGTGTTTTGCCCCGCCGTACTGCGGGATGTCCACGTGCATGAGGGGCAGGCCGTCCACCGGCCGCCAGTGGATGCGGGGACCGGCAACATTGGTCAGCGTTGCTGCGAGGATCAGCTCCGCGGAGGACTCCTCGAGTTTCCAGCCAAGCTCGCGGATAAACCGGTTGCCGCCCGGCAGGGGGCCGGCGATGATCACGGAGTCAGCGTCCACCAAGCGGACTGTTCGGGCGATATCGTCCGTGGAGGACAGGACCGGCACCGTGCAGCCGTCCACCCGCAGTCCTGCGCCGCGGCGTGCCCCCGGAAGGCAGGCGCCGAGAATCTCGTAGACAGCCCCGGACTTGCGGACCTGCTGGACCACGTACCGGACGTCCTCCGGCTCGCCTACCACCACGGCGCGGGAGAGGTGGCGCCCCTTGGCCTTTTCGGCGGTCAGGCGGCGGCGGAATGCCCGCCGGTTGAGCGTCAGGGCCGCCAGGCCCAGCGGAAGGGACACGGTCACGAACGCGCTGGCACCGTGGATGGAAAAGATCACGGCAGCGAGGGCCAGGAGGCCAAAGATGCGGAGCGTGGCAGCGGCCACCCGCTTGTACTCGTCAGCGCCGATTCCAAGCACCCTCGGATCCCTGGTGTGGTAGAGCTCCAGCGCCGCCAGCCAGGTTGCCGTCAGCGCGGCGGCCGCGGCAGCGGCGCCGCCGTCCCTTGGGCCCTCGGGTGAGAAGCCCGCTTCGGAAAGCAGGAATCCGGCATAGGCGGAGAGCATGACCACCAGCGCGTCAGCGGACCGGAGGAGGTTGGTGTGCCGGTTGATCCAGGCTGCCGTTGCCTTGCGGGGCCGGGCGTGTGCCGCGGGAAGAAAGGGGGCTGCCGGTGGCAGGGGGAACCGGGTTCCTGCGGCTTCCCCTGCCACCGGCTGCTGTGTTGCCGCCCGCTGTGCAGCAGCGGGCGGAACAAGCCAGTCGAAGGCTGAACGTCGGGTCCTGACAACTGGTATCTCTGCCATGATCACCCTCTCGGTCGTAGCGCCTGTCCCCTGGCTGTGAAGCAAAACTAGCCGCGGAAAGTCGGCTTTGAAGGAGGCCGGCGCGGCCTTTGTGGGTCTTGCGAGGGAAGGCTGTGGAAACTGCGGGTACCGCAACTGAAGAAATTTCGCCTACAAAACGGGCAACACGTAGGGTTCCCTGGCGGCCGGTCCCTTGTCCGCCGCGAGGGCGGTGAGCTGGGCCCGGGACTCGACACCAAGCTTTCGGTAGATGGCAGTCAGGCGCACTTCCACAGTGCGCACAGAGACATACAGCGTGGCCGCAATTTCCTTGTTCCGCATGCCGCGGGCCACCATTTTGGCCAATGAGCGCTCATGGTCTGCGAGCATCAGCAAGGCCGGGTTGCCCTGCTGCCGGACCGGTTCCACGCGTTCGTCCAGGAGCAGGGCATCCACGTGCTGGGTCCAGGCGTCCGCTCCTGCCTCGTCGAACATCACCTTTGCCCGGAGCAGGGCGTCCCGTGCGTCGCGCAGCTTGCCAAAGGCGTGGAGCCGCTCCGCGTAGCACATCAGTGTCCTGGCGTGCTCCAGCATGTGCCCGTTCCGGCCATGGAGGGCCTGGGAGAAGAGCTGCAGCGATTGTTCGCCGTCGGCCAGCATGGCGCGGCTCCGGGTTACGACCATCATCAGCCAGGGGGAACGCAACCCTGCGGAACGGCCCTCGAGGCGCATTAGCGCCTGGGTGGCCTCATGGTGCCGGCCAAGGCGGATGAGCACCTCCACCAGATCGGCTTCGCACCGCAGGAGGGTGGGGTTGCCGAACCCCATGCCGATCTCGACGGCCCGCGACAACTGGGCAACGGACTCCGCCAGGTCACCGCGCAGCAAGGCAAAATGCCCTTGGCATGCGGCGAGCTGGGCAGTAAGGGCCGGGTGGCTGTCCGTGCCCGCATAACGGTGGGCCTCGACGGCGTGCGCCTGGGCACGTGCGGCATCACCCGTGGCGTAGGCGCGCCAGACCCGGAAGTAGTGCCGTACCCCTCGGTGGTATTTGATCTCCGGTTCGGTGCGGTCCAGGTCGTCGATCAGCGTGACTGCGGCGCGGACGTTCCCCGCCCTGATTTCGTTGTCGACTGCCATCAGGGCTGCGGTTTCGCGCCAGTTGACGTGGCCGGGTTCCGCCGAGCCCCGGAGCATGGCAAAAGCTTCCTGGGCGCTTTCATAGTGCTCGGCGTAGGTCAGTGCCCGGCCTTGGACCAGGAGCCCGGCAACCCGCGCGGTGCCGGATTGCTCGTACTTGGAGGCAAGGTTCGCGGTGTTGCCGCTGATGGATTCCACGAGGGTTGCGGCCCGGCCGGCAATAGCCAGGCACTGTGCGGAAGCGGAGCCTTTGAAGCCGCTGCCGCACCGGAGGAGTTCGGCCGCGTCCTTCAACTCCCACCGCTCGGCGTAGTAGAGGGCTCCGATGGCCAGCAGGCTCGCCGCGTAGGCGGGATCGTGCTGGCCGAACTCTTTCACGAGGCGCAGCACCATGCTGGAGCGCACGGCGGCGCCCTGGGCGAACTGGATCTCGAAGGACAGGCCGGTAAGCCGCAGGATCAGCGCCGGGTTCCGGGTCACCCGCTGCGCCCATTCCAGGTAGCGCCGGGCATAGACAAATTCACCCCGGTTGAACAGGAGTTCCGCCAGCGTGGTGAGCCGTGCCGCCGTTTCGGCCTCCCAGGGATTGATGGTCAGTGCCCGTTCGATGTACTCCACTGCGAAAACCACCTCGCCGCCGCGGATCAGGTCGACGGCGTGCCGGAGCAGCTGGAATGGGGTCTTGCGTTCCAGTGCGGTGAAACTCAGGTGCCACCTGCGGGCGTAGGGGTCGGTGTTGTTGGCTGCTTCCGCCAGGGCGCGGTGGTTGGCGGTGCGCACCGCAGGGGTCATGGCGTTGAAGACGGCTCCCCTGAGCAATTGGTCGCTAATCCCGAGGTGCGGCCCGGTGCGCTTGACCAGGCCGGCGCTGAGGAGCTCGTCCACGCTGGTCCACACGTCGTGGTCGATCTTTTCGATCGTGGAAATATCGCTGCGGTAGGACAGCGCCAGCAGGTCCAGGACGCCGCGGGCGCCGGGGGTCAGCGCACCCACCGCTGACGCGTACTCGGCGTCAAAGCTTCCCACCGATGCGAGCGGGACGGGCAGGGCGTACTTTCCTTCAGCGTGCCTGTCCATGAGCTGCTTGTAGAGTTCGACGGCGGCAAGGGGGTTGCCGCGGGTGGCTGCGGCCACCGCATGGGCGGCCGCCGTCGTGGTC
This sequence comes from Pseudarthrobacter sp. AG30, assembly GCF_003116525.1. Taxonomy (NCBI): domain Bacteria; kingdom Bacillati; phylum Actinomycetota; class Actinomycetes; order Micrococcales; family Micrococcaceae; genus Pseudarthrobacter; species Pseudarthrobacter sp. AG30. The sequence goes on along the minus strand of NZ_QEHL01000005.1, from coordinate 77,693 downwards.
CGCTTGGTGGGGATGCTTTCGAGCACCCGCACGGTGTCGCTGTACGTGAGCGGGCCAAGCTGCAGCACGGGCAAGCCGCTGAAAGGGCCTTCGGGCAGGTCCGCCCGCAGTCCGAAGACCAGGACGACGTCGGTGCCGGCGAGCCGGCGGGCCAGGAACCCGAGGACTTCCTGGCTGCTGTGGTCCAGCTGGTCGGCGTTGTCGATCACGATCACGGTCCGGGACGACGAACGCTGGTGCAGGCCGTTCAGGAGCATGCCGGACACGGCGGGAACGTTCAGGTCTCCGGCGGTGTCGCGGAGAAGATCGTCGGCGATCCGGTTGAGGACCGGATCGTCCATGTTGTTCAGGAGCGCCGTCAGTCCGGACAGCGGCCAGTCCGATTCGGCGGCGCTGGCAGCCATGAAGACGGTCCGGTAGTCGGACAAGGTGGGGATTTCTGCAAGCAGGGCTGATTTTCCCGTGCCCCTGTTGCCGGCTATCGCCAAGGCAGCTTCCTTGGGTCCGCGGACGACGGACAGGATTCGGTCCAGTTCTTTGTTCCGGCCCACTAGCGGCATGGCGTTCCCCATTCGTCGAAGAAGGAGACCGCATTCTTGCACTGCCAATTTAAGGTTGATTCACGCGCCCCAGCGCGGGTTCATCCGGTATGAGTGAATATAGCCCCGGAATGAACCATTACACCACAGCGTTACCGCTGGATTTCATCAAGATTTGGCACGGAAATTACTCAAGAATGCATGCGTCAGTATGCATTTGGTGCGAAATTTACTTCGCAATTTTTTGTATTTCGCCAAACGGCAAGGAGCGGCCCCGGGGCCGGTATGGATCCCCGGAACCGCTTCCCTTATCGCTCGTCGGGTATGCCTAGGCGGCCGGCTTAAGCGCCGTTCGCCAGGCAACGATCGCGCGGGCGGCACTCAACGTCCAGGTGGCTGTTCCGCTGGCCCCCGCCGTCGCCTGCGGTTTGTCCGCCTGCTCGGCAACCTGGCCGGCCGCGGCCTCCCAGCGTTCGGTCCAGCCCGATGGCGCGGTGACCACCGGAGCGCTGCAGTCGCAACCCACTCCGCCGATCAGCATGGCGCCGTTGGTGGCCGTGGTGATGCTGCCCACCGTGATGCTGGTGGCGGAGTAGCTGGTGTCAGCCGCCGTCACCACCGGGCTGTCCAGCGGCGCGGTGTTGTTGACTCCACGGTATGCCGTGATGCCGCCACCCCATTTTGCCGCTGAACTGAGGGTCCAGTTATAGGTGGCCGGGTCGGCGGGGCCCACCACTTTGTAGAAGGCGTAAGCCCGTGCTCCGGAGGTGGAGGAACTGTTGATGGACTGCCCGTTGACGATCGCGGTCCAGCCGGCAGGCGCCGTCAGGCCGGGATTGAGGTCCACGGTGATGGCGGCAACCAGGACGTCACCGGCGGAAGTACCGGCGGGAACTGCCAGCGAAGCCGTGGTCACGGCGGTGCCCGAGTTCGCTGTGTTGGCGTTCACCACCGTGATCCCGCCGGATGTCGGCGGTGGTGGTGTGCTGGTGACGCTGATAGTGGCCGTCGCGGAGGACGAACCCGTGCTGTTGGTGGCCGTGAGCTTGGCGGTGTAGGTGCCGGCCGCCGCGTAGGAATGGGCGGGATTCTGGATTGTTGCCGTGCCGCCGTCGCCAAAGTCCCACGCCCAGGACGTGGGCGTATTCGTGGACGTGTCCGTGAAGGTGACGTTCAGCGGCGCCGTGCCCGTGGTGGGGTTGGCGGTGAACGATGCCACCGGCGCCTGCCCTGCCGGCGGCGGAGTGCCGCCCAAGGGCCGGTCGGAGAACCAGTAGCGCTTGGCCACGTTGTCGCTGGCCATGACCACCAGCCCGGTGGTGTTGTTCACGCTCTGCTTGCTGGTGGTGACGTCATTGATGTTCGACGACGACGCAGCCTGCATGATCGGTGTGCCGCGCCCCGATCCAAAGACAGGATTGTCCATGGAGGCGGTCTTCTCGTAGATGCTGCCGGCGACGCCGGAGAACGCGCAGCCGGACACCGACGTGGGCGGTGCCGTGTGGAATGCCCGCACCAGGTTGTTCTGGGTGTCCAGCACGATCTGTGGGCGGGAGACGCAGTCGCCGGTGGTGGCAATGGTGGACTGGGTGAAGGCGCCGGTGCCCGGCTTGAAGACCAACAGGACCAGCTGCGGAAGTGTCTTGTTGGAGGACGTGTCATTGAGGCTCGTCTTCACTGCGGCGAACACCCGGCCCGAGGTGTCTGCCTGCAGGGTCTTGAGGTTCAGGTGGTCATCGGCCTGACCGTTGCCCCTGATTGCCGGCTGGAGTTTCCAGTTGGAGTTGGCGGGCTTTCCGTCGGCGTGCGTGGCCCACCACATCGTGTCGGTCCGCTGGTCGCTCCACATGACGCCGATCTGGCCGCCGCCGAATGCCACCACGGCCGAAATGTCATCGGGCGCCGGGTTGGGGCTGGCCACCGGGAGGACGAACGGGGTACCCCACGTTGCGCCGTTGTTGCTGGAGTAGTTCACGTAGACGGTGTTGGTGAAGCCGGACGTCGAGTTCCCGCCCACCTGCGTCCACGTCGCCCAGATTCCGCCGATGGAGTCCGCATCGATCGTCATGGATTCACTTGAATTGTTGGTGATCGTGGTGGGAAAACCGCTGTCCAGCGTGTACTTGCCGCCTGAATAGCTGTACCGGTAAAGCTTTGCCGGCTGGCCGGAAAGTGATGGCTTGGGAGTGCCGTCGGTGCTGACGGTCACCACATGCGAGGCGATGAACAGATGGGTGCCGTCCCAGAACGTATCCGCGAGGGTGCTGCCCCGGGTGTCGTTCACGACTCCGGTATCCACCCAGCTGTTGGAGGTCCGGTCCAGCCGGTAGATACTCCATCCGGTGCCGGTCTTCCACATGTCCGCCCACCAGGATCCGTCGTTCCACCACAACTTGCTCTGTGGTTTGTCCGATGTGGGCGGGTTCGCCACCCCGGAGTAGGCCATGCCTTGGGTGCCGTAAACGGTGTCGGCCACAGCGGCACCGGGTACGCCGAGGATGGAAGCTGCGAGAACGAGTGCGACGACGAGGGCCTGGCCCATCCGATGGGGGAAGTGTCTGAGCTTCATAAGGGAACTCCTGGGGCATGAGGAAAAGTTCAGGGGACGTATGCCCGTTGGCCCAGAAACAAAGAGCTCAAGCCCCCAAGTACCGAGAAGCGTAAGCCTGAACGCCGCCGTGGGCAATGTAGGTGGCTTACCTAAACGGGGGTTTTTGCACTCCCCCTACCTAATGGTTTCGGGCGCGCAGTAATCCCCTATACCTAATCGGAACGGCAAACACCGAGCCCTCTACTTGCCTAACAGGGGGTAAACCCCGGGTAAAAAGTGAGTACCTACTACTCGTGATACCCGGATTAGGTAGGGGGTAGTCTGCCGGGAACGGCCAGAGGATTGGCGATGGGTTGCTGGGGGATCAGCGACCAGACCATGACCGGATCAAGCGTATGTGCCGCGGCGAAACCGCCGGCGGCATTGTCCAGAATCCGAACTGTCATGAAGTGGTGAGGCAATTGTCGATTTCGCCCCAACTGCCGGCTTTGTTTTCCCAGCCGGGACTCTTATTTCCACAAGCTTCAATCAGCGTTGTTATTCCCACGTTGAACGAGGAAAAGAACCTTCCCTGGGTTCTGCGCCGGATGCCCTCTTACGTCGATGAAGTGGTGATCGTGGACGGGCGTTCGCAGGACAACACCGTCGAAGTGGCCAAGGCGCTTCGCTCGGACGTCGTGGTGGTCAACGAACCCCGGAAAGGAAAGGGCGTGGCCCTTCGTTCCGGCTTCGCGGCCGCCAGCGGGGACATCATTGTGATGCTGGATGCCGATGGCAGCATGGATCCGCAGGAGATCGGGTGGTTCGTGGCGCCCCTCCAGCACGACTTCGATTTCGTCAAGGGATCCCGGCACGTCACCGGCGGCGGGTCCGAAGACCTGACCCGGCTGCGGAAGGCCGGCAACCGGGCACTGACGGGACTTGCGAACGCTGTCCTGCACAGCAACTATTCGGACCTCTGCTACGGCTACATCGCTTTCCGGCGCGAATGCCTGGAGGTGCTGGAGCTTGAGTCCGACGGTTTCGAAATCGAAACCGAACTCATCGTCCGGGCCGCCAAGGCGGGACTGCGGATCGCCGAGGTCCCCAGCCTGGAGCTGGACAGGATCTCCGGCGCCTCCAACCTGCAGACGTTCCGCGACGGGTGGCGCGTGCTGCACACCCTGGCCCGGGAATGCGCCGTGTGGGAGGCTCCCACAGCCGGAGCACGCCCCGAGGCCCTCCGCCGCGTGAAGTACACCTACTCCAACGTCCGCTTCCCGCGCCTGCCCGTGGACCCGCACAGCGTCCTTACTCCGGCGGTGAGCCACCATGCTTGATCGCATGAAACCCCTTTCCGTGACGGTGGTGATCTGCGCGTACACGTCGGCGCGGTGGGGGATGTTGCTCGATGTCATCGAGTCGGTGCGCCAGCAAACCCTGGCCCCGGACCAGGTGCTGGTGGTGGTTGACCATAACGAGGACCTGTACGAGAGGCTGGTCGAGATCGTCGACGACGTCACCGTGGTGGAGAGCACCGGGCAGGCCGGTCTGTCCGGGGCACGCAATACCGGCGTCGGGCTCGCTGAGTCGGACATTGTCGCCTTCCTTGACGACGATGCCGAGGCAGCGCCGGACTGGCTCGAGCGCCTGGTGGCGCTGTACGACGATCCGGACGTTTTGGCCGTGGGCGGCAAGGTGGTCCCGCTGTGGGAGGCCGGCCGGCCGGGCTATTTCGCGGAGGAACTTGATTGGATCGTGGGCTGCAGTCACCGGGGCATGCCGCGGGTGGCCTCCGAAGTCCGCAACGTCATCGGTGCCAACATGTCCTTCCGGCTCGAGGTCCTGCGCCAAGTAGGCGGATTCAACCTCTCGCTGGGACGCAAGGGCACCTTGCCGCTGGGCTGTGAGGAGACCGAAATCTGCATCCGCTCCCAGATGGGGTCGCCCGGCTCGCGCATCGTGTACGAACCGGCGGCGCTGGTCCACCACCACGTCCCCGCCTCCCGCGGAACGTTGCGGTACATGATGTCCCGCTCCTGGTCCGAAGGGCTCTCCAAAGCCCAGGTCAGCCAGTTGGTGGGCCACAAACGGGCCCTCGGGCCCGAGCGCCGGTACGTGCGCAGCGTCCTTCCGCGGGCGGTGTTCACCGGGCTGCGTTCCTGGGGCCGCGACGGCAGCGCCGACGGGCTGGGCCGTGCGGGGGCCGTGATTGCGGTGCTTGCCTGCACTGCGGCCGGGTACTTCCAAGGGCGCCGCCTCCAACACTGGACGGGCCCCGATGAGGCGGACGACGCCCTGGTTCCGGCCGGCGGTCAGTGGAGGGAAGTGCAATGAGCGAGGGCGCCAGCCGTGTGCTTGAGGGGCTTCAGGGCGAAGCACTGATCCTGGTGCCCGCCATGGAGTCCGTGTTGCCTCCGGTCTGGCCGGGGGCCCGGTGGATCGGGTCAGTGGACCTGGAGGATCTTGCGGATTGCTCGCACTTTGAACTGGAGAACCATGCCGGATACGAACGGGCACGGCTGTTGGTGCGCGCGTCGGGGGTCGTGCGGGGATTCGTCGACGTGCCGTCGCCGTCGGGAATCGTGGATCGGGTTGTATTCGAGGACGCCTTGGCGGCCTTGCCACGTGTCACTTCATTCCCGCCGGCAGTGACGGCCCCGCACATCACAGTAGTGGTGTGCACCAGGGACCGCACGCCGCAGCTGCGGGCGGCGCTGATGACCATCCTTGCGCTCGACTATCCCCGCTTCGACGTGGTGGTGGTTGACAACGCACCGGCGACGCACGACACGGAGGAACTGGTGCGCCGGGACTTCAGGGACAAGCGCGTGCGCCTGGTCACCGAACCCGCTCCCGGCCTGTCCAACGCCAGGAACACCGGCCTGGAACACGCCAGGGGAAGCCTGGTGGCGTTCACGGACGACGACGTGGTTGTCGACAGGTCCTGGTTGTGGGAGATTGCCGCTGCGTTCGAAGCCGCTCCCGAGGCGGCCTGCGTCACCGGCCTGGTCCCGGCAGGGGAGCTCAGGACCCCCACCCAGGGCTACTTCGATGCGAAGGTGAGCTGGTCGCGGAGCCTGGTGCCGCGGGTCTATTCCCTGGCAGACCCGCCCGAGGGGCTGCCGAAGTTCCCGTTCAGCCCGGGGGCTTTCGGGACCGGAGCGAACTTCGCCCTGAAGCGCCACGCCGCCCTCACCCTCGGCGGATTCGACCCGGCCTTGGGCGTGGGCACCCCCACGGGCGGCGGCGAGGATATCGACATGTTCACCCGGGTCATCCTGGCCGGATATGCCCTGGTGGTCCAGCCGGCAGCGATCGTGTGGCACCGCCACCGGGACGGACTCGAAGACCTCCGGGTGCAGGCCCGCGGGTACGGCACCGGGCTGGGCGCATGGATGACGAAAGTGATGATGGACCCGCACACCGCCAGGCTGGCGCTGGCCAGGAGCTGGGGCGTGGGGATGGAATACCTGGCCCACCAGCACCCTGCCCGGCCGGCTCTCCAAGGTCCACCAGCCCACGGTTCCCTCGAAGCCCAGGTGGCCAGGCTCGCCTGGCTGCAGATGTTGGCCGTGGCCGTGGGCCCCTACAAGTACCTGCAGTCCCGCCGGACAGCCGGCAGTTAGCAAACACAGTCCACCCAGTGCTGGTGCGGAGAAACCCTCCGCCAGTGGCAAGCCAACCCAGGAGTTGAAACAGTATGGCGCTTCTTATCAGGGGTGACGTCTCCGGTCCCATGAACTCCCGCACGTCGCGCCGGCGCAGGCCCGGATACGCCGATTACGCCCTGGCCTTGTTGAGCACCGTGACGGCGGCCCTGATCCTGTTCGACATCGGGGGTGAGACCTTCGCCGGCGCCAAACTCCTGGCTTGCCTGGTCCTGCCCGGCTGGGCGCTGGTGCGGTGGCTCCCCAGTGTGGACCCGGCAGCCCGCCTGGTATTCACGGTCGTTGCCGGCGCTACGGCCTTCGCCCTGACCGCCGCGGCCATGGGTTGGCTGCAACTCTGGAATCCCCGGCCCGCCGCCGTCGGGATCATGCTGGCAGCCGCCGTCGCCCTCCTGGTTCCCGGCCCGGAACGGATCCGGGCTGCCTCCTCCCCGCTGCCCCGCCCGCAACCCGGCACCTATGCGCCGTGGCTGGTCCTGGTGGCCGCCATGGGCATGTGGGTGGCCTCCCTTGCCGCGACTAACCCGCGCCTGGGTGACTTAGGGCTCCTGACTGCCTTCCCGGTGACCTGGTACGCCGCGCTGGCGCTGGTCGTGGCCCTGTGCATCTGGAGCATCTCGCGGCAGCGGCTGCATTCAGGCTGGCTCGCGGGAGCCTCCCTGACCGGGCTGGTGGTGATGTTGTACTCCTCTGCCGGGCTGCTGACCGCCGTCCCGCGGCTGCCGTGGACGTACAAACACATTGCCGTCACGGACCTGATCCAGACCACCGGGCATTTCGATCCCAGCATCGATATCTACAACCGCTGGCCCGGGTTTTTCCTCTTCAGCGCCTTCCTCGGCGAATCCAGCGGATACCAGGACCCCATGGCGTACGCAGGCTGGGCTGAACCGGTGTTCGCGCTCATGAGTGTTGCGCTGGTGCTCGCAATCGCCCGGGCCCTGACCCGGAACCCGCGGATCTACTGGACCGCCGCCCTGGTGTTCACCCTCACCAACTGGCTCAACCAGAACTACTACTCACCGCAGGCCTTTGCCTACACCCTGCACCTGACGATGTGCCTGGTGATCCTGACGTTCCTGCGCGGCACACCAGCCGGCTGGGTACTCAAGCTGGAGCGCCGGGTGGCGGCCAGGTTCTCCAAGTCCGGGGCCAAGGTGGATGAACCCCCAACGTACAGCGGCCTGCAGCAGGCGCTGGCCATCGTTGCGGTCCTTGTCCTGCAGGCAATGATCGTGATGAGCCACCAGCTGACTCCCTACCTGGCCATCCTGGGGCTCTTCCCCCTGTTCCTGACCCGCTACTTCAAGCCCGCCTGGGTTGCACCGGCACTTCTGCTGATGGCTTTGCTCTACCTCCTGCCCAACGTCGATTTCGTGGCGGGCAAGTACGGCCTTTTGAGCGGCTTCGATTTCTTCGCCAACGCCGGGTACAAGGCGTCCAACGGAAGTCCCGGCCCCTCCCTTCTCTCCGGTCGGTGGCTGGCCCGCGAGGCGCTCGCCCTGTCCTTGTTCACCGCACTGCTGGCCGGTCTTGGATTCATCCGCAACATCCGCCTGGGCAACATCCGCACCACCCTGATCGTGGGGACGCTGGCTGCAACGCCGATCCTTGGGCTTTTCGGCACCTCCTATGGCGGCGAAGGCAGGCTCCGCGTGTTCATGTTTGCCCTTCCGTGGCTGGCCATCGGCGCGGCGTGGTTCCTCTGGGCCGGCAGGGTGCCCACCAGGAGGACGGTGGTAGGGGCAGCGTCGGCGGTCACGGTCCTGGCGGTCATGTTCACCGCGGTGTATTTCCAGAACGAGGCCAACGTCCGGGTGCCTGCGGCGGATGTTTCGGCCAGCCGCTGGCTCGATTCGAACGTCCGGAAGGGCGATGCGGTGGTGGAAACCAACTACCACCTGCCGCTCCTGATTGGCCCGCACTATTCCTTCTACCTCCGCACCGGCCAGTTGGTTTCGGTTGCCTCCAAGCTCCACAGTTCCACCCAGCCCTTCACCGGGGACGACATGGTGGCCTATGTGGACAAGACCCGGGCCGGAGCGAACCTGCGGGCCTCGGACCGGCTGTTCGTTGTGGTCTCCGACCTCCAGCAGCGGACCTCGACCGGTGTCCTGCGGCAGTTCTCCAAGGATGCCATGGTCCCGTTGGAGCACGACCTGGACGTATCCAAGGCCGCCCAGGTTGTCTTTGAGAACAAGTCGGTGCGTATCTATGAGGTTTCCCGTGCTGACTGGGGCAACTAGCGGCCGGGTGTACCAACTGTCGCTGGTCACGGTGACGTCCCTTTCCCTGGTGGGGGCGGCCCTGCTGGCCCTGCATGCCGATTCATCGCAGGTCAACGGGGCGCCCCGCGGGGACCTGCCCTCCTGGCGCCAGACCATGGTCCAGGACTTCAACGTCGCTGCGGCACCAGGGGCCGTAGGCGGCGTCTACGGCCAGGACATGCGCGGCTACGACGGACTCTCCGATTCCTCAGGGTTCGGAACGTACACCCCTGACCAGGTCTTGTCGGTCCACGACGGCTACCTCGATTTCCACCTCCACTATTCGAACAACCGGCCGCGGGTGGCCAGCGTCATCCCGTTCGGGTACTCGGGCCAGACTTACGGAAGGTATTCCGTCCGGTTCAGGTACGACTCCATTCCGGGCTACAAGGTGGCATTCCTCCTCTGGCCGGCCAGCGACGACTGGAACGAGGGAGAGATCGACTGGCCGGAGGGCGCCCTGGACGGGTCCCTCTACGGAAACTCCGCGATCAAGGGAACCCGGACGCCGACCGGCATGCAGTTCGACCCCGGTGACAGGCGCTATTCGGCGGCCCGGCCGGGGCAGTGGCACGTTGCCACCATCGAATGGCGTCCCGGCCTGGTCCAGTGGTTCCTTGACGGGAAGCTCGTGGACCAGACCACCAAGCCGGCGGGAGTGCCGGACACCCCCATGCGCTGGACGCTCCAGGTGGAAACGGCCGACGACGCCTCCAGTACCTTCCCCGCCCCCGGCACTGCCGGACACCTCCAGGTCGATTGGGTGGTGCAGTATGCCTACACACCCTAGGCCCCCCGAACACCTTTGCCCCGTACCCCCGGAGTTGGCTCCGGCAACCGATTGGAGGGTGGCGCCGTGGACGTCCTGAACAACCTGCCGGCCGGTGGTGCCGCGACGGAAATCCTGCGTGTCCATCCCCGGCTGGCCGCGGTCTTCGATGCCCTCGATGCGTGCAGCTGGCCGTGGTTGCTGCTCCGCGGCGGAGATGACCTCGCCCTGCCGGCCGGCGACGTGGACATCCTTGTGGACAAAGGCGTCTTGCCCGTTCTGGATGGACTGCTGGCTGCCGCGGGGTTCTGCCGGGTCCGGGCGCCGGGCCACGGCAGCCACAGGTTCTACTTCCACTATGCGGTGGATGACGGGGCCTGGATCAAGCTCGATGTCGTCTCCGACCTCGCGTTCGGGCCCTACCAGCAGTGGCGCACCCCGTGGGCGGCCCGCTGCCTGCGCCGAAGGGTGCGCCGCGGAACGCACTGGATGCCGGACCCTGCCGACCAGGCATGGCTGCTCCTGCTCCACCTGTTCATGGACAAGGGCAGCATTTCCCCGGAGCGGCACCCGTTGGCGCGTGCCGCAGCAAGGACAGCGGCCGACGGCGGGCGCATCGCGGAGTCGGTCAGGCGCCGGGTGGGTGCCGGGCTGGTGGCCGAGATGGTGGAATCGGTCCTGGACGGACGGTTCGACGACGTTCCCGGGACGGCGGCCCGCATGCGTGCCGCTTGGCGCGGCGGCTTGAGCCCGCGCCTGATTGCGGGAGCCAACAGGGTGCTGAGGCATGCCGGGGCCCAAGTCCGCGGGCACACTCCGCTGCTGGGCGTCATGGCACCGGACGGAGCCGGGAAGACCACGTTGCTCAACGGCCTGCACGCCGACGTTCCGCTGCCTACCAAGTACGTTTACATGGGCCTGTGGGGAGCCGGCCCCTGGGACAAGGTCCTAGGCCGGATCCCCGGCGGACGGACCGGGAAGAAGATCTACCGGCTGGTGCGCGGCGGAGTACTGGCCAGGTTCTACCGCCGCATGGGCAAGGTAGTGCTGATGGACCGCGTAGCGTACGACGCGCTGCTGGGCGGCTCCGGCGGCGGACCCCTGGCCGGGATGAGCAACGCACTCGCGCTGGCGGTAATCCCGGCCCCGGACGTCCTCCTCGTGCTGGATGTACCCGGCCCCGTGATGTTTGAGCGAAAAGGCGAACACAGCCCGGAGCTGCTGGAATCCTGGCGGCAGGACTACCTGAAGCTGGCCGGGCGCCTCCCCGGCGGCCGGGTGGTCGATGCGGCGCAGCCGGCGGCGGCCGTCCAGCGGGTGGCCACCGGCATTGTCTGGGAGACGTTGTCCCGCCCTGCCGGCACCCGACCGGCCACCCGACGTCGCAATCCCGGTAACGGCAGGAGTCCTGCTGCGCAGGAAAGTGTGGCCCCGGTGGCCCCGGCGGCTCCTGGCGCCGGCGCGGCAGAGGCCCTGGCCCTGCACCTCTGGCGCCTCCTGGACTGGCGATTCCTGATTCCGGTCCTGCAGCCCCGCAACCTTGGTTTCGCCGGACAGGTGAGCCAGGAAACGGAGGCGGCGCTGCGGCTCTTGGACCCGGAGGCCGTCCGCCTGGCCGGCCCGGCCGGCGCGTCATGCGACGTGGTGCTGCTGGCATCTCCGGGCCGCGGACACGTGGAAGCCGCCGGCCTGGCGCTGGAACCCGGGGGATGGATTTGCGTGGAAGCCAGCCGTTCGTTGCTCCAGCGCTCCGGCCCCCGGACGCTCCGGGGATGGAAGCGGACACTGGAGCGCCGCGGATACCAGGACGTCACCCTCTACTGGAATGCCCCCAACCGTGACCGCACCGCCAGGCTGGTTCCGGTCCGGTCGGGCGTGGCCATCCGTGACACCTTGGCGCTGCGGAAGGATGTGCGGTTTGGAGCGCTCAAAGCTGCCGCGGCCCACCTGGCCCTGGCACTTCACGTCTTCGACCTCATGGTTCCGGAGGGCACCGTCACGGGCAGGCGTCCGGAAGGGGGAGGCCGGCCATGAGCTTCGTCGACCAGTTCCTCCGGGAGCACTTCGAGGAATTCGCCCTTGACCGCTACGGCCTTGGCAGCGGGTGGGAAACGCTGCTGCTGACCCCGCGCTTCACCACCTCCCGGCACGTGGTGGCCCTGGTTTTTCCGGCCCGTGGAAGCGAACCCGCCCTGGTGGTGAAGATCCCGCGCCAGCCCGGAGACAGCAGCGGAGTCAGGCGTGAGGCCGCCATGCTGGACCAGCTCTCAGCCGCCGTCGACAGCCCGGGTGTTCCACGCCTGGTGGGAATCCGCGACGAGGGACCGTACACGGTCCTGGTCGAGACGGCATTGACGGGTATTCCCCTGGATCCGCGGAAGGTGGCCGCGGACCTCCCGGCTGCCGTCGCGGCCGGGACGGGCTTTGTGGGGTCCCTGCCCTGCACCCATGCTGCAACGGACAACCCTGACTGGTACCAGCGCGCCGTCACCGCCCCGCTGGCGGCCCTGGAGCGGCTGGCCGGACCGGACGCCCAAACCGGCCAGCTGGTTGAGCGTACCCACGAACTCCTCGAACCCCTGCGTGCCGCCCGGCTCCCGGCCGTCATTGAGCACGGCGACCTGAGCCACCCCAACCTGCTGGTCAAGCCCGGCAGTGGCCTGCAGGTCATGGACTGGGAACGCTCCCTGACCGACGGCGTCCCCGGCCACGACCTGGTGTTCTACCTCCAGTACCTCAGTGAGTCCAGCGAGCAGGCGTTCGCCCGGGACGCCCAGGTCGCAGCCTTCGACAAGGCATTTGGCCCCGGGGGTTGGGCGCTGGACCCGCTTTCGCGCCACCTTGGCACGCGGGGAGTGGAGGCCTCGCTGCTGCCGCTGCTGGTGATCACCACCTGGGCGCGGTCCACGGCAACGCTCGCCGACCGCCTGGCACAGGAAACGGAAGCCGATCCGTCGCAGGGCAGGGACAAGGTTCGTGCCGCACTCCAGGCGGACCGGGACTACTGGCTGTGGCGCCACGCCGTCACAGCCGCCTAGGAAACGGCGCCGCCCGGGACACGCCGGCCTTTCGGCGGCGCCCGGGAAACGACAGCGGCCCTTGGGAAACCGCCGGGCTCAGGACGCGTGGTCGCGTGCCGGACCTGAGGGTTCGTGGCGGCGCTTGAAGAGCCCCAGGATCTCGTCGTGCAGGTCCCGGTAGCCGAACCGCAGGACAGCGTAGACCAGGCCCACGCCGGCAACAACCATGACGGCGAGCGTCAGCACCGGTCCCAGCGCATGCCGTGACAGGTTGAACAGGCCCACCAGGGCCACGGCCGCCCCGCACGCCAGGCCGGGTGCCGCGGCGCGGAGCATGCGGCGCATCCTTGTCCCCATGACCCTGGCGGCTACGGCCTGCATACCAAAAGCGAAGACCACCGCCACCACCATCTGGGCACACGCGACACCAACGATGCCCCAGCGCGTGGCGAAGACCAGCGCAGGGAGCAGGACCACCAGGCGGACCACGGAGATCCAGATGGAAAGCCCCGGCCTGCCCAGGGCTTTATAGACGTCATTCGCTCCGGCGCCCAGCGATCGAGCCGCCGCGTACAGGGCAAGGAACACCAGCGGCGTCACTGATTCCTCCCACTGCTGCCCGAACAGGACCGGCACCAGGACCGGAGCCACCACGGCAAGTCCCACCCCTGCCGTGATGCCGTACAGGGCCTGCACCGTGACGCTTTTCAGGTACCCGTCACGCAGTCGCTGCCGGTCACCGCCGACTTGCGTATACAGCGGAAACAGGACGGTGGACAGCACGAAGAACACGTTGAGGATCAGGGCCTCCGGGAGCCGGAAGGCGAGCGTGTACAGGCCCAGCGCATGGGCCCCCAGGACGATCCCGATCACCAGGTAGTCGACGTCGAAGATTGCCCTGGCCAGCATGGTGCTCCCAGCAACGGGAGCACCAAAGCGGATGTTCTCGCCCAGGGCACTCCTGCTGACGCGCCAGAGTTGCCACGGCGCCTCGTGGCGGACCAGGAACCAGCAGGTGGCAGCGTAGGCCACCGAGCCCGCGGCCGTTCCGACGGCGAGCGACCACGCGCCGTGGCCGGTGAAAGCCAGGTACAGGGTCACCGTCCCCATGGTCGCGGCACGCAGCACCGGAGCGGCGGTGAGTTGCCGGAACTTCAGGTCCCGGCGCATGATCGCTTCCGGAACGGCGCCGCAGGCCGTGGCCAGGACGGAGACGCCGAGAACCTGCACCAGGGGAGCCACGCCGTCGAGCCCGATGAGGTCTTCCACAGCATCGGCCGCGAGCACGGCGGCCAGGGCCAGTACGGTTCCCAGCGCCACCGAGAGCAGGAGCGCTGAACGGGCAATCACCTTCGTTTTGGGCAGATACACCAGTGCCTGGCCCACCCCGGCATCGGCGATGGTCTCGGCGTATGCCATGAGGACCAGCGCCAGGGCTACGAGGCCATACTCTTCAGGAGAGAGGAGCCGGGCCAGCACCACGGTGGTGACCAGCACAATGATCCGCCCGGAGGCAAAGGCCAGCCCCTGCCACAAGGCTCCCCGGACTCCCCTGCGTTCCAGCTCGCCGGGCGCGTAGGTCACAGTTGCCTTGACGTGCCGGATAAGTCCCCGGCAGGGGATGACGCGGCCACGGCCGCCCGCACTTCGACCAAGTACTCCGCGGCCACCGTGTCCCAGGACCGGACGGCGCCGGCGGCCTGGTCCAGTAGGCCGCCGGGGGTTACGTGCGGCGGCCGGGGTGCCCTGAGATGTTCTACGACCTTGCGGACCATCGCGTCCTGGCCGGCCTCGACGGTGAGCAGCGGGTGCGGCGGAAGTTCACGTGCCGCCACCGGGGAGGCCACTACAGGCAGCCCGGCGGCAAGGGCCTCAAGCACGGAGTTTCGGATGCCTACGCCGTGTTCGTCGGGGAAGACGGCGACGTCGGCCCCGTTGAAGACATCCGGGAGTGAGGGCACGTTGGCCAGGATTTCGATGTGTGGACCGGCCAGCGCCTGGACTGCCGCTGTGGGTTGCCGCCCGGCGATGACGAACCGTGCCTCCGGGACCTCCCGCCACACGAGGGGAGCGATACGGGTGGCCAGGACCGTGGCGCTGTCCACGTTGGGGGCGTAGTTGAGGCTGCCCGCGAAGCAGACTACCGGCGCCTTCCGGTCCGGACGCGGCCCCGCGGCCACGCTGGTTCCGTTGGGGATGCTTTTCACGGACCGGCCGAGCTTCGCGGACCAGGCTGCAGCGTCCTGTGCCCCGACGGTCAGCAGCCGCGCCCTGGCGGGCAGCGACCGTTCCGCCCGTTCGGCGAGGTGCTCGCGCAGCCGGTAGGCCGGCCGGAGGGAGCGGGCAATATCCGTGTCCATGGCGGCCCGGATGGACCAAGGGTCCACCGTTTGCAGCACCACGGGACCGGCCACATGATGCGAAAGGAAGAGGGCGTGCGGGCCATGGATGAGGGTGGCCTCACTGCTGCCGGACAGGGTGGCTGCCGCTGCCCGCGCTGACGGGGTGGATCGCCGGTGCTTTCCCAGGCCGGCGAGGCCGCCGAAGGAGCGGACAAATGCGGCGGGGTCGTCCCGCGGGGCTAGTTCGTGGACGGTTTCGCAGCGGGCCCGGAGCTCCGCCGGAACCGGGACAGGGCCGGAAAACGTCAGCAGCGTGACGGCAACATCCGCGGGAAGGTGAAGGATCACTTCGTACGGGATCATGGAGCTTCCATCACCGAGTTGCGGGTCCCGGTTTGGCACGCTTTCCGTCACGTACAGGAGCTTCATTGCAAGAGTGTACTGGATCACACTCGGGTGGCAGGGTTGCTCTGGGCAACTTTGTGGGGAACCGCAGGAAGCCAAAAAGGGCGACGGCGGGAAGTCCCGCCGTCGCCCTTTCCAAGGGGGCGCGTGGCCGGCTACTGCCAGGCGCGGACGTAGTCCACCAGGAGTTGGGACTGCGGGCCGTACACCGGGTTCGTCGATGAAGCGCCGACGTTCAGCACGATGTACTGCGGGGCGTTTCCGTCGTCCGTGGGGTAGGACTTGACCTTCACGCCGTCGAAGTAGACGTCCGACGAGTTGGCCATCCGGTGCAAGCCGAAGGTGTGGTATTCGTTGGCCCAGTTGCCGCCGACGCCACCCTGGTTGTGTGACCCGGAGCCGGAGTGGTAATTCACGGTCATCTTGCCCTGGAGGACCTCCGCGATGTCGTTCTCGCCGGTGGCCGGCCAGGACTGCCCGGTGGTCCAGAACGCGGGCCAGTTATAGAGACCGTTGGCGTTGCCGGGGAACTTGATGCGGGCCTCGACATACCCGGTGGTGAACTGGTACCCGGTGCCCGCTCCACCCTTCGGGTTCGTGGAGACCAAGGACCCGGAAGACGAGGAGGCAAGGCTGAGGGCCAGGTTGCCGTTGGCCACGGAGACGTTGGCTGGGCTGGTGGCCACCTTGTTCATGGTTCCGCAGTTGGGGGAGAACCAGCAGTTGGACCATTTACCGCTGTCCAGGCCTGAACCGTTGAAATCGTCAGCGAAGGTCATGGTCCAGTTTCCGGGGACCCCTGCGGGCATGGGCGTCCCGCTGTTTGCCAGCGGTGCCGAGGCTGGTGCCACGGCGATGGGGGGCTGCGGTGCAGGAGCCGCAACGGCCGGTGCCGGGGCGGGTGCCGCGGGAGCCGGCGCCTGGGACGGAGCCTGCTCTGGTGCGGGCGCGGGTGCGGCTGCCGGTGCCGGGGCGGGCGCCGGAGCGGACTGGACTGCGGCCGACGGGGTGGGCTGGACCTGTACCTCGCTGCCGGCCCCGGCGGCGCTGGCCACCCGGGATACGTCGGCAGCTTCATTGCCGTTGGCGACGCCGAGGCCAAGGGAGGCTGCGCCGAGGACGGCTGCTGCCAGGCCGGCGGCCAAGGGCAGGCGGCGGGAATCTCTGGATGTCAAGAACTGACGGAGCCCGGCCGATGGGGTCTCATTCTGATGACGGCGGGCGCGTTTGGCGCTCAATTTGCGGGATGCGGGCATGGGGAATTTACCTCTCAACGCCGGCGGGGTTAGCTGTCGGGTTCGAATGCTGCCATTCGGCCGCGGATCGCGGCTTCACCCCGAGGGCAGGCGGGAGCCATGCCCGTGACACTTGGGTCCCCCGCCTCTGCCTTGGAACCTGAGGGATCGCGGAAGCGGCAGAGTTGGGCGTCTTCCGGGATTGGGGCCGGCTGGGGCGGCCCACCCGAAGACCGTACACGAAAATCCCTGCGGAATCACAATTGGGTAACGGAAGCGGCGCGGTGGGCGTGGCGTCCCGCGGTGCACCCGCATAGACGTCTAATGCCGAACGGCACGCTCCTGCGTTTTCCACATACGTGTCCGGTCAGGCTGCTCCTGCCACATCACGCGGCTAGCCTTGAGTCAAGCGCGAATCGCCTATCAGGTCCAGATGCACTAGGATATTGAAGTCTGTGCTGCGTCCTGCCTCCGTACTGGTGGCAAGGCACTGCGCGGAATCGCAAATGAACCTCCTGTTACGGAAATGCCGTAACCGCTTAGCCCAAAGGAGGTGGGTTCACATATGCGTCCTTACGAATTGATGGTAATCATCGACCCCGAGGTCGAAGAGCGTACCGTTGAGCCGTCGCTTCAGAAGTTCCTGAACGTCATCACCAACGATGGTGGAACCATCGAAAAGGTTGACATCTGGGGCCGTCGCCGTCTGGCTTACGAGATCAAGAAGAAGTCCGAAGGTATCTACGCCGTGGTGAATTTCACCGCCAAGCCGGAAACCGCCAAGGAACTTGACCGCCAGCTGTCTCTTAACGAGACCATCATGCGCACCAAGATCACCCGCCCCGAAGAGCAGAAGGTTGTTGCTGAGTAATCAGCACCAAAATTCATTCTTTACCCCGCAGGAACGCACTCTTCACCCAGGATCGAACAAGGAGGCAGTAGATGGCAGGCGAGACCACCATTACGGTCATCGGTAACCTCACCAATGACCCGGAATTGCGGTTCACACCGTCCGGTTCCGCAGTAGCGAACTTCACCATCGCTTCCACCCCCCGCACCTTTGATCGACAGTCCAACGAGTGGAAGGACGGGGAGACCCTGTTCCTCCGCGCCGCGGTCTGGCGTGAAGCTGCCGAGAACGTCGCCGAATCCCTGACCAAGGGCATGCGCGTGATCGTCACCGGCCGCTTGAAGAGCCGTTCCTACGAAACAAAAGAAGGCGAAAAGCGCACCGTCATCGAGCTTGAGGTCGACGAAATCGGCCCCAGCCTGCGCTACGCCAACGCCAAGGTCAACCGCACCCAGCGCTCCGGCGGACAGGGTGGGGGCGGCTTCGGCGGCGGCAACGGCGGCGGTGGCTTCGGAGGCGGCAACCCTGGTGGAAACCAGGGCGGCAACTCCGGTGGAGGCTGGGGCGGCGGCAACCAGCAGGCTGCACAGGACGATCCCTGGGCCACGCCCGGCGTGTCCAATGCAGGCGGCTGGGGCAACGGCCCCGATTCCGAACCTCCCTTCTAAAACCCAAACAACGGCCCGATGCCGGGAATGCCCGGGAGCCGCAAGGCACCCAAGGTTTTGCCGCCGTCGGACCACCACCATCCCGTGGATCAATATCCACGGGCTCCCTAGAATAGGAGCTCCACGATGGCTAAGGCTGAACTCCGTAAGCCCAAACCAAAGTCCAACCCCTTGAAGGCCGCTGACATCACTGTCATCGACTACAAGGACGTAGCATTGCTGCGCAAGTTCATCTCCGACCGCGGAAAGATCCGCGCCCGTCGCGTCACTGGCGTCACGGTGCAGGAACAGCGCAAGATCGCCCAGGCAATCAAGAACGCCCGCGAAGTTGCTCTGCTGCCTTACTCCGGCGCTGGCCGCGGCTAAGGAAGGGATTAACTAACATGGCAAAGCTCATTCTGACCCACGAAGTAACCGGTCTCGGTGCTGCTGGCGATGTTGTCGAGGTCAAGGACGGTTACGCACGTAACTTCCTGCTGCCCCGCGGCTTCGCCCTGACCTGGACCAAGGGTGGCGAGAAGCAGGTTGAGTCCATCAAGGCTGCCCGCGCCGCCCGTGCGCACGCTTCTGTTGAAGCTGCACAGGCGCAGGCCCAGGCTCTGTCCTCCAAGAAGGTCAAGCTCGAGGTGAAGGCCGGCGAGTCCGGTCGTCTCTTCGGCACCGTCAAGCCTGCTGATGTCGCTGCCGCAGTCGAGGCCGCCGGCCTCGGTGCCATCGACAAGCGCAACGTTGAACTGCCGAACCACATCAAGTCTGTCGGTTCGTACACGGCCAACGTCCGCCTGCACGAGGATGTTTCCGCTGTCATCGACCTTGAGGTCGTTGCCGGAAAGTAGTTTCCGCACCGCAGTTCAGTGGCCCCCGCCCGGGATTCCGGTGCGGGGGCCATTTGCGTGCAAGGTCACTGCCGGGGTTTCCAGCGGCCGGCCGCGTGCGCCATAGGCTTGGGGGCGGGCCGCTGTTCCTGGCCTGCACCAATCCACCGTTTCCACGGAAGGTCACCCAGCATTGCCGTTCCTCTTCGTCAGCTGCATCCTCCTGCTGGCCGCAGCCATCAGCTTCGCGACCGACCGGAGGCGCTTGCGGAACGGAGTCTTCCTCGTCTCAGGGGCAGTCATCGGCTGGCTTGGGCTCCTCCTGGTCTCCGGCAACAACTCCAACAATTCCGTCCCTGTCCTCATAACCGTGGCCTTGGGCCTCCTGCTCATCCTCTCAGTGCCCATCCTGGCCGTGTTCCTTGTCCTCAACGGCCTCATCATGCTGCGCCGCGAAGGCCGCAGCCTGGCAAACCTGCTGTCCCTGCTGGCAGGGCTGGCCGTGGTGGCCGTTCCCCTTGTCCTGGCCGCCCTGCAGACGGCCGTACCCGCGCTAAGGGCGCTCACGTCGGCGGCTGCCCTGCTGACCGGCTACGTGGGCTTCGTGTTCGTCAGCTATCTGGTCTATTCGCTGATTTACTCGCACCTGCCGCCGCGCCGCCATCCCGAATACGTGGTGGTGTTGGGTTCCGGCCTGGCCGGCAGCTCGGTTCCGCCCCTGCTGGCCGCCCGGCTTGACGCGGCGGCGCGCCTGTACCGGGGCAAGCATGGCGGGTCCATCAGGGCTCTGATTCCCAGCGGCGGGCAGGGAGCCGATGAACTCCTCGCCGAAGGGACAGCGATGGCCCGCTACCTGCAGGCGCAGGGTGTTCCTGCCAACAGGATCATCGTGGAGGACCGGGCAGCAACCACCATGGAGAACCTGCACTTTTCGCGCGCGCTGATGGAGCGGCCGGACGCGCCCGTCACGGTGGTCACCAGCAGCTACCACGTGTTTCGCGCGGCCATGTTCACCCGGCGTGCGGGCCTGCGCGCCCACGTCACCGGGGCCAGGACGGCGGGCTACTTTATCCCCAGCGCGTTCCTTCGGGAATTTGTCGCCATCCTCGCAACCTACCGGTGGATCAACCTTGGCTTTTGTGCTGTGCTCACCGCCATTCCGTTGGCCGCCATGGCCCTGCCGCTGCTCCCTTCCTAGGGCCGGCAGTCCGCCCGGCGGGCCGGTGGTAACCTGCTCCGGTGAACCCGACACCCAGCAGCCGTCCTTTCCACCAGGTGGATGTTTTCGCCGGCAACGCCTACCGCGGCAACCCGCTCGCCGTCGTCCTCGATGCCCACGGTCTTGACGCGGCAACAATGCAGCACTTCGCGAACTGGACCAACCTCTCCGAAACCACCTTCCTCTTGCCCGCGGAGGATCCCCGCGCCGACTACAACGTCCGGATCTTCACCGGGAGCGAGGAGTTCCCGTTCGCGGGGCACCCCACGCTGGGATCCGCACATACCTGGCTGCAGGCCGGCGGAGTTCCGAAGTCCAGCGGCTTCGTGGTCCAGGAGTGCGGTGCCGGTCTGGTCAGGATCAAGCGCGACGCCGGCCGATTGGCGTTCGCCGCACCGCCCTTGACCCGCTTTGAGGCCGTGGACGAGCCCCTTCGGCGCCAGTTGGCTGTCGCCCTGGGAATCCCGGCCGGTGACATCGTGGACGCATCCTGGCTGGTGAATGGGCCGGAGTGGATCGGTGTCCTGCTGGGGTCTGCGGACCAGGTGATGGCGCTCGTGCCGGATCCGGTGGCCATGGGGAACCTGAAGGTCGGAGTCATCGGGCCGCATCTGTCCGGCGGGGACGCCGACTTTGAGGTGCGGACGTTTATCCCGGGTGATGCGATGGTGGAGGATCCGGTGACGGGCAGCTTCAACGCTGGGGCCGCCCAGTGGCTTATTGGTAGCGGCAGGGCACCCCGGCGCTACGTCGCCGCACAGGGTACCGTCCTGGGCCGGGCAGGGCGTGTCCATGTCACCGCCGAGGACGACGATGTGTGGGTGGGCGGAGAGTCCACTACCTGCATCCAGGGCACAGTCCTGCTTTGATGCGGGTCACGGGAATACATGAGGAGGTACCGCCGTTCAGGGATATAGATGCAAATGCATGCATGATCGAATGAACGAGCACCAGGAGAATGCCATGGAAACCCGCCGTATCACAGTCCTCTCCGCCGGACTTGGCGTCCCGTCGTCCAGCCGGCTGCTGGCCGATCAGCTGGCGGCCGCTGCCGAGCGGCGGCTCACCGCCGGCGGCCACAAGGTGCTGGTCGACGTCGTCGAACTCCGGGACCTCGCCGTGGACATCGCCAACAACTTCGTCACGGGATACGCCGCACCGCGCTTGGCGGAAGTCATCGCCGGGGTGGAGGCGTCGGATGGGATCATCGCCGTGACGCCGGTCTTCAGCGCCTCCTACAGCGGCCTCTTCAAATCGTTCTTCGACGTCCTGGACCCCAAGTCCCTGGACGGCAAGGCTGTCCTGCTGGGCGCCACCGGAGGTACCGACCGGCACCAGATGGTGCTGGATTACGCCTTGCGCCCGTTGTTCAGCTACCTGCGCACCCGCACGGCCGCCACGGGAGTCTTTGCCGGGCCCCAGGACTGGGGAACCGCGGAAGAGGGTGGCTCGTCGCTGGCCGACCGCATTGAGCGCGCTGCCGCCGAATTTACCCTGCTGTTGGAGGGTCCCCAGCCGGGCCGGAAGCCCGCACCCCTGGAGTCCCTGCCTTTCGAGCAACTCCTGGCCGGAATCGCCGGACCGCGCTAGTCGTCCAGCAGCGCGATGAATTCCCGGGCCTCGACCGGGGAGATGTCCGAGTGGCGCGTCAAGGCGGTAACGGCAGCCTCGGTGTCCCCGCTGCGGGCCAAGGAGCGGATCCGGCCGTAGATTTCGTCGTTGAGCATATTGCTGCTCACTTCACGGGTCACGTCGCCCTTGCTGGCGATGGCGCGGTAGCGGTAGGGGAAGCGTTGTGGCTCGTCATCCTCCTGCACAGCCTCTACCGGCTCCTGCTGGCGGTAGGGCTGGGGGTGTGCCGCCAGGGCGCCGACGGCGTCGCGCGAGGCCCGGAGTCCCTCGCCCGTGACCTCCCGGTACAGCCTGATGGCGGCCAACGGCTGCCCCTGCGCGATCATGGCGTACAAGCGACGGTGTTCGCTTTCTGACAACTTGCCGGCAGTGGCGCGGGCCAGTTCCGTCGCCTGGTCCTGTGCCGGGCCGGCCGGCCGGGACGGGGCTCCTCCACCTGACGCCCTGCGCCCGCGGACTGCGCGGTAGGTCACGATGACCCCCGCAACGACGGCGAGCAGGATAAGGACCGGGACCACTAGGGATTCCATTTTTTACGAGCCGTTCTGTGTACTTCCTGGCGGTCGCCAAGGCGGTTGCGTTGCCGGCTGTCCGTCCAGCCAAGGCCATACCTAGAGCTTAATCCAGAACCCGGTTATCCACAGCAATATTCACCGTGCTGCATACTGCAGCGTTCCCCTGCCGGTCAAGCTCCGCCAAGGGAATATGAGCAGCGCCACGCAGGCGGATGCCGGCATGTCGCGGCCGGCCCCAGGCCGGTTCCGGCCTTCGGGTGCGGGCGCGGACCTGTGGATGAAATTCCTGGAGAGAAATATTTACTCCACATGCTGGTGAAGATGTTTCCGCAGGTCAGAGGGCTTTTAGGAGGTAAAAAAATTCTGTATCCACAGACTTCCCCACAGGCTGTGCACAAGCTATGCCCCGTAGTGCACAGGTTATCCACAGCAGTTCCGGCGTACTGGCTTTGCCGCTGGACCGGGGGCGGCTACCGTAGCGGGGTACCTGTTTTTCACGGCCAGGCCAAGGCCTGTACGCCGCGATCCAGAGCCTCTCCCATGGCCCTTTCCGGGCGCTCTGTGGAAAAGCTGTGGATAGTGGGGATAACTTCCGGCCGGAGGCGGCATCCGGCCCGCGGGTACCTCATTGTCAGAGCTTCCGGGTAGTACTGGACGCGTGGCGGTTCTGTTTCGGATCCGCAAACAGGATGGATCACCGGGCGCCTGGCCCGGCACAAATGGAGGACGGCAGCTTTGACAATCGCGCATCTGGACCCGGTGGAAGCGACCCGCGGATCGGACGCGAGCCGGAAACCTCCCCAGGACATCCCCGCGGAACAGTCGGTCCTGGGCGGCATGATGTTGTCCAAGGACGCCATTGCTGATGTCGTGGAGATCCTCCGGGGCCAGGATTTCTACCGCCCGGCCCACGAGACCATTTATGAGGCCATCATCGACCTCTACGGACGCGGGGAACCGGCGGACGCCGTCACGGTGTCGGACGAACTGACCAAACGCGCCGAAATCAACAGGATTGGCGGCCCTGCCTATCTGCACGAGCTCATCCAGACCGTACCCACGGCGGCCAACGCCGGGTACTACGCCGAGATCGTCGCCGAACGGGCCGTACTGCGCCGGCTGGTCAACGCCGGCACCAAGATCGTCCAGTTGGGCTACGGCTCGGACGGCGAAGTGGAAGACCTGGTGAACCAGGCGCAGGCCGAAGTCTACGCCGTGGCGGAACGCCGCACCGCGGAAGACTACGTGGTCCTCAAGGACGTCATGGAATCCACGGTGGATGAAATCGAGGCGTCCGGCCACCGCGGCGAGGGCATGACCGGTGTGCCTACCGGCTTCTACGAACTCGATGAGCTGACCCACGGCCTCCACCCGGGGCAGATGATCGTCATCGCGGCCCGCCCCGCCGTGGGTAAATCAACCTTCGCCCTGGACTTCGCGCGGTCCGCGGCCATCAAGAACAACCTGTCCACCGTCATGTTCTCCCTGGAAATGGGCCGGAACGAGATCGCCATGCGCCTGCTGTCCGCCGAGGCCACCATTGGCCTGCAGGACCTCCGCAAAGGAACCATCAAGGACGAGCAGTGGTCCAAGATCGCCACCACCATGGGCAGGATGAATGATGCCCCGCTGTTCATCGACGACAGCCCCAACATGTCCCTGATGGAAATCAGGGCCAAGTGCCGGCGCCTGAAGCAGCAGCACGACCTCAAGCTGGTCATCCTCGACTACCTGCAGCTGATGAGCTCAGGCAAGAAGGTGGAATCGCGCCAGCAGGAAGTGTCCGAGTTTTCCCGTGCGCTCAAACTCCTCGCCAAGGAACTCCAGGTGCCCGTGATCGCACTGTCCCAGCTGAACCGTGGCTCGGAACAGCGCCAGGACAAGCGGCCCATGGTCTCTGACCTCCGCGAGTCAGGCTCCATCGAACAGGACGCCGACATGGTGATCCTGCTGCACCGCGAGGATGTCTACGACAAGGAATCACCCCGTGCGGGCGAGGCGGACATCCTGGTGGCCAAGCACCGTAACGGCCCCACCAAGGACATCGTGGTGGCGTTCCAGGGCCATTACTCCCGCTTCGCCAACATGGCGGGCGACTCCGGGGGCGGCGGCTTCTAGGCTCCGTTCGCGGCGGTGGCTGCGGGAGCCGTGCCGGCCAGCAGGTGGTTGGGCAGCCGGTTTCCGGGCGCCGTTCCCCGGATCTCCAGGAGTTCGCGGGCGTGGGCGTGCAGCCGCTTGTCTTCGGCGCTGACCGGCACCCAGGGTGGTACGGGGACGGAGTTGCCGTCATCGTCGCGCGCCACCATCACGGTGAGGCAGTAGGTGGTGAGGCTAAGTTCGCGTCCCTTCGGGTCGCCGGAACGGACGTGGACGGCAATGTGCATGCCTTTGTTGCCGGTGTACACCAGCCGGGCCTCCACCTCCACCACGTGGCCGATCAGCAAAGGCCGGTAGAAGCGCACGCCGCCGGAGAAGACGGCCACGGTGTCCCGGCCGCAGTAGCGTGAGGCACACAGGTAGGCGGCCTCGTCGATCCACTTCATCACGATGCCGCCGTGGACCTTGCCGCCCCAGTTCACGTCGGTGGGGGCGGCCATGAACCGAAGCGTGACGCGTTCGGCGGTGCCGGCGTCCGTATATTCCTGGTGGTTCATGGCTTCCACGATCTGTTCGCGGACCTTGATCCTTGCCAGCGCATGGTCGCGCTGCTCAACCTCGGCGGGGGTGGCGGGCTCAAACTGGGGCACCGGGATGGGTTTGCCGTCCGCCCCTACGGCTACGAAGATCACCATGCACTGGCTGCGCATGGTGGCCGGGCCGCCTTTCGGATCCCCGGATGAGACCACGGTGCGGATATGCATCGAGGAGCGGCCGGTGTAGACGATGGTGGCTTCAACCTCCACCATGTCGCCGCTGTTGACCGGGTCGGCGAAGTGGATGTTTCCCACGTATGCGGTCACGCAGTAGGACTTGGCCCAGCCCACGGCCGCCGCGTACGCGGCCTTGTCCACCCATTCGAGCACCGTGCCGGCGTCCACGGAGCCGCTGTGCCCCACATCGGTGGGGGCGGCGAGGAAGCGGAGGGTCACGGAGTTGGGGTGGCCGGTCTCAGTCATGCTGCGATCATACTGAGGGCCCAGGTTACCGGCCGGTTCACGCCGCAGCGGCCTGGGCCGGCGTGCAGCCGCCCGGGGGAGCGCCGCTTAACGTCCGACGGCGGCCGGTCACCATGGCGTGGCCGGCCGCCGTGAGGCGTTTCGGGACGGAAGCGGACTAGGCCAGGACGGCCAGCCGTGAGGTGCGCCGGCCGAACAGCGCCCGGTCAATGGAGAGCCGGCCGGGGCCGGCCAGTGCCAGCGCGAAGGCTGCCGCGGCCAGGAGCAGTACCAGTTCGTAGCCTCCGTTCGCCGCGAAGACACCTGCGGGAGCGTGGACCAGGAAGAGTGCACCGAGCATATCGAGGACCAGGAGGGCGGCCACCACGCGGGTGAGGACACCGAGGATCAGGGCTGCGCCGCCTGCCAGTTCAAGGACGGCGACGGCCGGGGCCATGACGTCCGCAGCGGGGACTCCCATCTTGGCGAAGGAGGCCTGGGTGCCGGCGATGGTCCATTCATTGAACTTCTGCCAGCCGTGGGCCGCGAAGAGGAAACCCAGAATGACACGCAGGACGGTAAGGGCAACTGTGGTCAGTCGTGACTGGTTCATGGACTCCACCCTTGCCCACATATGCTTGAAGAGTCAACAAAATCCGGACGATTGTGGTCTTTGTCATGTTCTCTTCCGGGGTCATTGCGCCCGGTTAAGCTGGCACGGTGCCAACAGATCCCTCATCCGCCGCCACGGCCCCTCCCCGGAGCCATTCCCGGGAGATACTCCGCCTCGCCGTGCCAGCCTTTGGAGCGCTGGTTGCCGAGCCGCTCTTCCTGCTGGCGGATTCGGCCATCGTAGGGCACCTCGGCGTTCCCCAGCTCGCAGGCGTGGGCCTGGCCTCGGCGGTGCTGCAGACCGTCGTCGGACTTATGGTGTTCCTTGCCTACTCAACCACCCCCGCCGTGGCCCGCGCCGTTGGCCAGGGCCAGGTGGGGAAGGCCTTGGCGGCCGGGCGCGACGGCGCCTGGCTGGCGCTGCTGCTGGGCCTGCTGCTGGCCGTGGCTGGATTCATCGCCGCGGAACCGCTCATCGGCCTGCTCGGCGCCGACGGCAGCGTGCGCAGCTTCGCCATCGACTACTTCCGCTGGTCCATGCCCGGACTCGTGGCCATGCTGCTGGTCTTCGCCGGGACCGGTGTGCTGCGCGGGTTGCAGGACACCAGGACGCCGCTGGTGGTGGCCACCGCGGGGTTCGGCGTGAATATCGTCCTGAATGTGTGGCTGGTGTACGGGCTGGGGTTGTCCGTGGTGGGTTCGGCGATGGGCACCAGCCTGGCGCAATGGGCCATGGCCGCCGTCTACCTGGTGATGGTGCGCAGGTACGCGGTCCGCCAGGGCGTCCCCCTGGTGCCCAGCTGGCGGGGCATCCGGAGCATGGCGCGCGTCGGGTCCTGGCTGATGCTGCGCACCCTCAGCCTGCGTGCGGCGATCCTGGCCACCGTGGTGGTGGTGACGGCGCAGGGTGAGGTCAACCTTGCCGCGCACCAGTTGGCCATGACCATCTTTTCCTTCCTGGCGTTCGCGCTGGATGCCTTGGCCATTGCCGCCCAAGCGCTGATCGGCAAGGAACTGGGCGCCTCCAATGCGGCCAAGGCCCGGGAGTTGACCAGGACCATGGTCCGTTGGGGAGCGGGGTTCGGGGTGGTGACGGGCGTGCTGCTCGCGGCGGTGGCCCCCTGGGTGGGGATCTTGTTCACCCCTGATGCCCGCGTGCAGTCGGTGCTCGCCGTTGCCCTGTGGGTGCTGGCCGCGGGCCAGCCCATCGCCGGATATGTCTTCGTCCTGGACGGGGTGCTGATCGGTGCCGGCGACGCCCGCTACCTGGCGCTGGCCGGCGTGGTGAACCTTGCTGCCTACCTGCCGCTGCTGGCGGCGGTGGCGCTCTCCGGTGGCCCGGGCGCTGCCGGGCTGGGGTGGCTGTGGGCTGCTTTCGCCCTGGGTTATATGGCGGCGCGCGCCGTCACCCTCGGACTGCGCGCCCGTTCAGACCGCTGGATGGTGCTTGGTCCAGCCTGAACATCGGCTGCGGGGTCCGGTTCTACCTTCCAGCTGCCCCCACTAAACTGGACCGGTGACGCAACCATCGACTCCCGCGGGCGCAGTTCCCGGAACCTCACCCCGCCCTGAACTCTGGAAGCCAATCCTGCTCCGTTCCGTGGTGGCGCTGGTGTTCGGCGCCGTAACGGTCTTCTGGACCTCCCCCTCCGTTGAGGTCATGGGCTGGGCGGGAGGACTCTACCTGCTGGCCGCCGGCGTCGTGTCCCTGCAAGCCATCCCGGCCGCCGGGTTTGCCCGGAACTCGGCTCCCGGCAAGCTGCTGTCCGCAGCGGGGTCGGCGCTTGCCGGCGCCGGTGTGGCGGTGATCCTGCTGCACAGCGACCTGCTGTTTGGTGTCATTGCCGCCTTGGGTCTCGGCGTGGCCGGGGTTCTTGAGCTGGCGTGCGGCCTGCGGCATCGGGGGCGGCACGTCCTGGCACGGGACTGGATCGCATCCGGGGCGATCGGGATTGGCACGGCAGTGCTGCTGCCCTTCTTCATCAACCTTGGTGCCCATGCGCTGCTGGGCGTGGCCGGCGGTGGCGCGATCATTTCGGGTGTGCTGTGGGTGCTTTCCGGCCTGACGCTGCGCCACGATGCCCGCGCCGGTGCCGTCAAGCCGTAAACTAGGAAGAGCGCCCTTCTACTAGTTGTAGAAATTTTGGTGCTACACCGCAATTCGTGAAACCAGGCCGGCCGCGTGCCGCCTGCAGGGAGGAACCACAGTGGCTGACCAGCATCCAGGAAAACCGCGCAAGCTGCGGACCTCGGTGAAGGGGCCGCTGATGTTCTCGGCGTTCTGGGCCGTCGTCGCTTTCGTTGCCGTGCTGATCTTCGCTTCCGGCGGCAGTGCGCGCGCGCCCCGCTTCGATCTTGCCTTCACCGCAGCCGGCATCGCCTTCATCGTCACCCTGGTGGTGGCCGCCATGTTGTCCATGAGCTACAAGGAAAACGCCGAACACCTCGGCAAGGGATCCGGCGTGAACCTCAGCTCCGCGCCCAAGCCCGGCCATGGTTTCGGTACGCCCACCAGCCAGGACCCCGAGGACGACACGGGCGGCACCCGGCACCAGGGATAGGAACGCTGCGGCGGAACGCCTAACCCGCCGCTGCCTGCCTGGCACGGTAGGCGGCAACGTGCGCACGGTTGGCGCAGTTGCCGGTATCGCAGTACCGCTTGGAGCGGTTCCGGCTCAGGTCCAGGACGGCAGCATCGCAGTCCTCCGATTCGCATGTCCGCAGGCGGTCCATTTCCTTGCTGCGGATCACATCCGCCAGGGCCATGGCCGCCTCGGTGCTCATCCTGTCCGCCAGCGGGGCCTCGGGAGCCGTGGCATGCAGGTGCCAGTCCCAACCGTCGTGCTTCATCAGCTGCGGGAGGGCGTTGGCGTCCCGCAACAGCCGGTTGACGGTGTCCACGGCGGCGTCCTCGCCCGCTGTCCACACCCCTGCCAGTAAGCCCCGCAACTGCCGGACGCTCTGCAATTCCGCGGCGTCCCGTGTCCTCGCCCCGGAAAAGCCCTCGGCCGCCAGGAAGCTGTCCAGGTCCCCGACCGAGGCCAACCCTTCCCTGCCATTCGCGGCCGTATTGATGAGGTTCACCACCGTGCGGAGGGCCACCTCCGTGTCAGGGGCGAAAACCATGTTGACTCCTTACAGTGCGGAAGCGTACTGTCATGACCATTACCCCACTTTACTCCTGACAGGAGGCGACGGTGCCTGCCGCCACGAACCACACTCACCCCCAAGCGCCCTTCAGGCGGCCCGGCTTCCTCGCCTCCGGGCTTGGCATCGCGCTTTTTTCCTCCGCTGTCTTCGGCCTGTCCGGGTCCTTTGCCAAAGCGCTCCTCGAAACAGGCTGGTCCCCCGGGGCGGCCGTCACCGCCCGGCTGACGGGCGCCGCGCTGATCCTTGCCCTGCCGGCAGTCTCCGCGCTGAAGGGCCGCTGGCACCAGTTGCGAGACAACTGGCTCACCATTGGGCTGTTCGGGCTGATCGGGGTTGCGGCCTGCCAGCTGTTCTACTTCAACGCCGTGGCCCGGCTGTCCGTCGGGGTTGCGCTGCTGCTCGAATACCTTGCCCCGGTGATCATCGTCCTATGGCTCTGGGCCGCAAGCCGGCGGCGCCCCCGGGTGCTGACCTCCGTCGGGACGCTGCTCTCCCTGGCCGGGCTGATACTGGTCCTTGACCTCACCGGCGCCGTCAAGGTTGATCTGGCAGGCGTCCTGTGGGGCATGGCGGCCGCCGTCTGCCTGGCCATCTACTTCTTCATCACCGCAAAGGAAAACGACACCCTGCCGCCCATCGTCCTGGCCTCGGGCGGACTCCTGGTGGGTGCAGCCGTCATGTGGCTGGCGGGTGCCACGGGCGTGCTCCCCATGGCATTCAGCACGGCGGACACCCGCCTGGGCCCCTGGACCATGCCATGGTGGGGGCCGCTGGCGGGTTTGGTGGTGCTGGCCACTGTCCTGGCCTACACCTCAGGCATCATGGCGGCCCGGGCCCTGGGCTCCAAGGTGGCATCTTTCGTGTCGCTGACCGAGGTGCTGTTCGCCGTCGTCTGGGCGTGGCTGCTGCTGGGCGAGCTCCCGGGCGCCATCCAGCTGCTGGGCGGCGTGCTGATCGTCGGCGGCGTCATCCTGGTGCGGCTCGACGAGCTCCGCGCCGCGGCCGCGGCCGGGGAAGCGCCCGGAGCTCCCATGCCGGCGTCGGCCCTGGAGCACGCGAACGACGTCGAACCCGTGCCGTAGCCGCTGCCGTCCAGGGGAACCCATGCTTTAAAGGACAACGGCCCGGGCACCTTGCGGTGCCCGGGCCGTCCGGGCGGCACATCGTGCCGCCCAAGGCATTAGCCGTTCGAGGCCTGGCTCTGCTGCTCAGCATTGCGCTTGGCCTTGCTGCCGGCCTCTTTCAAGGCCTCGGCAACCTTGGTCAGCAGCGTGGAGTGCTGGCCATCCCATTCGCTCTTGAACTTGTCCGCGTCCGGGCCCTTCCAGTCGGTCCCGTGCAGAAGTTTGGTAAGTGTGGATTTCTGCGTCTCGATCTCGGACGCCCCTGCCTGAAGCTTGCTGCCGAGCTGGCGAAGCTGCTCAACGTCTGCACCCCAAATAGCCATCAGTTTCTCCTTGTTAGAACGTGGATCCGAACCTGGTCGGCATCCCCAGCGGCCCCCCGGCTCATCCGGAAGATCCATTGCCTAAAACCTACCCCGGTCCGTAAAACGGTGTCGATGGGCAGCCCTGCCCATGCAGGCCTCCCCATGGCGCCGTGGCTGGATCCAGTAAAAAAAGGGGTCGATCCCAGGCGTTCGAAGAGCCTAGCATGGCGGTATGTGCCGGAATATCCGAACCCTTCACAACTTTGAACCGCACGCCACGTCGGAGGAAGTCCATGCTGCCGCATTGCAGTATGTCCGCAAGATCAGCGGCAGCACCAAACCGTCCAAGGTCAACCAGGAAGCCTTTGACGATGCGGTGCACGAGATTGCGCACATCACGCAGCACCTGCTCGACGCCCTGGTGACGCAGGCGCCGCCGAAGGACCGTGAGGCCGAAGCGGCCAAGGCCAGGGCGCGCGCGTCCGTGCGGTACGGTACCGCCTAAGGTTCACTGCCCCGGTTTTCCGAAGCTGCGCAACCGCAGCGAGTTGGCAACCACCAGGACGGAGCTGGCGGCCATCGCGGCTCCGGCAATCATCGGGTTGAGCAGGCCGAGTGCCGCCACCGGGATGCCCACCGCGTTGTAGAAGAATGCCCAGAACAGGTTTGCCTTGATGGTGGCCAGGGTCTTCCGGGACAGCTCGATGGCCTGCGCCACTTGGGCCAGGTCGCTGCCCATGACGGTCAGGTCGGCGGCCTCGATGGCAACGTCGGTTCCGGACCCCATGGCAATCCCCAGATCCGCCTGCGCCAGGGCTGCGGCGTCATTTACGCCGTCGCCGGCCATGGCCACCGTGGCACCGCCGGCCTGGAGTTTGCGCACCGCTTCGACCTTTCCTTCGGGCAGGACGCCGGCGTGGACATCGTCCGCGGCGATGCCGACGGCGGCGGCCACCCGGGCGGCGACCGCGGCATTGTCCCCGGTCAGCAGGATGGGCCGCAGGCCCAGCGCCTTCAACCGGGCGACGGCGGCCGCGGAACCTTCCTTGACGGTGTCCCGGAGGCTGATGATTCCGGCCGGCATGCCGTCCACCGCGACGCAAACAGCCGTGGCACCGCTTTCCTCGGCGGCCATCAGGTTTGCCTGCTGGGCGGGGTCCAGGATGATGCCGTTCTGCTCCAGCCAGCCGCTGCGCCCCGCCAACACAAACCTGCCCTGCACGGTTCCGGACACCCCGCCGCCCGGGGCGGAACTGAACCCTTGCACCGGCGGCAGGCCGTCGTCGTCCGTTGTGCCTGCAGGATCCAGGGCGGAAGCCGCGGCCGCAACGGCCCGGCCCACCGGGTGCTCGGAGGCGGCCTCGACGGCGCCGGCGAGCCGGAGGATTCCACCCCGGGTGAACCCGGGGAATGCCAGCACGGCGTCTACGGCCAAGGCGCCGGTGGTGACCGTGCCGGTCTTGTCCAGCAGGATGGTGTCCACGGTGCGGGTATCCTCCAGGACCTGCGGGCCCTTGATCAACAGGCCCAGCTGCGCTCCGCGGCCGCTGCCCGCCAGCAGGCCGACCGGGGTGGCCAGGCCCAGGGCGCACGGGCAGGCAATCACCAGCACGGCGACGGCCGCCGTGAAGGCCTGTCGAAGGTGGCCGCCGTCCGCGTCCGGGCCGGCGAGCAGGAGCCACAACACGAACGTGAGGGCGGCAATGGCCAGGACCACCGGAACGAAGACGGCGCTGATGCGGTCCGCGAGGCGGGCAATAGGTGCCTTGCCGGTCTGGGCCTGGGATACCAGGCGGGCCATCTGGGCCAGGGTGGTCTGAGATCCCACCCGGGTTGCCCGGACCAGCAGACGCCCGGAAGTGTTGATGGTGGCGCCGGTTACGCGGCTGTCCGGGGCCACCTCCACGGGGACGGACTCGCCCGTGACCAGCGACGTGTCCACGGCGGAATCGCCCTCGATGACCACGCCGTCGGTGGCGATCTTCTCGCCCGGGCGGACCACCAGGACGTCGCCCACCTGCAGGTGGTCCGCGGGGATCTGCTGTTCGCGTCCGCCGCGCAGGACCGTGGCGTCCTTGGCGCCCAGGTTCAGCAAGGCCTGGAGCGCGTCGCCGGCCTTGTGCTTGGCGTTGGCCTCCAAGTAGCGGCCGAGGAGCAGGAAGGTGGTGACCACGGACGCCACCTCGAAGTACAGGCCGCCGGACATGGCCTCCATGCCCGGGTGCTCCGTCATGCCGGGGTCGGCCACCAGCTGCCAGGCCGAGAAAAGGTAGGCGGCGGCGACGCCGAGCGACACCAGGGTGTCCATGGTGGATGCCAGGTGCCTGGCGTTGACTGCGGCCGCGCGGTGGAAGGGCCACGCCGCCCAGGTAACCACGGGAAGCGACAGCAGGGCCGCCGCCCAGCCCCAGTTGGGGAACTGGAACGCCGGGACCATGCTCACCAGGAAGACCGGAACGGTCAGGACGGCGGCGAGGATGAGGCGGGGGCGAAGCTGTGCGGCGGCGTGTTCGACGCTGGGTTCCGCCGTGCGCGGCACGCGGACGCTCGCTGTGTACCCTGCGGCGTTGACCGTGTCCACCAGCTGCTCGTCGGTGATGCCGTCCGGGGCCGTCACGTAGGCCTGCTCCAGCGGGAGGTTGACCGTGGCTGCCACGCCGTCGAGCTTGCCGAGTTTCTTTTCCACCCGGTTGACGCAGGAGGCGCACGTCATCCCCTGGATGTCCAGTTCCACCACGCGGGTGCCCGGCGGGTGCAGCAGTTCTTGGTGGCTCATGTCCGCTTTCCGGTATGGGAGGGGTTTTTCAGGCCTCGTTGGCGACCATCAGGTAGCCGGCCTCAGCCACGGCCTCCCCGAGGTCCTGGGGCGAGAGGCCGCCGCTGGACGTGATGGTCACGGTGGAGATACCGCCGGCGTTGAGGTCCACCTTCACGGCTTGGACCCCGTCCAGGGCTTCGATTTCTTCGCTGACCGCGGATACGCAGTGGCCGCAGGTCATGCCCGAGACACTGATGGTGGTGATGGCGGGGGAGGTGGTGCTCATGGCGTGCTCCTTCTTTCTGGCCGGCGGTAGCCGGGGTGGGGTTCTGTGGTCAGCGAAGCAGGCGGCCGATGGCGTCGGCGGCTTCCTTCACCTTGGCGTCGATCGCCTCGGCGCGCGCGGCGGGGTCCGGTTCCGAGGCAGCGCCCACCACGCAATGGCCGATATGTTCCTCGACCAGGCCCAGGCTGACGGCATGCAGGGCCTTGGTGACGGCGGAAACCTGGGTCAGGATGTCGATGCAGTACTTGTCTTCATCCACCATGCGGGCGATGCCCCGGACCTGGCCTTCGATGCGCTTCAGGCGCCGAAGGTAGGCCTCCTTGTTCCCCGTGTACCCGTGCTGGGGCGTTTCATCGCCTGCCGGGCGGGCAGTATCCACCGCCGCGGCAGCTTCTTCGGTAGGGTTCATGTACCCAAAACTATACCCCGTGGGGGTATCTGGCAAGTACCCCGTGGGGGTATTAATCCCCGATTGGATTCCTGCGTGGCCGGCTGCTGAAAGGGCACAAAAAAGCTCCGGAGTGCGTTATTGGGGGATACGCACTCCGGAGCAGCATTTGGGCAGTTTCCCGTTTTCCACTTCCGCGGAACCGGCCTGCTTGAATCAGCTTACTGGCTGGTAGGGCACCGCGCCAGCTACGCGAATAACTACTTTCGCTTTACTTTAGGCGGTCACCCGGCGGGCTGTTTGCCTTTGGAATCCGCGGGTCACGGTACGTCCTCATGGGCTGGCATCCGATAGGGGACCACCAGGACGGGGCGGCTCTGGTGATGGCTGAGCCACGTGCCCGCCGAGCCGCTGAGGGCCTCCGAAAGGCGGTGCGAAAAGCCGCGCTCGGAGGTTCCCACGATGATCATCGGGGCGTCCAGTTCGGCGGCCAGCTGCCCCAGGGCGCGGGCCGGATCCCCGGCAAGCGTGCGGAGCGACCACTCCGGCGCGCCGCCGCCGGACGCCGCTTTGTCCACGGCAGCACGGATCAGGGCCTTCAATTCGGTTGCAACGCCGCGGATGTCGCTGTCATCGTCCGGGTGCAGCGAGAGGCGGTGGGCGGATCGGGCAGGGTCCCACTCGACCAGGTAGCTGGCCTCATCCACGTAAGCGCATACCAGGGGCGCGGCCAGCCGGGCGGCAAGGTTGGCGGCGGTCTGGAGGACCTCGGGGTGCTGTCCGGGCGTAACGCCCACCAGCAGCGGTGCGCCGTCAGCGTATTCCCACGTCATGCTGCCCATTGTCCGCCCGCGGGGTCCGGCGTCAACAGGTACCTTCGGCCTGTCGCACGGAGTCGTTCGCCCTGCGCTGTTGCCGGTTTCGGCGCTAGGCCGCTGCCGGGTAGGCAGTGACCACAACATTCTTGCCCCACGGATCTTCCGTGTAGCAACTGATCAGGACCAGCCGGTTGGGCACCATGTCCCAGACCGGGCTGTCCTTCAGGGTGGACTTCACGTAGGTGGTGACACTGTCCACCTTGTAGGTGATGGTGCCGGCAGCGGTTTCCACTTCAAAGCGGTCGCCCACGGCCGCCGTTGAACTGAGGTGGTTGAAAGGGGCGTCCGCGCCCTCCCAGCTGTGGCCGATCACGTAGGTGGTGTTGCCGGAGCCTTTGCCCGGGACTCCGAACGGTGTCAGCCAGTAGCCGTCCTTGGTGGCAGGCGGCTCGATGGTCCGGCTGGACTGGGCGGCGCCATCGAGGTCCAGGGGATGGATGGCCACATCGAAGTCAGCGGAGGGGTAGCGGATGTGGACGGGTTGCGCCGCAGCCGGAAGCTGGGGTCCTGCCGGGGCCGCCGAGCCCGGGATTGCGGCCGGTGACGCCTGGACAGGGGCGGACGTGGCATCCGGCGTGCCTGTTGACGCCATCGGGGCGGCCGCACTGCCGGACGGAACGGCGCCTGGCGTCATGGGGACCGTGACCGCGGAGCCGGTGTGGGACGCCGCGTGTCCTTGGGGGAACAACGGACTGCCAAAGGTGAACGACAGGAAGGCCACCACGCCGCAGGAGAGGATGGCAAGGTCGCCCCGGTTCACGCGCCGCCACGGCCGCCTGGCCCGGGCAGCATGCCGGCTCCGTTCCTGTGGCATGGCACTCCTCCTGCGTTGTTCGGTGGTGGAAGGAAGGCGTCCTGCCGGGCACTGGCAGGACGCCTTCCTTGTCGCGGGGCCGCTGCGAGCGGCCTGTCCCGGCTAGCCGGCGCTGTTCACGGAGCGGGACCGGCGGCGTACTGCCACCGCAGCTCCTGCGGCCGCCAGTGCCCCCACGCCGGCAAGCCATGCCGGGCCGCCGTCCCGGGCGTCAACCGCCGTCTGGGCGTTGAAGCCCTGGTTGGTTCCCACGCTGACGGGGGCTGCCACCGGAGCGGCCTGGGCTGCGGCCTGCGGGGACGCGGCAACCTGCTGGGCGGCAGCGGGCTGGGCCGGCGCGGCCGCAGCGACGACCGGGGCCGGCGGGTTGACCACCGGAGCCGCGGCCGGCGGCTGCACCACGGGCTGAGCGACGACGACGGGCGGATCGACGACCGGCGGTGTGACCACGGGGGGATCGACGACGACCGGCGGTGTCACGACCGGTGGGGTCACCACGGGGGGATCGACGACGACCGGCGGTGTCACGACCGGCGGTGTGACCACGGGAGGATCGACGACGACGGGCGGATCGATGACCTCGCCCGGGGGCAGCGGCGCGCAATTGGCGACGTAGAGGATCTTTCCTGCGTTGGTCCAGTTCTTTCCCTGCGGAAGTTTGGGCGTTGGCGGGATGATGTCTTGTGCATGCTGGTCGTGACCGCCAATCCCGTTGACGTTGAACGACAACGGCGTCAGGCCGCCGCTTCC
Organism: Pseudarthrobacter sp. AG30; assembly: GCF_003116525.1. Taxonomy (NCBI): domain Bacteria; kingdom Bacillati; phylum Actinomycetota; class Actinomycetes; order Micrococcales; family Micrococcaceae; genus Pseudarthrobacter; species Pseudarthrobacter sp. AG30. The sequence goes on along the minus strand of NZ_QEHL01000005.1, from coordinate 41,056 downwards.
CTGATGGCAGACCACCACCTGGTCGGAGGCCGCCATGGCGGGTGCTGTGACGCTGAGCAGGCCCAGCCCCATCACCCCCAGTGTGGCTAAGGTGCGTTTCATGTTTTCTCCCCATATATATGTGTGAAACGGACCATGGTGGGGAAAGGCAGCGGTGGCGCCAATGGCCCCAGCAGCACGGTCAGCTTGCGTGAGTTTTCAGGCTAGGGGCGCCCCCGAAGGCAGTCGCGAGTAGCGGCTACTCGTCTTTTCTGCGGCCGGGGCGGCCAGGTTACTTGCGGGTACCCTAAAAGCCGCACGGCCCACCTGCTTCCGCTGCAAAGCCTTGTCCGCCACCTGCGCCGCGCCTAACGTTTTAAGTGACGCAGGGAGGTGAACATGGAAATCTTCATGTGGTGGCTGGACCTGGACCTTGCAAGCAAAGAGTGGCTCCGGGAAAACCTCTATGCGGAGGAGTTGCCGCTTCCGGTACTCCAGGGCATTGCGGAGGCCGGCGGACCCCACCCCGGTAATCCGGCGGCCGTCCTTAACGCCGCCGACTGGGACTTCATCCAGACCCAATCGGAGTTCGTGGACTGAACGCCTGCGGGACCCTGGAAACCATTGCGCGCTGATCCCTCGGGTGGTTGCATGGTGCGCATGGCAACGGCGCAAACATTCCTCCTGGCGATCGGCAGTAAAAAGGGACTCTGGCTGGCCACAAGCCAGGACCGGCAGGAGTGGTCTTTCACCGGGCCCCATTTCCTGATGGCAGAAATTCCCAGCATCGGGATCGATACCAGGGAGGGCCGCACCAGGATCATGGTGGGAGTCAGCAGCCCGCACTGGGGTCCCACGGTGGCGCACTCCGATGACCTCGGCGCCACCTGGACCGAGCCGGAGCACGGGGCCATCAAGTTCCCGGAAGATACGGGCGCGGCCTTGGAGCGCGTCTGGCAGATCTATCCGGATGCGGAGTCACGCCCCGGTGTGGTGTGGGCAGGAGCCGAACCCATCTCGGTGTGGAAGTCCACGGACGGCGGCGAGCACTTCGAGCTGAACCGCGGTTTGTGGGACCACCCCCACCGCAGCGAATGGGGAGCCGGCTATGGCGGGGCGGCGGCGCACTCGATCGTGGTCCACCCCGGAGGGGACACCGTCCACGTGGCCATGAGCACCGGCGGTGTTTACCGCTCGCTCGACGGCGGCACGTCGTGGGAAGCGCGCAACAAGGGAATCTCCGCGTACTTCATGCCGGATCCCAACCCCGAGTTTGGCCAGTGCGTGCACAAGATCGCGGCGGACGCGGTGGTGGACGGGCGCCTCTACGCGCAAAACCATCACGGGGTCTACCGGACGGACAACAATGCCGAGAGCTGGGACTCCATCGCCGAGGGCCTGCCGGCCGATTTCGGCTTCGTCATGCTGGCCCACCCGCGCAGGGCGGGGACGGCATGGGTGGTTCCGCTGAAGGCCGACGGCGAACGCATCCCGCCCGGGGGCCAGCTCGCCGTGCACCGGACGGACGATGCCGGGAACACCTGGACGAGGCTCGATGCCGGCCTGCCGGACAAGGAATACAACAGCGTGCTCCGGGACGCGGCGTCGGTGGACACCGCCGAGCCGGCAGGGGTGTACTTCGGCACCCGGGGAGGGACCGTTTACGCGAGTGCGGATGAGGGCGGAACGTTCACGGAAGTGGCCACCCACCTGCCGGACGTCCTGTGCGTGCGGGCGGCAGTGGTGGCCGGTGCCTGACATTTCGTTGGTGCTTCCCAGCGTCCTGCAGCCCTTGGCCGGCGGGCAGTCCGTGCTGACTGCACCCGCCGACGGGCCGGTGACGGTGGGAAAACTCCTTGACTCGGTGGCCGCCGACTACGCCATCCTGGGCCGGCGGCTCCGCGACGAAACCGGCGCGCTGCGGCGGTTCGTCAACATCTACGTGGGTGGCGACGAGGTGCGGCGGCAGCAGGGCCTGGACACTGAAGTCGCGCCGGGCCAGGAGGTCCTGGTGATCCAGTCGGTGGCGGGCGGCTGAACGGCAGTGCCCGGTCGGCCTGGCGGCGGGCAGTCCTGACTGACTGCGCCCGCCGCCAAACGTCCGGTGCCTAGGCCACGCGCCACACGCTGCATTCGTCCGTATTGATGGCTTTCCGGACCCCCGTGATCCGGTCCAGGATCCAGACCACGCCGATCCCGGGGGCGGTTTCCTGGACGCTGCCGCGGCGGATCACCACGTCGTCGTAGGAGGGCCCCACCGAGAGGCGGGCTTCGATTTCGTCACCGCGGTGGAGCTGGTCCAGTGCGCGGACTCTGGTTACATGCGTGGTCGCCTTCTTCAACATCGCGGGGCCTCCTGGCTGGAGCTGGTGCCGGCTCTTGCCTGCGTTAACCAGTGTGGGCGCGGATTGTTGCGTGCCGGTTTCCTCGCGGTTAGGGCGCGGTTAGTTCTTCGCGCCGCGGCGGTTTCATGCCGCTGTTCCGCCCCGGTAGGCGGCCAGGAAGCTGGAGATCCGGCGGACCGCTTCCTCGATGTCCAGCACCGAGGGGAGGATCACGAAGCGGAAGTGGTCCGGTGCGGGCCAGTTGAAGGCCGAGCCGTGGGAGACCAGGATCTTTTGGTCCCGGAGCAGGTCCAGGACGAACTGTTCGTCGCTCTTAATGGGGTAGAGCTCCGGATCCAGGCGGGGAAAGAGGTACATGGCGCCCGATGCCGGCACGCAGGTGACGCCGGGGATGGCCGTGAGCAGCTTGTGGGCGAGGTCGCGCTGTTCCCGCAGCCGGCCGCCCGGCTTCACCAGGGCCTCGATGCTCTGGTAGCCGCCCAGGCAGGTCTGGATGGCGTGTTGGGCGGGTACGTTGGCGCACAGGCGCAGCGACGCGAGCAGTTCCAGGGCTTCGCGGTACCCGGCGGTAGCGGCCAGCGGCCCGGTGACGGCCACCCAGCCGGCCCGGTAGCCGGGCATCCGGTAGGCCTTGGACAGCCCGCTGAACGTCAGGCAGCAGATGTCCTCGGCAACCGCCGCGGTATGGATGTGCTGGGCATCCGCGTACAGCACTTTTTCGTAGATCTCGTCAGAGAACAGGACCAGGTTGTGCTTCCGGGCCAATGCCGCGAACTGCTCCAGGATGTGGCGCGGGTAGACGGCGCCGGTGGGGTTGTTCGGGTTGATGATCACGATGCCCTTGGTGCGGGCAGTGATCTTCGCTTCCACATCGGCCATGTCCGGCCACCAGCTCTCCGCTTCGTCGCAGAGGTAGTGCACCGGCTTGCCGCCGGTCAGGGTCACGGCGGCCGTCCACAGCGGATAATCCGGTGCCGGGACCAGGATTTCGTCGCCGTTTTCCAGGAACGCCTGCAGGCACATGTTGATCAGTTCGCTGACGCCGTTGCCGATCACGATGTCCTCGACGCCGATGTTCATCAGGCCCCGGGTCTGGTAGTACTGCGAGATGGCGGTCCGCGCCGTGAAGATACCCTTGGAATCGCTGTAGCCCTGGGCGCCGCGGAGGTGGTGGATCATGTCCACCACCACGGACTCCGGCGCTTCCAGCCCGAAAGGTGCGGTGTCCCCAAGGTTCATCTTGAGGATCCGGTGGCCCTCGGCCTCCATGTTCTTGGCCGCCTGCAGGATCGGTCCCCGGAGTTCGTACCGGACGTTCTGGAGTTTGCTGGAATGTTGCATGGCGCGCATGGTTGATTTTTTCACACCCGCCGGTCCGCGGCGTGCGGCAGCCCACGTCGTGGACGCCTGCCGACCGAAGGCCACTTGTTCGATAAGTTGGATACTTGTAGTCCCACTCGTCCCAAACCGGGCAGCAGGCGCGGGACCGGAAGGAAGTACCTCCTATGGGCGGAGTGCTCATCGGCCTCGCCGTGATCGGCGTCGTCATCGCCGTGGGCTACCTTGCTGCGCGCTGCGGCCTGGGCGACGAACCCACCATCATGGCACTGACCCGGACCGCCTTCTTTATCACCAACCCGGTGCTGCTCTTCACGGTGGTGTTGAAATCGGATCTGTCAGTGGTCTTCTCCGCCTACGTACCGCTGGCCGTGATCACGGCCGCCGCCACCGCGTTGCTGTATGTGGCAGCCAGCCGGATCTGGTTTCCGCGGCCGCTTGCGGAGACGGCCGTCGGCGCGATGGCGGGGTCCTATGTCAACGCCAACAACATTGGCATCCCCATCACGCTCTACGCCTTGGGGGACGCCACACCTGTGGCCCCCGTGCTCCTGGTCCAGCTGCTCCTGTTCGCCCCGCTGGTCCTCACCCTGCTGGACCTCTCCGCCGCGGGACGGTTCTCTCCCCGGCTGATGCTCACCCAGCCCTTCCGGAACCCCATGATCATCGCCTCGCTCCTGGGCGTGGTCCTGGCCGCGTTGCACGTGGAGCTCCCGGCCCCGGTGATGGCCCCGCTGACGCTCCTGGGCGGGGCGGCCGTCCCGGTGGTGCTGCTGGCATTCGGGATGTCCCTGCGCGGAACCACCATGCTTCGAAGTGCCGGCCACACCCCCGAAATCCTTACTGCCACGGCACTGAAGTCCGCGGTGATGCCCGTGGTGGCCTTCGTCGTCGGACGCTTTCTGTTCAACCTTGACCATCACATGCTCCTGGGCGTGGTGCTCATGGCGGCGCTTCCTTCGGCGCAGAACGTGTTCCTGTTTGCCAGCAAGTACGGCCGGGGCGTGGCCGTGGCACGGGAAACCATCCTGCTGTCCACTGCCGCCGCGGCGCCGGTGCTGGTGCTGATCGTCTGGCTTTTGGCCGCCTGAAACCGTGCCGCCCTACCGTCGAGGGGTGCGGCCGGGCAAGAATGGGCGCTATGGAACTTCCCGTGATGCCGCCCGTCCCGCCCATGCTCGCCAAGGCCGTCAGCGGCATCGATGGCATTCCAGGCGGCGGGGACCTCAGCTACGAGCCCAAATGGGACGGCTTCCGGTCCATCATCTTCAGGGATGGGGACGACCTCGAGATCGGCAGCCGCAATGAGAAACCCATGACCCGGTACTTCCCGGAACTGGTGGCCGCCCTGAAGGAGAACCTGCCGCCCCGCTGCGTGGTGGACGGCGAGATCATCCTGGTGGGCGCCTCCGGAGACCGGCTCGATTTCGATACCCTGCAGCAGCGCATCCACCCCGCCGCCAGCCGGGTGAAGCTGCTGGCCCAGCAGACACCTGCCTCCTTCGTGGCGTTCGACCTCCTGGCCCTGGGTGATGACGACTACACCGGCCGGCCGTTCTCGGAGCGGCGGGCAGCCCTGGAGAAGGCGCTCGCGGGCAGCAGCGCGCCCGTCCACCTGACGGCAGCCACTACGGACAAGGACACCGCCGCGCAGTGGTTTGAGCAGTTCGAGGGGGCGGGCCTGGACGGTATCGTGGCCAAGCGGCTGGAGGGCCGCTACGAACCTGACAAGCGCGTGATGTTCAAGGTCAAGCACGAACGGACCGCTGACTGCGTGGTGGCCGGCTACCGGCTCCACAAGAGCGGGCCCGACGCCATCGGTTCCCTGCTGCTGGGCTTGTACAAGGACGACGGCGGCCTGGCCAGCGTGGGCGTGATCGGCGCCTTCCCGATGAAGCGGCGCAAGGAATTGTTCGACGAGCTCCAGCCGCTGGTGACGGACTTCGACCACCACCCGTGGGCCTGGGCCAAGCAGGAGGAGGGTGAGCGGACGCCGCGGAGCGCCGAGGGCAGCCGCTGGAGCGCCGGCAAGGACCTGTCCTTCATTCCCCTGCGGCCCGAGCTCGTGGTGGAAGTCCGCTACGACCACATGGAGGGCGAGAGGTTCCGGCACACCGCGCAGTTCAATCGCTGGCGCCCGGACCGGGACCCGGAATCCTGTACCTACGCCCAGCTCGAGGAGCCGGTGAACTTCGACCTCGCTTCGGTGCTGGAGACAGGCCGGCCGTAGCAGACTGCTGCGGAAGCAGCCCACCATTATCAAAGGAAAGCCCGCCCTTGGGGGAATGGCGGGCTTTCCGGCTCTAAAACCGGGCTGGTGTGACGCTTTCGGCGCCTATTTCACGCCCAGCAGCCTGGTGGGGGTGCGGAAGGACTCCCTGGCAGTCAGGGCCGAGACGGCCGCGATGGCGCAGATGATGCCGGTGAAGACGGAGATCTGAACCCAGCCGCCGGGCTGGATGCCGCCCATGGCCGCAACGATGGCGGGGGCGAAGCCTGCCATCAGGAAGCCGAGCTGCGTGCCGATGGCCAGGCCGGAGAAGCGGACTTTGGTGCTGAACATCTCGGCGTAGAAGGATGGCCAGACGGCGTTGGCTGCCGCGTAGCCTCCGGAGAAGTAGCCAATGGCGGCCAGGAACATCAAGGGGATGCTGCCGGACTCCAGGCTGAGCAGGAACACCGGGGTGAGGAGTGCGCTGGCCACGGCGCCGTAGATGAAGACGGGCTTGCGGCCGATCTTGTCCGCCAGCATCCCGAAGAGCGGCTGCGTGCCCAGGGCCACCAGGTTTGCACCCACCACGAGCCACAGGGTGGTGGTGCCGTCGACGCCGGCCACGGTCTTGGCGTAGCTGATGGCAAGCGTGCCGAACACTGTGGACACGGCGGCGATGAACGCGCAGCAGATGACGCGGAGGACGTCGCGCCAGTGGCCCTTGAGCAGGTCGGCGACGGGCAGCTTGGCGATCTGGGCGGTCTTGCGGGCTTCTTCGAAGGCGGGCGGTTCGTGCAGGGTGCGCCGGATCAGGAACGCCACAACCACCACGACGGCGCTGAGCCAGAACGGGATGCGCCAGCCGATGCCGAACTTGATCTCGTCCGGCAGGGCCAGGACGGGGATAAAGACGAGTGCGGCGAGGATTTGGCCGCCTTGGGTGCCGGTAAGGGTCCATGAGGTAAAGAAGGAGCGGCGGTTGTCCGGGGCGTGCTCGAGCGTCATGGAGGAGGCGCCGGCTTGCTCGCCTGCGGCCGAGAGGCCCTGGCAGAGGCGGGCGAGCACCAGAAGGACGGGAGCCCACCAGCCGACGGTCTTGAAGTCCGGCAGGCAGCCGATCACGAAGGTGGAGGCGCCCATCAGCAACAGCGTAAACATCAGTACCTTGCGGCGGCCCACGCGGTCGCCGAAGTGGCCCAGGATGATGGCGCCCACCGGCCGGGCCACGTAGGCGAAGCCGAAGGTCGCAAAGGACATGATCGCGGCATTCGTGTCGGCGTCGGGGAAGAAGACCTTGGGAAAGATCAGTGCGGCTGCGGAGCCGAAGATGAAGAAGTCGTAATACTCGACGGCGCTGCCGAGGAAGCTGGCAAGGGCTGCCTTCTTGGGCGTCCCGCCGGAGGTGAGGGCACCCGCCCCGGCGGACGGAAGTGTCTGGCTCATGGTGTTCCTTTGGTGTGACGACATTGTCGCGGATGGATCTGGTGGTCGCAGCCGCCGCTGCCTGGGTGCGGGCGGCGCGATGCGGCTGGAGTCCGGAAAGACCCGGCAATTCGTAGCCACATGGTGAGAGCTACTTTTGCGATACAGAAACTATGACTGTGAGCGCAGTCACTTGTCAAGAAAATACTCACGATCTAGAAATAGCTCTCACATTGTGGCAACATCGAAACATGAGTGTGAACCAAGCCACAGTGGCCGACGACGAATCCACTGTTCCCGGCCCGACTGTCCCCGACCAAGCGCCCGTCAATGCCCTGCCTCCCGAACCCAAGGCCGCCACCAAGGCGGCCGAGCGCCCGGACATGGTGGGCAAGGCCCTCAGCCTGCTGGTCCTCCTGGGGGATGAACCCCGCGGTGCAAGCGCCGCCGAAATCTCGCGGCGCGCGGAGCTGCCGTTCAGCACAACGTACAGGCTGCTGGGGTCGCTGGCGCGCGACGGTTTCGTTGATTATGAGCCGGAGGGCCGCCGCTACCACCTGGGCTTGCGGATCTTCCAGCTCGGCCAGCGGGTCTCCAACCATCACGGCTTCGCCGGCACCGCCCTGCCCATCCTGCGGCGGGTGACCGAGCGGACGGGGGAGGCCACCATCCTCAGTGTCCGCGACGGCCTCCACCACCTGACGGTCAGCAAGGTGGACGGCCCGCAGATCTTCCGGGTCACCAGCGACCCCGGCCACCTGGGCTCACTCTCCACCACTGCCGTGGGGAAGGCCCTGGTGGCTTTCGCCGACGATGCGGAACGCGAGCGGCTGCTCTTGGAGCTTCCGCTGGAAGCCCTCACCGAACGTTCCATCACGGACCGCGATGCCTTCCGCAGGGAAATCGACGAAGTGCGCCGCCGCGGCTACGCGGTCATGGACGAGGAGAATGAGGCCGGCATGCGCGCCGTGGCCGTCCCGCTGCTCAACAGCCAAGGGCACGCCTTCGCCTCATTGGCCACGGCAGTCCCCGTGTTCCGCCTCAGCCTTGAAGAGCTGGAGGCGCACGTTCCCGTCCTGCAGGAGGCGGCCGCAGAGCTGGCTGACCGCCTGCCCCAGCGCGGCTGACCGCCTCGAGCCGCGCCAACCAACCCTGCAAGCCATCAAAATGTTCGTATCTCGAACTAGAGTGCGCAAGGTGAACAACTGCTGTACTGTAATCCCTGTCACCGGACAAGCCGCTCCCCGCGTGGAGGCAGCTCTCCGGTGCCGTTACCAAAGGAGCTGCACGGATGAGTCATCGAACTGAGTCCTACCTCGTGGGACTGGTCGGAGACGGCGTCACGCCATCACTCACCCCTCCCATGCATGAACGCGAAGGGGACGTGCAGGGCCTGCGCTACCTCTACCGGCCCATTGACCTCCTCGATCTGGGCTTGTCCGGCGAATCCGTCGGCACCATCCTGCAGAGCGCACGCACCCTGGGCTTCAACGGCCTGAACATCACCCACCCGTGCAAGCAGCTCGTCCTGGAACACCTGGATGAGGTCTCCCCGGACGCCCGCCGCCTGGGTGCCGTCAACACCGTGGTCATCCGGGACGGCCGCTTCATCGGGCACAACACCGATTTCTCCGGTTTCGCCGCCGCCCTGGCATCCGGCCTCCCCGGAGCCCGCCTGGACCGCGTCGTGCAGCTGGGCGCCGGCGGCGCCGGATCCGCCGTCGCCTATGCCCTGCTCACCGCCGGCGTGCGGACCCTTGACCTCGTGGACATGGACCCTGCCCGGGCAGCTGCCCGGGCCGCCGAGCTGCAGGGCTTCTTCCCGGACAGCACCATCACGTCAGGCACGCCGGCGGACCTGCCGCGGCTGATGCCGCTGGCCGACGGGCTGGTGCACTGCACCCCCGTGGGAATGGCCGCCCACCCAGGCCTCCCGCTGGACCTGGGCCTGCTGGAGCAACGCCACTGGGTGGCGGACATCGTCTACCGTCCCATCGAGACCGAACTGGTCCGTGGGGCCCGCGCCAAGGGCTGCGAGGTCCTGGACGGCGGCCGGATGGCCGTGGGACAGGCAGCGGATGCCTTCCGGATCTTCACCGGCCAGGACGCGGACCCGGACCGGATGCGGGCACACTTCCTGGAGCTTGTAGCCGCCGAGGAGGTGGCAGCCTGATGCGTACGGGAATCGCCACGGTCTGCCTGTCCGGGACGCTGAAGGAAAAGATGCAGGCCTGCGCGATCGCCGGGTTCGACGGCATCGAGATTTTTGAGCAGGACCTGGTCACGTCGCCCCTCAGCCCGGAGGACGTGCAGAAAATGGCGGCCGACCTTGGCCTCGGCCTGGACCTTTACCAGCCGTTCCGGGACTTCGACGGCGTCGCCCCGGACCTGCTCAAGGCCAACCTTCGGCGCGCGGAGGCGAAGTTCAAGCTCATGTCCCGCCTGGGCATGGACACCATCCTGGTGTGCTCCAACGTTGCCACGGCCACCATCGACGACGACGGCCTGCGTGCCGAACAGCTCGCCGAGTTGGCACAGCTGGCCGGGGACCACGGCGTCAAGGTGGCGTACGAGGCACTCGCCTGGGGCAAGTACGTCAACGACTACGAGCACGCCTACCGGCTGGTGGAGACCGTGGACCACCCCAACCTGGGGACCTGCCTGGACTCCTTCCACATCCTCTCCCGGGACTGGGACACCTCCCACATCGAAGCCTTCAACCCGGAGAAGATCTTTTTCGTCCAGGTGGCCGACGCCCCCAAACTCTCCATGGACGTGCTGTCCTGGAGCCGCCACTACCGGGTTTTCCCGGGCGAGGGGCAGTTCGAGCTGGCCAAGTTCATGGGCCACGTGGTCCGTGCCGGGTACACCGGCCCGGTTTCCCTGGAGGTCTTCAACGACGTCTTCCGGCAGTCCGACGTTGACCGCACGGCCGTCGACGCCATGCGGTCGCTGATCTGGCTGGAGGAACAGAGCGCCAACTGGCTCGCTGACGCCCCCGCGGCCGGCACCGAAGGCGCACCAAGCAACGGAGCCGCGCCCCGCCGTCGGTATCCCATGGAACTGGCCACCCTGCCCAAGGTCAACGAACCGGCCGGGTTCAACTTCGCCGAGGTCAAGGCGGACGATACCGCGCAGCTGGAGAAGCTCCTGGGCCAGCTCGGCTTCGCGTTCGAGGGGCGGCACCGCACCAAGGACGTCCAGCTCTGGAGCATGGGCCAGGCCCGCGTGATCATCAATGAACAGGCGGCCTCGCACGCCGAACCCGCCATCGCCGCGCTGGGGTTCGACGTCGATTCCCCCGTGATTGCCTCGGCCCGGGCCCAGCAGCTCAAGGCCCCCGTGGTGGCCCGCAAGGTCCAGGCGGACGAGGAAGTCTTCCAGGGCATCGCCGCCCCGGACTCCACCGAAATCTTCCTCTGCCAGGGCAGCCCGGACGGCACCGCCGCCTGGACCCACGAGTTCGGCGAAGGCCTCGAACACCCCTCCGCGGGAGCCCGGGCCGTGATTGACCACGTCAACCTCGCCCAGCCGTGGCAGCACTTCGACGAGGCTGTCCTCTTCTATACCAGCGCCCTGGCCTTGGAGCCCCAGCCGTTCGCCGAGGTGCCCAGCCCCAGCGGCCTGGTGCGCTCGCAGGTCATGCAGACCTCCAACGGAGCGGTGCGGCTGGTGCTCAACCTCGCCCCGGTGCAGCAGGCGCACGGCCAGAAAACGTACCAGGAACACATCGCCTTCGCCGTGGACGACCTCGTGGCCACGGCCCGCGCCGCGCGCGACAAGGGCCTCGAGTTCCTGCAGATCCCCGCCAACTACTACGAGGACCTGGACGCCCGGTTCGACCTTGAACCCGGATTCCTGGCCACGCTGCAGGAACTCAACCTGCTCTTCGACCGGGACGCGGACGGGGAATTCCTGCATTTCTACACCGCCACCGTGGGCAGCGTGTTCTTCGAAATGGTGGAACGCCGCGGCAGCTACGACGGTTACGGCGCCCCCAACGCCCCGGTGCGCCACGCGGTTCAGTACGACTCACTGCACCGCACGTGAGCCAACCCAGACCACAGACACTGCAAACCCAACAGATGAGAAAGGAGCCAGCCATGCCGGAAGACATCACCGCGGAGCTGGAGTCGGAGGAACTCGTGCCCCCGGCCGAACCGAAGGCTGCCCACCAGCCACTGGACAAGGCCATCGAATCGCAGGCGGACCTCAGCGCAGAGATCCACGCCATCGGCGAGGCATACCAGCGGGCATTGAAGGACGGCGGCCTGCCTGAGACCCAGCCGCGGCTGGACTACCCGCCGTACCGCAGCAGCATCCTGCGCCACCCCACCAAGAGCCTGCAGCACGCCGACCCCGAAACCATTGAGCTGTATTCGCCGGCGTTCGGGCACCAGGACGTGCACGCCCTGGAGTCCGACCTGACCATCCAGCACAACGGCGAACCCCTGGGTGAGCGGATCATCGTCTCCGGCAAGGTCCTGGACGGCGAGGGCCGTCCGGTGGCGGGCCAGCTGGTGGAGATCTGGCAGGCCAACTCCTCAGGCCGGTACATCCACAAGCGTGACCAGCACCCGGCCCCGATCGACCCCAACTTCACGGGCATCGGCCGCTGCATCACGGGCCCGGACGGCTCGTACCGGTTCGTTACCATCAAGCCCGGTGCCTACCCCTGGAAGAACCACCTGAACGCGTGGCGCCCGGCGCACATCCACTTCTCGCTGTTCGGCACCGAGTTCACCCAGCGCATCATCACCCAGATGTACTTCCCCGGCGACCAGCTCTTCCCGCTGGACCCGATCTACCAGACCATCGTGGACCAGGACGCCCGCGACCGGCTGGTGGCCACCTACGACCACAGCCTCACCGAGCCCGAATGGGCGCTGGGGTACAACTGGGACATCGTCCTGACCGGGCCCAAGCGGACCTGGACCGAAAACGAAGCGTTCGGTACAGCAGGCGACAGTAGTGACGAGGCAGGAGAGTAGGAAAATGAGCACCAAACTTGTTCCCACCCCGGGCCAGACCGTTGGCCCCTTCTATGGCTATGCGCTTCCGTTCGAGAAGGACAACGAGCTCCTGGCACCCGGCTCGCCCGGCTCCATCCGCCTCCAGGGCACCGTTTACGACGGTGCCGGCCACACCGTCCCGGACGCCATCCTGGAAATCTGGCAGCCCGATGCCAAGGGCAACGTCGTCCAGCGCACCGGTTCCCTTGTCCGTGACGGCTACACCTTCACCGGGTGGGGCCGCGGCGCCGTGGGCAACTCCGGCGTTTTCACGTTCACCACGGTCAACCCCGGCCCCACCAAACCGGGCGCGGCGCCGTTCATCTCCGTGGCGCTCTTTGCCCGCGGCCTGACCAACCGGCTGTTCACCCGCATCTACCTGCCTGAGGACGCCGAGGCGCTGGCCAAGGATCCCCTGCTCAGCTCGCTGGATCCGGAGCGCCGCAAGACGCTCATCGCCCGCCGCGACCCTGACGGTGGCCTCACCTGGGACATCCGCCTCCAGGGCGAGGGCGAGACGGTCTTCCTGGACTTCCAGTGACCAACGCCGCCCCGGGAGATCTGCGCGCCTTCGCGGAAGAGGCCGACGCCGGCCTGCTCAGTCCCGTATCAGCGTCACCGTTGGTGGCGGCGCTGACGGGGGACCGGGCAGTGCTGGCGGCGATCCTCGCCGTCGAATCGGGCTGGGCAGCCGTACTGCAACGGGCCGGCCTGACACCTGGCGGTTCTGCCGCCGTCGTGGCTTCCGCTGCCGAGTCAGGGCGATACGACCTTGCCGACATCGCGCTGCGTGCCCAGGGCGGCGGCAACCCGGTCATTCCGCTGGTGGCGGACCTCCGGAAGAAGGTGGCCGCGCTGGACAGCGCCGGGATTGGTGCCGGGAAAGCCGTCCATACCTCCCTGACCAGCCAGGACGTGCTGGATACCGCCCTGATGCTGGTGGCCCGCAACACCGTCCATGCCGTGCTGGCCGACCTGAAAGGCACCGCGGCGGCGCTCGCCGCCCTGGCGGAGCAGCATGCGCAGACGCTGTGCGTGGGCAGGAGCCTGACGCAGCATTCGCTTCCGTATACCTTCGGGCTCCGGGCCGCGCAGTGGTTCCAGGGCGTGGCCGCCGCAGGCCGGCAGCTGGAAGGCCTGGAGTTCCCGGTCCAGTTCGGCGGGGCGGCGGGAACGCTTGCTGCCGGAACAGTGCTGACGGAGGGCTCCACCGCCACCCCGTTTACCTTGGCCGATGCCCTGGCAGCCCAGCTCGGCCTGGCCCCCGCGCCGGCTCCCTGGCACACCAACCGCCTGGCCGTCACGTCCCTGGGGCACGCCCTGGCGTCCGTGCTGGACGCCTTTGGCAAGATCGCCGCGGACGTCCTGTTCCTGAGCCGTCCGGAAGTAGCCGAGCTGGCCGAGCCGCGGGCCGCCGGCCGCGGCGTGTCCTCCGCCATGCCGCAAAAACAGAACCCCGTGCTGTCCGTCCTGGTCCGCAGCGCCGCGCTGCAGGCACCGCAACTGGCTGCCCAGCTGCACCTGGCCGCCGCCACCTTCAACGACGAACGCCCGGACGGGGCCTGGCACACCGAGTGGCCGGCTCTCCGGCAGCTGCTGGCCCTTACCCTCGGGGCCGCCGGCCATATCCGCGAACTTGCCGAAGGGCTGCGGGTTTTCCCGGACGCCATGCGCCGCAACCTGGACCTTGCCGGACCGCTGCTGCTGGCCGAGGGCGTGAACGCTGCCGTGGCTCCGCTGCTGGAGGAGAAGGACGGCCGAAGCGGCAAGCAGCAACTGCAGGACGTGGTGGACCAAACGCTGCAGGAGCCCCCCGCTGGGCAGGCCGCCACCTACCGGAAGCTGCTCCGCGAAGCCGTTCCCGCCGCCGTCGTTCCTGACGCACGGCTGGAAGAGCTTCTGGACCCCGCCAGCTACCTTGGCCAGGCGGCGGAGATTGCCCGCCGCATCCTGGCATCTTTCCCAGACCATGTTTCCCCCAACGCGAACGGAGCTTCCCGTGGCTAAACCGGCCGTCAAAGCAGCGCTGCTCTCACCCCAGCGACCCTTGGGTGACCACCCCCTGCTGGTGGTCGGTCCTTCCCTGGGCACATCATCCATCCTCTGGAACCGGGCGGCGTCCCTGCTCGGCAACGACTACGACGTGGTGGCCTGGGACCTGCCCGGGCACGGCGTCTCACCGGCCGCAACGGAACCCTTCGACGTCGCTGCCCTGGCTGACGCCGTTGTGGACCTGGTGGATTCCATCGCCCCGGACGAGGCGTTCCACTACGCGGGTGTCTCCCTGGGCGGCGCGGTGGGCCTGCAGCTCGGGATCCAGCACGGTGAACGGCTCAAGAGCCTCTCCGTACAGAACAGCGGCGCGAAGATCGGCACCCCGGAAGCCTGGCTGGAGCGCGCCGAAACGGTCCGCACCCAGGGCACGCCCGTGATGATCCAGGGCTCCGCCCAACGGTGGTTCGCCCCCGGCTTCATGGACCGCGAACCGGAGTTCAGCAGCCGGCTCCTGCATTCACTGCGCGATGCCGACCGCTTCAGCTACGCTTTCTGCTGCGAAGCTCTGGCAGCCTTCGACGTGCGCGGTGAACTCGGCGGCATATCCGTCCCCACCCAGGTCATTGCCGGTGCGCTGGACGCCGTGGCCACGCCGGACATGGCGGACGAAGTGGCCACCGGCATCACCGCCGGGGGCGGCACTGCCACCGCCGTGACGGTGGAAGGCATCTCGCACCTCGCTCCCGCGGAAGCCCCCGCCCACGTGGCCGACCTGATGCGCAGCCTGATCAGCTGGGCCGAAACACGGGAGGCCGCCAAATGAGCGCCGCCGAGCGCGCCGGCCTGGAGCGCCACGGCGTGGTCCAGCCCGGCGCCACCAGCCAGGAAATTTACGACGGCGGCATGGTGGTCCGGCGCGAAGTGCTCGGCGACGCGCACGTGGACCGGGCCAACGCCAACAAAGATGAGTTCACCAACGACTTCCAGGACATGATCACCCGGATCGCCTGGGGCGGCATCTGGACCCGGCCCGGACTGTCCCGGCAGATGCGTTCCGCAGTCACCATCACTGCCATGGTGGCCCACGGGCACTGGGAGGAGCTGGCCATGCACATCCGCGCCGCCCTTCGGAACGGCCTCAGCAGGGACGAAATCAAGGAAATTTTGCTGCAGACCGCCATCTACTGCGGAGTTCCCTCCGCCAATACCGCCTTCAAGACTGCCCAGCAGGTCTTCAAAGAAATGGATGCCCCGTCATGAACCAGGCATTTGTGTACGACGCCGTGCGCACCCCCTTCGGCAAGTTCGGTTCCGGCCTCGCCGGGGTCCGGCCGGATGACCTTGCCGCGCACGTGATCAAGGAATCCGTGAAGCGGGCACCCGGGCTTGATCCCGAGCGGATTGATGAGGTGGTGTTCGGCAACGCCAACGGCGCGGGCGAGGAAAACCGCAACATCGCCCGGATGGGAACCCTCCTGGCCGGGCTGCCGGTGTCCATCCCGGGCACAACGGTCAACAGGCTCTGCGGTTCATCCCTGGACGCGGCGATCATCGCGTCCCGCCAAATCAACGCCGGCGACGCCGACCTGATGCTCGTGGGCGGGGCCGAGTCGATGTCCCGTGCCCCGTGGGTGCTGCCCAAGACGGAAAAGCCCTACCCGGCCGGGGACATGACCCTGGCCTCCACCACCCTCGGGTGGCGGCTGGTGAACAAGGCCATGCCGAAGGAGTGGACCATCTCCCTGGGTGAGGCCACCGAGCGGCTCCGCGAAAAGTACGGGGTGACCCGCGAGGCGCAGGACGAGTTCGCCGCTGCCTCGCACAATCTCTCCGCCGCGGCCTGGGATGAGGGGTTTTACGACAACCTGGTCGCCCCGGTGCCCGGGACGGACCTGGTGCGGGACGAAGGGATCCGCGCCGGTTCGTCGGCCGAGAAACTTGCCGGGTTGAAGACGGTGTTCCGGGCAGAGGACGGCACGGTCACTGCGGGGAACGCATCCCCGCTGTCCGACGGCGCCTCCGCGGCCTGGATCGGGTCCGAGGCGGCCGCCGGGCTGCTGGGGCTGGACCCGCTGGCCCGGATCGCGGGCCGCGGCGCGCACGCGAACGATCCGCAGTTCTTCGGCTACGCACCCGTCGAGGCGGCGAACAAGGCCCTCGCGAAGGCGGGGATCGGCTGGGACCAGGTGGGCGCCGTCGAACTTAACGAAGCCTTTGCTGCGCAGTCCCTGGCCTGCATCAATGCCTGGGGGATTGACCCCGGAATCGTGAACCGGCAGGGTGGGGCGATCGCCATGGGGCACCCGCTGGGTGCTTCCGGCACCCGGATCCTGGGCACCCTGGCCCGGTCCCTGCAGGCCTCCGGCGAACGCTGGGGTGTGGCCGCGATCTGCATCGGCGTGGGCCAGGGCCTGGCCGTGATACTTGAGAACGTGACCGCTGGAAAGGACCAGTAATGCTGACTTTTGTTGATTCGGTCCAGGAGGCCGTGGCCGGGATCAAGGACGGTTCCACCGTGATGATCGGCGGGTTCGGCAACGCCGGGCAGCCGTTCGAACTGATCGATGCGCTGCTGGAGTGCGGGGCCACGGACCTGACCGTGGTGAACAACAACGCCGGCCAGGGCGACCAGGGCTTGGCCCTGCTCATCAAGGAAGGCCGGGTGCGGAAGATGATCTGCTCCTTCCCGCGGCAGTCTGATTCGTGGCACTTCGATGCCAAGTACAAGGCCGGGGAGATTGAGCTGGAGTTGGTGCCTCAGGGCAACCTGGCCGAACGCATCCGTGCCGCCGGGGCCGGGATCGGCGGGTTCTTCACGCCCACCGGGTACGGCACCATGCTGGCCGAGGGTAAGGAAACCCGCATCATCGACGGCCGTGGGCAGGTCTTCGAGACCCCCATCCACGCCGACGTCGCCCTCATCAAGGCGCTGAAGGCGGACGGGAAGGGCAACCTGGTGTACCGGAAGACGGCCCGGAACTTCGGCCCCATCATGGCCGCGGCGGCGAAGCACACCATCGTCCAGGTCTCCGAGATTGTCCCCACCGGCGGGCTGGACCCGGAAAACGTGGTCACCCCCGGCATTTACGTCAACACCGTGGTAAAAGTTGCCCGCAGCGGCAGCGCAGCAGAAAAGGTGGCCTGAGATGAGCCTCACCGAAACCAGCATCAAGACGTCCGAGACGCCCCTGGGCCGTGATGACCTGGCCCGGCTCGTGGCCCGCGACATCGCCCCGGGCTCGTTCGTGAACCTCGGGATCGGCCAGCCCACCCTGGTGTCCAACTACCTCACCGAGGAACAGAACATCACCCTCCACACCGAGAACGGGATGCTCGGCATGGGACCCGAAGCCACGGGCGGGGAGATTGACGAGGACCTCATCAACGCGGGCAAGATCCCGGTCACCGAACTGCCCGGCGCCTCGTACTTCCACCACGCCGATTCCTTCGCGATCATGCGCGGCGGGCACCTGGACATCTGCGTCCTGGGCGCCTTCCAGGTCTCGGCCACCGGTGACCTCGCCAACTGGCACACCGGGGCACCCGGGGCAATCCCCGCCGTCGGCGGCGCCATGGACCTGGCCACCGGCGCGAAGGACGTCTTCGTCATGATGACCCTCCTCACCCGCGATGGCGCCTCCAAAATCGTCGAGGCCTGCACCTACCCGGTCACCGGCGTCGGCTGCGTCACCCGCGTCTACACCGACAAGGGCGTCTTCCTCACCGGCCCCGAGGGCGTCACCGTCCGCGAAACCTTCGGCTGCACCCTCGAAGAACTCCAGGAACTCCTCCCCGTCCCCCTCAAGGCCGCGGCTGCCTGAGGACAGCCCTAGGATTGGGAACCATGACCGACGCCGTCCGCACAGACACCCAGGCCACACCGCAGGCCAGCGACCAGTACGTCCAGTCGCTGGCCCGCGGCCTGGCCGTGATCCGCGCCTTCGACGCCGAGCGTCCCGTCATGACGCTCACCGAGGTCGCGTCCCGCACCGGCCTGACCCGGGCCACCGCTCGCAGGTTCCTGCACACCCTGGTGGAACTGGGCTACGTGCGGACCGACGGGAAGACGTTCGCGCTGACGGCCAAGGTGCTCCAGCTGGGATACGCGTACCTTTCCGGGCTGTCACTGCCGCAGCTGGCCCAGCCGCACCTCGAGGAGCTCTCCCTGAAGCTGGGCGAGTCGACCTCCGCCGCGGTGCTGGACGGTACGGACATTGCCTACATCGCCCGGGTGACCACCCGCCGCATCATGACCATCGGCATCACGGTGGGCACCCGCTTCCCGGCGTACGCCACGTCGATGGGCCGCGTCCTGCTGGCGCACCTGCCGGCGTCGGACCTCAAGGCCTACCTGGCGGCGGCCGACGTCAAGCCGCTCACCCCCCGCGCCCTGGGCAGCGTCCCGGAGCTGCTGGCCGTGCTGGAGACCGTCCGGGCCCAAGGCTGGTGCCTGCTGGACCAGGAGCTTGAGCTGGGCCTGATGTCCGTGGCTGCCCCCGTCTATGACGGTTCCAAGGTGGTCGCGGCGGTCAACGTGTCCCTGCAGGCCCAGTCGGTGGACGCCAAACCGGACCGGGACGCCTACCTGGCTTCCGTGGCACGCGAAATCGTGGCGACGGCGAAACTCATTTCCGCCGATCTCACCGCCCGCGGTTAAGAGGGAATTAGCTGGTCCGGGTCTGTGCGAACAGCCGGCGGAGCGTGAAGAAGCAGCCCAGCCCGCTGAACAGCAGGGCCATCAGGAAATCGCCGCCGTACCCGTCAACGAGTTCGCGGTTGGTGGCCAGGTTGAAGAACAGGAGATCCCAGGTTTCGGCATCCGCCAGCATTGTCAGCGGAGAGCCGCCGCCAAGGAACTTCGCCGCGTCTACCAGCATGCCGCCCCAAAACGCCAGCAGCACGGTCCCAACGGTCACGACCGCAACAACCCAGGCGCCCCGCCGGCTGATCAGTCCCCCTGTTCCGAGGACGTACAACCGGGCAGCCAGGGAAGCGGCGATGAGCGCGACGATGGAGGCCACCCAGCCCATGTTCCACAGCACCAGCCACGCCACTACGCCAACGGGTACGGCCGCAAGGGCATGGACAGCCCCGCGCACCACATCTTCCCGTGCGGCCGGTTGCGGGAGCGGGGGCTGAAAATGCTCCGCAGGAGGTACCCACGCGTCGGAAGATGTCTGGCCGTACTGCGGTAGTCGAGCTCCATGCCCACCCTCCCGGCCGGACGGTGTGGAATCGAAATCTGCGCGCTCTGACATGGGTCCCCCAAAATGGGTGATGTGTAAATTCCGCCTATTCTCACACAGCCGCTCCCGGAGCGGGACGACACAAAAGGTCCCCAGCGCCCCGCTCCCACCATTTTCACGGCATTTCTTCAGGTGCCCCTTTTAAGGTCCAGCCATGACCTCAAAATCCCTTGTTATCAACCTGGGCCTGGGCGCCGTCATTCTCGCCCTCGGCGCAGGCACCTACCTCACGGCCACGGCGGCTGGCTCCACCACCCCGTCGGCGGCCGCGCGCACGGTAACGGTGGGCAAGGCGGCCATTTCTTCGGTGGCCACAGCCTCGGGTAATGTCGCCCCGCAAACCACCACGGTGGTCAGCGCCCAGAACTGCAGCGGCGTGATCCAATCGGTGGCAGCGACATTGGGCCAGCAGGTGACTGCCGGGCAGTTGCTCGTGTCCATTGATCCCACCAACGCCCAGAACGCCCTGAACGCGGCCCAAGCCCAGCTGGATTCGGTGACGGCACAGGCCAACCAGCAGCAGGTATCCGCCGCCGGGCAGGTGGCATCGGCGAACCAGAGCCTGGTGAACGCCCAGCAGTCCGCCGGCCTGGACTCCTCCCAGCAGTCCGCTGCGGTGGCCGCGGCCCAGAAAGCCGTGGATGCCGACAACGCTGCCGTGACCGCCTCCCAGGCAGTGCCCGCCCCCACCCCGAAGCCTGCCAACTGGACGGACCCTGTGGCGGCGGCCCAGAACCAGCTGGCCAAGGACCAGGCCGCGCTGACCCAGGCGCAGAACCAAGCCGCCTCCACACAGCTCAAGGACAAGCAGCAGGTTGCCTCCGCCACCACTGCCCTGGGCAATGCCCAAAACGCGGCGGCCTCGGCAGGGGGGACCAATGTCACCAGTGCCCAGCTCGCCGTCGAGACGGACAAAGCGAACCTCGCCGCGTGCAACCTGACCTCGCCGGTGACCGGAACCGTCACGTCGGTCACCGCAACGGCCGGTGCGCTGACGGGATCCTCCTCGGGGTCCCCGGCAGCGTCGTCAGGGTCCGCCGCCAGCGGGGGCACCGGAGCGGCCACGTCCGCGTCCTCCGGGGCAGCGTCCTCCGCCGGGTCAAGCTCCGGCAGTGGCCTGGTCACCATCAGCGACACCGGCCACCTGCAGGTGGTGGCCGGGTTCTCCGAGTCCGATGTCACCAGCATGAAGCCGGACCAGACGGCCCAGTTCACCTTCCCCGCCCTGGCCCAGGATCCTGCCGCCCCACCCGTCACCGGCAAGGTGGTTTCCATAGCCCAGACCTCAAGCACCACCAACGGCGTGGTCACCTATCCGGTGACGGTCTCCATCGCCAACCCGCCTGCCGGACTGCGCCTGGGCCAGAGCGCCAACATTTCGGTCACCACCGCCACGGCCGACGACGCCCTGGTGGTGCCCAGCCTCGCCATCACCACCACGGGGAACCGGCAAACGGTCAACGTCCTCAAGAACGGCACCCCGACGCCGGTGACGGTCACCACCGGGATCAGCGCCAACGGGCGCACCCAGGTCCTGACCGGTCTGGCCGACGGGGACCAGGTGGAGCTTCCGGCTATTTCCGGCACGCTTGACAGCGGCAGCACCTCCACCGGAGGCGGATTCGGCGCCGGCGGCCTGGGCGGCGCGGGCACCCGCGGCGGCGGCACCCGGAACGGCGGCCAGTGACCGTGGCAGCCGTCATCGAACTGTCCGGCGTCAGCAAGGTCTACGGCAAGGGTGAGGCAGAGGTGCGCGCGCTGGACGCCGTGGACATCGCGATCGAGCGGGGCGACTTCGTGGCCATCATCGGAGCCTCGGGTTCCGGGAAGTCCACGATGATGAACATCATCGGCTGCCTCGACGCGCCCAGCACCGGAAGCTACCACCTGGACGGCATCAATACCCGGGAACTGGACGAGTACCAGCAGGCCCAGATCCGCAACCGCAAGATCGGCTTCGTGTTCCAGAACTTCAACCTGATCTCCAGGACCCGGGCGGTGGACAATGTGGCCATGCCGCTCGCCTACGCCAAGGTGGGACGCCACGAGCGGCGCAGCCGCGCACTGGCCATGCTCGATACCGTGGGGTTGTCCAGCCGCGCCGGCCACAAGCCGTCGCAGCTCTCCGGCGGCCAGCAGCAGCGCGTGGCCATTGCGAGGGCCTTGGTGACCAACCCCGTCCTCCTGCTGGCCGATGAGCCCACGGGGGCGCTGGACTCGCGGTCCTCGGCCGAGATCCTGGACCTTTTCGGGAACCTGCACGCCAGCGGGCGGACCATCGTGATGATCACGCACGAAATGGATGTCGCCGAGCGGGCCGGCAGGGTGGTGCGGATGCAGGACGGCCGGATCGTCTCCGATGTCCGGCAGCAGCCGGTACCCGCAGGAACCTTCGCGGTGGCGCCGTGAACCTCCTCGAATCGGCGCGCTTCGCCCTGTCCGGGGTGGCCGCCAACAAAATGCGTTCCGTCCTCACCACGCTGGGGATCCTGATCGGCATTGCCGCCGTCATCATCCTGCTTGCGGTCGGTGCGGGGACCAGCAACAACATCAAAGCCCAGATCGGCAAGCTGGGCACCAACGTCCTCACCGTCAGCCGGTCCACCAGCGTGGGCGGCCGCAGTACCGGCGGCCAGGCGGGGGCAAGCCGTACACGCAGCACCAACCTCACCCTCGAGGACGAGCACGCCCTCACGGATGCAGTCCTGGCCCCCGATGTGGCCCGCACGGCGCCGATCGTCCAGGCGCAGGGCGTCACGGCAACGTACACCAGCGCCACCCACTCCGTTGCCAGCTTCCTCGGGACCACGTCCTCGTACTTCGATATCACCAACAGCGCCATGGCGTCAGGGGCGTCTTTCACCGAAGCCGACCAGCAGGCAGGGAACCCGGTGGCCGTCATCGGAAATACGGTGGCCAGTGATCTCTTCGGCGCCACCACCGCTTCCGCGGTGGGCCAGACCATCCAGCTGAACGGCCAAAATTTCACGGTGTCCGGCGTGCTCGCGGTCAAGGGGTCCACCGGCCTGAACGATCCCGACGACATCGTGGTGGTGCCGTTCTCCGCCGCGCAGAACAAGTTCACCGGCTATGCGCCCACCCTCGCGTCCATTACGGTGCAGGCGGCCTCCGCGGACGTCATGAACCAAGCCCAAAACGAGATCCAGATGATCCTGGACGCCCGCCACCACGTCGACTCCACCAACCGGGACTACCAGGTCCGCAACCAGGCGCAGATACTCACCACCGCCACCAACACCACCCAAACACTGACCATCCTGCTGGGCGCGGTGGCTGCCATCAGCCTCCTGGTCGGCGGCATCGGCGTCATGAACATCATGCTGGTCACCGTGACGGAACGGACCCGGGAGATCGGCATCAGGAAGGCCATCGGCGCGTCCCGGGGCAGTATCGTGACGCAGTTCCTGATCGAATCCCTGGTGATTTCGGTCATCGGCGGGGTCGCCGGGATCGCCGTCGGCTTCGCGGGCAGCGCGTTCCCCGTGCTCGGCGTCCAGCCCGAGGTGCAGGCCTGGACAGTCTGGCTGTCCCTGGCGGTGTCAGCCGTCATTGGACTGGTTTTTGGGGTCTACCCCGCCAACAAGGCCGCGAAGCTGCGGCCCATCGATGCCCTCCGCTATGAATAGGAAACCCGTGAACAGCTCCAGCCCATACACCCCGGACACCGACGCAGCCACCGAAGCGCTGCCCGTTCCCCTGACCGCCCCCGGCGAGGACCACGGGCCGTTCCGGGACCAGCCGGCCGAAGTCCCCGCCGACGACGAACCCTTCATTCCCAGGAAGCGGTACACGCCCGGCCGCACCACGAAAGTCCTGGTCTGCGTACTGCTGGTGGTGGCCGGATTCTTCGGCGGCTCGATGGTGCAGAAGCAGCTTGACCTCGGCGCCCGGGCCGGCCGGACAAACGTGGGCAACTTCCAGGGAACCAACGGCCGTGCCGGGGCCGGTGCCGGCGACACCCCCGGCACCCAAACGCCCGGCCAGGGCCGCCGCAACGGCAACAACGGTGCTGCCGCGCCAACCGCCGCGCCCACCGGTGCTGCCGGCCAGTAGGGCGTCCGGCCCGCAAAGGTAAGGCCGACGGCGGGAGTTGCGTCCCGTCGTCGGCCTCGCTTTTCGCTGCGGGTCCGGGCAGTCCGGGGTCTACCTGACCGGGTTGCCGAGTTCACGCAGCGGGGTGAATGCAGACGCGCCGAGCCGCAGGCCAGGACATCGAGGCGACAGTCCTCCCCGAGTTGCTGGAAGCCACGCGGCGGATCGCCCTGGATTACGGCGGGTCGGCGGGCGCTGCCGCGAGGTAACTGTTTGCCATCCAAGCCGGCCACCCTACTCCCGCCGCGGCGCGCAGGGCTCTAGACTCAAGCCAACTGCGTGCAGCAGAGCCGCTGCCACGCCCTTCAGGAAGAGGAGGCAGCGGGTGAAACTGGGCATTCCGCGGGAACGCCGGGAGGGCGAGCGGCGCGTGGCCGCCACCCCCGACACCGTCAGGCAGTTGACCGGAATGGGCCTGGACGTCCTGCTCGAAACCGGGGCCGGGACGGCCGCGGGCCACTCCGACCATGACTACCGGCAGGCGGGCGCGGAGATCGTCGCGGAACTGGACCACGGCGCCCTCGACATCCTGGGCCACGTCCGACCGCTGGACCCGGACACCGCTGCCGCCTTGAAACGGGAAGCGGTGGCTGTGGGGCTCGGGTCGCCGTCGTCCGAACTGCCCACGGTGCAGGCGCTCGCGGACAACGGCGTCACCTCCTTCGCCCTGGAGCTGGTGCCCCGCATTTCCCGGGCCCAGTCCATGGATGCGCTGACCTCGCAGGCGCTGGTGGCCGGCTACCGCTGCGTGCTCGAAGCGGCCATCCGGCTGCCGCGGTTCTTCCCGCTGTACATGACCGCCGCCGGGACCATCCCGCCGGCGCGCGTCCTGGTCCTCGGAGCGGGCGTGGCGGGACTGCAGGCCATCGGGACGGCAAAGCGGCTGGGGGCGCGGGTGTTCGCCAACGACATCCGGCCCGCCTCCGCTGACGAGGTGGCTTCCATGGGGGGCACCTTCATCCGGCTGGACCTTGAAACCGCGGAAGCGGCCGGCGGCTACGCGCGGCAGCTGAGCTCCGATGCCGGCACCAGGCAGCGCCAGCTGCTGGCCCCGCACGTCGCCCAATCGGACGTTTTGATCACGACGGCGGCCGTCCCGGGCCGTCCCGCGCCCCTCCTGGTGACCCGCGAGATGGTGCAGGGCATGCGCCCCGGATCGGTCGTCGTCGACCTCGCCGCGGAGTCCGGCGGAAACGTGGAGGGATCCGTGCCCGGCCAGGACATCCCCATCCCCACCGCTGACGGGTCCGGGCAGATTACCCTGGTGGGCCTGAAGGACCCGGCCTCCGCGATGGCGTCCGACGCCTCCCGCCTGTACGCCAAGAACGTGGCCAACCTGCTGGCCCTGATGGTGCGGGACGGCGCGCTGGCCCTGGATTTCGACGACGAAGTGGTGGCCGGAGCCTGCCTGACCCACGGCGGCGTGGTGCGGCACCAGCCCACCGCCGCATTGCTGGCCGCACGGACCGGCGCAGCCGCCACGGCCCGGCAGGACGGAGCACTCTGATGGACGGGACAGCCCTGCTGACCATTACCGTACTGGCAGTGTTCGTCGGCTTCGAGGTGGTGTCCAAGGTCTCCAGCACCCTCCACACGCCGCTGATGTCCGGCGCGAATGCCATCCACGGGATCATCCTGGTGGGTGCCATCATCGTGGCCGGCCAGGCGGCAGACCCGTGGGTCCTGGCGGTGGCACTGCTCGCGGTGGTCCTCGCCACCGCGAACCTGGTGGGCGGGTTCGTGGTGACGGACCGGATGCTGCACATGTTCCATGCGAAAAAGGATGCCGGGCAAGCCAAGGGCGGCAGCAAATGAGCATCCTCGATCCCGTCTGGACCGCCCTGCTGTACCTGGCCGCAGCGGTCTTCTTCATCCTGGCGCTGCGCGGACTGAGCTCGCCGCGCACCGCCCGCCGCGGAAACCTGGTGGGCGCCCTGGGTGCCGTGATCGCCGTCGTGACCGTCTTCCTGTCCGCCCGGCTCGAGAACATCCCGTGGATCCTGGGCGCGATCGTGGTGGGCTCCGCCGTCGCCGCTCCCGTGGCGCGGCGGGTCAGGATGACGCAGATGCCGCAGCTGGTGGCCCTGTTCAACGGGGTGGGGGGCGGCGCTGCCGCGCTGGTGGCCCTCCTCGAGCTGGGCCATGCGGGGGAACCGTGGGTCCGCGTGGCCATCGGTTTCACGCTCCTGGTGGGGGCCGTTTCGTTCGCCGGCTCGGGCATCACGTTCGCCAAGCTGCAGGAGCTGATGACCACCCGGCCCGTGGTGTTCTACGGGCTGCCCGTGGTGATGTCGGTGGTGCTGCTGGCGGCGGTGGCCTCCGGCATCGCCGTCGTCGTTTCCGGGTCGCTGCCCCTTGCGGTCCTGCTGCTGGTCCTGGGCCTGGCCGCCGGCGTCCTGCTGGTCCTGCCCGTGGGCGGCGCGGACGTGCCCATCGTCATCTCGCTGCTCAACGCCTTCACCGGCCTGGCCGTCGCGGCGTCCGGCGTGGTGCTCGGCAACGTCCTGCTGGTGGTGGCCGGCACGCTGGTGGGCGCCTCGGGCACCATCCTCACCCGCGCCATGGCGGCGGCCATGGGCCGGAGCGTCGCGGGCATCCTGTTTGGCGCCTTCCGCGGAGGGTCGACGGCGGGATCCACGGCAGTGAGCGAGCGTCCGGTCCGATCCTCCTCGCCGGAGGACGTGGCGGTCCTGCTGGGCTACGCCCAGCGCGTGATCATTGTTCCCGGCTACGGCCTGGCCGTGGCGCAGGGGCAGCACACCGCCGCCGAACTGGCGCTGGCCCTGGAAGCCCGGGGCATCCAGGTGGACTTCGCCATCCACCCGGTGGCCGGCCGCATGCCCGGCCACATGAACGTGCTGCTGGCGGAAGCCAACGTTCCCTACGAATCGCTCAAGGAAATGGGCGAGATCAACCCGGAGTTCAAGACCACCGACGTCGCCCTGGTGGTGGGTGCCAATGACGTGGTCAACCCGGCGGCCAAGACATCCTCCGGGTCGCCGATCTACGGGATGCCCATCCTGGAGGTGGCGGAAGCGCGGCAGGTGGTGTTCCTGAAGCGTTCCATGCGCCCGGGGTTCGCCGGCATCGAGAATGAACTCCTGTTCGAGCCGCAGACGTCCCTGCTGTTCGGCGACGCCAAGGAGTCCCTGGCCCAGGTGCTGGGCGCCGTCAAGGCACTGTAGGCGCGGAACTGCAGCCGCTTCGGGTTACTCTTCTCTCAACAGCCTGCTTGCTTTCCACCCCACCAGAGGACGCCATGACTGACGCCAGCTCCACTTCGCCCAAACGTGCCGCCATCATTGTCAATCCTGCCAAGCCGGTGGACTTCGACGTGCGCGGCCTGGTGGCCAAGCACTGCGTCGAGAACGGCTGGGGCGAGCCCATCTGGCTGGAGACCACCAAGGAGGACCCCGGCGTCGGGCAGGCAAAGGAAGCCCTGGCTCAAGGGGCGGACCTCGTCATCGCGGCCGGCGGCGACGGTACCGTGCGCTGCGTCGCCGAGGTCCTGGCCGGCGGTGATACGCCCATGGGCCTGCTCCCCCTGGGGACCGGGAACCTGCTGGCACGCAACCTGGGCATGGACGTGACCGATTACGACGGCGCCATGGCCGGCGCCCTGACCGGCGCCGAACGGAAGATCGACGTGGTCCGCGCCAAGCGGAGCGATCCGGACCATGACCAGCTCTTCCTGGTCATGGCGGGCCTGGGCTACGACGCCACCATCATGGGCGACACCAACGAGGACCTCAAGGACAAGGTGGGGTGGCTGGCCTACGTGGACGCCGGCATCCGGAACCTGCCCGGAAAGCCCGTGAAGGCCACCCTGGCGATTGACGGCAAGACCGTGATGCACCGCGGCGTGCGCAGCGTGATGGTGGGCAACTGCGGCAAGGTCCAGGGCGGCGTGGAGATCTTCCCCGACGCCAAGATCGACGACGGCCTGCTGGACATCGCGGTCCTGGCACCCCACCACGGCAAGCTCGGCTGGCTGTCCGTGCTGGCCGGCATCATCGGCAAGGGCCGGAACCGGGATACGGCGGTGGAGTATTTCCAGGGCAAGACGGTTGAGATCACCCTGGAGCACAAGGACGACTACCAACTGGACGGGGACCACGAGGGTGAGGGCAAGCACGTGCTGATGAGCATCGAGCCCGGAGCCCTGACCCTGCGGATGTAAGCGCCCGGCGGGTCAGGCCGGCTAGGCCAGGAGCCTGCCCCAGCGCGGGTCCAGCAGCGGAGCACCCGCCAGTTTCAGGGCGTGCCAGAGGGTGACCGCCACGGAGTCAAGGACCGGGACGCCGGTGCTCTCCTCGATCTCGGCGGTGATGTTGGCGCCGTAGAGGTTGGTGCACAGGTACACCAGGGCGTCGGGCGCGGCGGCGGCGAGTTCCCGCGATCCCGGCAGCATCTCCGCGTCCGTGACCCTGGCGAACGACTCGTTGTTGCTGAGCCCGAGCGCCCGGTGGTCCACGGTCTTAATGCCTTCGCGCTCGTAGGAGGCGATGACCTGGTGGTTCACATCGCCTGTATACGGCGTGAACAGGCCGATCCGTTCAGTGCCGAAGGCCCGGAACGCCTCAAGGTAGGCCAGCGTGGAGGTGGTGGCCGGGACGCCCGTGGCGCCGGTAATTTCCGCCGCCAGCTCCCGGTCGTGCGCCGAACCCAGCCACGACCCCGAGGTGCCGTTCCAGGCGATGACGTCCACGTCCGCCGTCGCCAGCAGCCGTGCGGCCTCCCGCATGACGGCGGGGTCGAACTGGCGGTTGGCGGAGTCGTCCAGGGCGATCCGGGTGACGGGAATGCGGGTGAAGTGGACCGTGACGTCGCTGCGGCCACCGAGGATCCGGTAGGTCTGCGGCTCCAGGCAGGTGTTGGAGGACGGCACGATCATGCCGATCCGGCGGGGACGTGTGGATGCAGGCATGGGAACTCCTAGAGGGCGGCGGCGTGCGCCGCGCCGGCGGAAAGGGACTGGTGCTCGCGGAAGCCGTTGCGGTTGATGAACCGGCCTGCGGGGCCGGGATCGTGGAAGCCGTCCGCGTCCAGCACCACCCGGCCGTTGGAAACCACGACGGCGGGCCAGCCGGTGAGTGCCTGTCCGTCGAAGGGCGAGAAATCCGTCCCCATGTGCAAGGCGGCGCCATCCACCGTCCGTTCCTCGGCGGGGTCGAAAACCACCAGGTCGGCGTCGAATCCCTCGGCGATGCGGCCTTTGCCGGGGACCGCGTTGATGCGGGCAGGGCCGGCCGCGAAGGCCTCGACGAACTGCTCCACGGAGGCACCGGCGGAGGTCATCGCGGTGAACGTCACCGGCATCCGGGTCTCCACGCCGGGCAGCCCGTGCGGCATGGCGCGCACGTCATCGGTGCGCTCGCGCTTCTGGGACAGGTCGTAGCAGGAGTGGTCGGAGGACATGGTGTGGATGGCCCCGGACGCCAGCCGCTCCTTGAGCGCGGCCACGGTTTCCGGGCTGCGCATGGGCGGGCAGCAGGCGAACCATTCCGGGAAGGCGGACGCGTAGACAGTGTCGTCCAAGGTGACGTAGTGCGGGCAGGTCTCGGAGAACGTCTCCAGTCCCCGGGAGCGGGCTTCGCTCACCAGGTCCACCGCCCCGGGCGTGGATTGATGGACAAAGTACACGGGTGCGCCGGTGTATCCGGCCATGGCCAGGGTTTCCTTCACCGAGATCTCCTCGGCCAGCTCAGGGCGTGTCCGGTGCAGGTGTTCGATCCCAATCCGGCCGTCCTGGGCTTGCTGTTCGGTGCAGTCGGCGATGATGGGATCGTGTTCGGCGTGGATGTAGGCCAGGCCGTCCAGCCGGACCAGCTCCCGCATGACCTTCAGGATGGTGTCCCCGTCAGCCATGGTGGTGCCGCGGTTGGTGGTGTACATCTTCACGGAGCGGACGCCCTCGGCGGCAAGCTGCTCCAGCTGCCAGGGGATGGTTTCGTCCCAGGCGACCACCGCGCCGTGGAGGGCGACGTCGCACCGGGATTCGGTGGCGAGTTCCTTCTTGTGCAGGGCGGCGGCGAGCGGGGTCTCCTGGGCGTCCCGGGGGATGCCGAAGTCGATGATGGTGGTGGTACCGCCCCACAGTGCCGCGGTGGACGTGGTCCGGAAGTCGTCAAGGGTACGGAAGCGTCCGGTGACCTGGGCGACGTGGCAGTGTCCGTCAACGCCGCCGGGGATGACAAGTTTGCCGGCGGCGTCGATGGTGCGGCCGGCGGCGGGGACCGGCTGGTCAACGTCGATGAGGGCGGCGATGCGGCCCTCCTGCACCACGATGTGGGCGGCCTGGCGGCCATGGCTGTTGACGATTGTGGCGTTGGCAATGACGAGTTCTGGCTGGTGGGACATCGGTGTCCTCCTTGTGGGTATGGTGTCTGGCTTTAGGCGGCAGGCTGGGGCGCGCCGGCGTGCTCCTGGCGGGCCGCAAGGGCTGCGTCCAGGCTGCCGGAGAGGCCTTTTCGGTCTTTCGCCGGGGGAGGGGCGAACGCGCCGGCGCGGTGCGATCCGGACTGCAGCCCGGCCACCGCCTCGGCCATGCGGATCCCGGCGGAGATGCCGTCAACCACCGGCACGGGGATCTGCCCCTTGAGGTCGCGGGCGAGTCCTGCCAGCGGGGCGCCGGCGAGGATGACGACGTCGGCGCCGTCCTCCGCCACGGCCTGCCGGCTAAGTGCCAGCAGGGTTTCCTTGAAGTCCTGCTGGACCGAGCCGATGCTGGTGAGGGAGTCGTTGATGGAACGGATGGAGGCCAGCCGGCCGGCGAGCCCGAAGCGTTCCACGCACTCGCGGTACCAGGGCTTGATCCGGTCCGAGATGGCGATGATGGAGAACCGGTGGCCCTGCAGCGCCGCCGCGCAGAGTGCGGCCTCGGTGATGCCGATGACCGGGACGTCCGCCAATTCCTTCAAGGCGGGCATGCCGGGGTCGCCGAAGGCTGCCATCACGATGGCGTCAACCGGGTCCGCGCCGGGGCGGGTGTGCTCGGCGACGATTTCGGCGACGGCCCCGGCGGCGATGAGGGCTTCGAACCGGGTTTCGATGTATTCGACGCCGTGGCCGGCGGTCCGCACCAGCAGTTCGGTGCCAGGGGCTGCGGAGCGGTGCGCCTCGGATTCGATCAGGGCCGTGACGTCGGCGCTGATGTTGGGGTTGATGACCAGGAGTTTCATTTTCTCTTCCGGTGGAATTCTGGTTCGGTTTTCTGGAAGTCCTCGGGGAACTGTTCCCGGTACTTTCCGATGTGGGAGGCGGATTGGGCGGCCGCCCGGTCGGGGTCGCCGCTGGCAATGGCGGCGTAGAGCTCCCGGTGTTCGCGGATCAGTTCGGGCAGGTCGCTGACGTGCCGGAACAGCCAGTGCATCCGGCCCTGCAGGGGTTCCAGGGCCGATTTGAGGAAGTTGTTGTCCGCAATCCCGGTGATGGCGTCGTGGAACTCGCTGTTGGAGCGGTGCGCTTCCATCACCGCGCCCTTGGCAAGGAAAGCCTCTGCGTTGTCCAGCAGCCCCTTAAGGTAGGCCAGGTCTTCAGCGGTGGCGCGGCGCGCGGCGAGCCGGCAGGCCAGCACCTCGAGGGACTGGCGGACATCGAAGAGGTCCTCAACATCCTTGGGGCTGAGGCTGCTGACTTCCGCCCCGCGGGCCCCGCGGTCGCTGATGAGGCCTTCCTGCCGGAGCATGCGGAGGGCTTCGCGGACCGGCAGGCGGGACACGGAGAATTCGGCGGCGAGGTCGCGTTCCACCAGCCGCGTGCCGGGAGCGTAGTGCCCTTCGAAAATGCGGGTGCGGAGGGTGTCCCGGACAGTCTCGCGGAGGGGGCGGTCCTTGTCCTGGGTCTCTTCTGCGGTCAGCATGGTGCTCCATTTTCGATTCTTGTATGGCACTGCTCCCGGCTGCGGGGGCGTGGTTTGCAAGTTTCCCTGCGAGGGCCAGCTTAGACAGGAAGCCGCTTGTTGTAGTTCAGGGTGAGGACCGATGCGCCCATGATCACCGCGGAACCGACAAAGTACAGCAGCGCCCAGGTGTAGGAGCCGGTGGCCCCGACGATCAGGCCGACGACGATGGGGGTCACGAAGCCGGAGATGTTGCCACTGAGGTTCATGGCGCCGCCCAGGACCCCGGCGTTGGTGCGTCCGCCGAGGATGGACGGAATGCTCCAGAACAGGCCCACCCAGCGCAGGAAGAACAGGACCACGGAGAGCAGCACGACGGCGGTGGTGGCGTCGGGGACCACGGTGACGCCTACCAGACCCGCTACGACGATGGCGCTGGAGATGCCCAGGAGGGTGCGCATGACCAGGTTTGCGGAGGCGCCGGAGGCCCGCCATTTGTCGGCGATGGTGCCGCCGATGATTTCTCCGACGAACCCGGCGCCGAAGATCACCAGGGTGGACCAGCCGATGGTCTTCAGGTCGAAGCCCTTGGCTTGGGCCAGGTACAGCGGCCCCCAGGTCAGCAGGCCGTAGAAGACTCCGTTGAATCCGAGCCAGCCCAGGCACATGGCCCAGAAGGAGCGGAACTTCAGGTACGGGAGGAGGCCGCGTTTGCCCGTGCTGCCGTCCAGGGTGGCTTCGGCGTCCTCGGCGGCGTGCGAGGCTTCGATGTAGGACGCTTCGGCTTCGTTGACGGCACGGTGTTCCCGCGGGTTGTCCCGGACGTACCACCAGACGGCGAGTCCCATGAGGACGGTGGCGGCGCCGGCTATCACGAAGGACCAGCGCCAGCTGCCGGTGGTGGCAATGAGGCCGGCAATGATGATGCCGCCAAGCCCGGCACCCAGGGGTGCGCCGGCGTCCAGGATGGTGGCGCCGCGGCCGCGTTCGGACCGGTGCATCCAGATGGCGTTGAGCTTGCCCCCGGCCGGCATGACGCCGGCCTCGGTCACGCCGATTCCAAGCCGGGCGATGAACATGCTCAGGAAACCGCCGGCCATGCCGGACGCTGCCGTGGCCGCGCCCCAGCCGATGCAGGAGGCGGTCATGACCTTGCGCGGGCCGAACTTGTCGATCAGCCAGCCCACGGGAACCTGCATCAGGGCGTAGGTCCAGAAGAAGGCGGACAGCAGCAGGCCCACCAGTTCGGGGGCGAGGTTGAATTCCTTTTGGATGATGGGCAAGGCCACGGAGATGGAGCCGCGGTCGATGTAGTTGACGGACACGAGGACCAGGAGCAGCAGGAAGAGCCGCCACCGGACGGAGCTGCGCCGTTGCAGTCCGTCCTTTCGGGGCTGGGTGGTTTGGGATGCGGATTCGGCGGATGGCGCCGTTGTTTCAGTGTTTGGGACGGACACAGCTTCTCCTTCACGGGGAAGTTCACGAATGGGGAGGATTCGATTTTGGGATCCCAATTTGGGATCCCAAAAATAAAGTTAGAAGTGACTCCCGCCACTGTCAAGGGTTTTTTGCCCGACAGCGTTCCGCGGCTCCTCCGAACGGATTGTGACTGGTGCCCGCACGGTCTCGACGGCTAGGGGGAGGAACCCGCGGGGCGGTGGGACAGGGTTTCGGCCAGCTCGGCGAGGCGGTGGGCCCGTGCGGATTCGGCCGGAGTGAACGGCTCACCTGGCCGGGAAAAGGTGATGGGCCCCTGCCAGGCCGTGGGGATCTTCAGGCGCGTCCCGTCGTCGGCCGGTGACCCGGCGTCCTGTGGCGGCACGATCTGCGCATGCAGCAGCTCGGCCACCGCCAAGGGGAGTTCGTCCGGCGCGGCAGCGATCCGCGCCGCGAGGCTGAGCGCCTTCGTCTGCCCGTCCGCCATGGCCAGGGACGTGGTGGGCCATACGTGCGGACGGCTGCCGCCGCCGTCGTGCAGGGCTGCCAGCAGCTCGCGCTCGCCCACCTCGCCCGGGACCGCGAGGACGAACTCGTCCAGGACGCCGGCCGGGGCGGGGTGCACGTGCAGGCCCAGGATGTTGGCATCCAGCCGGGCCAGTGCCCGGGTCATCCTCTGCAGCGAACCGGGCTGGTCCGCCAGCAGTGTCCGTGCCCGCCACAGCGACGGGGCCGCCGCCAGCTGGCGGCGGTGCCGCAGTGCCGGCGCATGGAGCCAGCTGCGCAGGATCCTCGCCGCCGACGGTTCGGCCACCCAAATCACCAGGACTGTGGCCGTCAGGGTCAGCACCAGGACCTTGGCCACGTAGGGAAGGTGGGTCTCCACCACCAGGGCGTGGACCAGCAGCTCGATGGGCAGCATTACGGCCACGTTGGCAACGGTGAGCCGCGCCTTGGGCGGCTCGGGCATCCGGCCGCAGACCTCGCAGCTCAGGTCGGCCGCGGGCGTGTTGTGCGGAGGGCGCTTCATGACTCAAGCATCACCGGGTGCTGTTTCCGCCGCGTTGCCTCCTGATTCCATTCATGGGAACGTGCCAGGGGCCTTCCGGGTCCCGCACCGTAGGATTTATCAGGAACGTCAGCGCGGCCGCCCGTCAGAATCCACCCCCAAGGAAGGCGCTGCCCACGTGAAGTTGTTTGCCGAGATGTTCAGCATTGGTCCCGGCAACAAGGACCACCATCCTGCCTTGAGGTGCGCTGTCGGTGTGTTCGTGCCGCTGATTACCTTGGTGCTCCTGGGCCGGCTGGACCTGGCAATCTTCGCGTCCTTCGGGGCGTTCACGGGCATCTACGGCCGCGGCGAGCCGCACGCGGTCCGATTCGTGTTGCAGTTGCGGGCCGGACTGCTGATGTTGCTGGTGATCATCCTGGCGGCGCTCGCCGCACGAATGGAATCCGCCTGGGGTCTTGACCGCGCCACCACCACCTGGCTGCTGGTCCTGGCCACCACCCTGGTTGCCGGGGCCTGCTCGGTGGCTAGCTCCTGGTTGCGGCTTCGCCCCGCCGGGTCCCTCTTCCACATCTTCGCCTTTGCCGCCATCGCTTCCATTCCCAACCAGCCGCCGCTGTGGCAGGGGATGCTGGTGGCCGTCCTCACCACCGTGTTCGCCCTGCTCATCGGCTTCTCGGCCCGGATCCTTCCCAGCCGCCGGACCCCCTGGACCCGGCCGGCCCCGATCCGCCGTACCCCCGCAGAGAAGCGTGCGGCCCGGCTTGAAGGCTTCGGTTACCTGGTGGCCGCCGGACTTGCCGGGTCACTGGCCACGTGGGCCGGCAGCCGCCTGGGATTCGGCCACAACTATTGGGCCATGGTGGCGGCGGTGGTGCCCCTGGTGGGCCACTCCACGCGGCACCGGGTCCGCCGGGGCATCCAAAGGATCATCGGCACCGTCCTGGGCCTCGCGGTGCTGGCCGCCGTCCTGCTGCTCGGCCTGCAACCCTGGCAGACCGTGCTCGTCATGGCGCTGTGCCAGTTCGGCGCCGAAATGTTCATCCTCCGCCAGTACCTGCTGGCCCAGGTGTTCGTTACGCCCCTGGCGCTGGTGTCAACGCTGCTGGTGGTGCCGGCATCGCCAACCCTTTTGCTGCGCGACCGCATCATCGAAACCGTCATCGGTGCCGCCGTCGGCATTGCCGTGGTGCTGGCGCCCGGCGCGTGGCGCCGCCTCAGGCAGCGTTCGACGACGGCCTGACCGCCTTGTGCCTGCCCCTGCACCAGGGGCAGGGGCGGACGGTGACGCGTTACGGACGTTCGGTGGCTGATGCTTCCGGGACCGCTTCTGCCCGGACCGCAGCGATGGCGTGCGGCACCGTCACCAGCGCCACCACGGCAATCGCGGCAGCAGCCGCAAAGACGTAGAAGCCCCAGGGATAGGCGATGTTGGCAGCCACCAGCGTGCCGGTGACGGCAGGGCCCATGATCGCGCCGAGCCGGCCCACGCCGGCGGCGAAGCCGAGGGCTGTAGCACGGAGGGTTGCCGGGAACAGCTGGCTGACCCATGCGTAAACCAGTACCTGTGCGCTGAAGACGAACACGCCGGTGACAAAGACTGCCGCGTTGAGCAGCAGTTCATTCTGGATCTTGACGCTCAGGACAGCCAGGAAAACCGCAGAGAGTCCGAACCACAGCAGCACCACACGCTTGGTGCCGTGCTTGTCGGCCAGGATCCCTGCGATCACCAGGCCCACCACGGCCCCCACGTTGAGGACCAGCAGGAGGACCAGGCCGGTGCTGACGGTGTACCCGGCGCCGGCCATCAGCTGCGGAAGCCAGGTGTTCAGGCCGTAGACCAGGAGCAACCCCATGAAGGACGCCGCCGCGATGGCCAGCGCCACCAGTGGGTAGGGCTTCCGTGCCAGGTCCCGGAAACCGGTGCGGGCTGCGGCCGGTTCGGTTCCTGCCTCAGCCGGGGGAAGGGTTTCGGGGAGCTTGAACCACAGGAAGGGTGCCAGGGCGAAGCCTGCGAGTCCGCCCACGATGAACATCATCCGCCAGTCCGGGATCAGCAGCAGGGCAAGGAAGGCCGTGGCCACAGCGCCGGCGTGGTAGCCGGTCATGGTCCGGGTGGTCGACTTTCCGGCGGTACCTGCCGGGGCGTAGTCGTTCATGTAGGCCAAGGCGGCCGGGAGGCAGGCGCCCAGTCCCAGCCCGGCAAGAAGCCGGAAGGCGCAGAACACCGCCACGTTGGGTGCGAACACCACGGCGATGGTGAAGATCGAAAACCACAGGACGCAGGCCACCAGGAGGCGGCGCCGGCCAAAGCGGTCGGACAGCGGGGCGATGAACAGGGCACCGGCGCCAACGCCCACCAGTGAGATTGTGGCGGCCAAGGTGGCGCCCACCGCGTCGAAGCCAAGGTCATGGGTCTTGATGAGTGTGGGAATGACGGTGCCCAAAACCACCAGGTCAAAACCGTCCAGAACCATGGCCAGCCAGCAAAGCCAGACCGGCCACGTGGAACGGTGCTGGGATGGCGCAAATGACATAGAAATACCTCGGTGTATCTTCCAGGAGTTTTGAGCGGCAGACTGCTTTGCCGGTCGTGGGTGCGCGGCATTGCCCGCATCCCCAGTGAGGTTTGTATCACTATCGGGTGTAATCTGGGACAACTTTTCCCATTCAATGGAAGCAGGTGTTCACGCTGGCCAACTCCCCGTCCGGCGACTCCGTGGTGGACCGGATCGTGCGGCTGATCTCCGCGTTTCCCCAGGATGTCAATGCCCTCCAGTTGTCTGACCTTGCCGGCCGGGCAGGCCTTCCGCTGACCACTACCCACCGGCTGGTGGGCCAGCTGGCAGGTCACGGACTGCTGGAGACTGCTCCCGGCGGGATGGTGCGGCCTGGACTCCGGCTGTGGGAACTGGTGAACCGTGCCTCGCCGGCGCTGGCGCTCCGGCAGGCAGCCATGCCGTTCATGGAGGACATCCAGCAGGTGCTGAACCAAAACGTGAACCTGGCAGTGCTCGATGGCTGGGAGGCCCTCTTTGTGGAGCGCCTGTCACGGCGCGGCTCGGTGGCCAACCGGGCCCAGGTGGCGGGGAGGATGCCCATCCATATCTCGTCCGCCGGACTGGCACTGATGGCCCACCAGGACAAGGCCATGCAGCAGGAGTACCTGGGCCAGTTCACCGATCCCGAGGGAAGGCTGGCTGCGGCCGACGTGCGGGCGCTGCTGGCCGAGGCCGCCCATCAGGGCTTTGCGCAACTGAAAGGCGTAGTGGATGCGGGCACCTGGGGAATCGCGGTGCCCGTGCTGGACCGCCGGCAGCGGGCCGTAGCCTCACTGGGTGTCGTGGTGCCCCTGCAGGAGATGCGCCTGCAGGCTCTGGTTCCGGCCCTGCAAACGGCTGCCCGGGGCATCGCCCGGCAACTTGCGGACGCCTGAGCCATTCAACGGAATTTCTGTAACGCCGGTCACCCGGCTTCCCCCACACTGATGGCAGACAAACGATCCGGTGCCGCCCGTGGCGGGACCCGCAGCGAAGCGAGACGCAGCCATGGCACGAAAAACCATCACCACCCAAGTGGCCATCATGGGAGGCGGTCCGGCAGGGCTGATGCTGTCCCATCTCCTGGCGAAGGCAGGCATCGAGTCAACGGTCATTGAGGTCCGCAGCCACGAGGAGATCGCCCACACCGTCCGCGCCGGAATCCTGGAGCACGGCACTGTGAATCTGCTGGTGGACAGCGGGGTTTCGGACCGTGTGCTGCGCGAGGGCGACCGGCACGATGGCATCGAACTGCGGTTCAATGGCGAGAGCCACCGCGTCGACTTCAAGGACCTCGTGGGCGAGTCCGTCTGGCTCTACCCGCAGACGGACGTCTTCCTCGACCTCGCCGCGCGGAGGAAGGACGACGGCGGCGACGTCCGCTTCAGCGTCACCGACACCTCCGTCCATGACCTGGAAGGCAGCCCGAAGGTCTGGTTTACCGACGCCGAAGGCGTTGAATTCGAGATCCAGGCGGATTTCCTGGTGGGTGCCGACGGCTCCCGCAGCCACTGCCGGTTCCAGATCCCGGAGGCCCACCGCAAGTGGTACTTCCACGAGTACCCGTTCGCATGGTTCGGCATCCTGGCCGAGGCTCCCCGCAGTTCCGACGAACTGATCTACGCCAACTCGGCCAACGGCTTCGCCCTGATCAGCCAGCGTACGGAGACGGTCCAGCGGATGTATTTCCAGTGTGATCCCAAGGAGAACGTGGCGGAGTGGGACGATGACCGGATCTGGGCCGAATTCCGGAGCCGCGTCAACGGGAACGGCTTCGAGCTCAAGGAGGGCCCGGTCATCGAGAAGATGGTCCTGCCGTTCCGCAGCTTCGTCCACACCCCCATGCGCCACGGCAACCTGTTCCTCGCCGGGGATGCCGCACACACTGTGCCGCCCACCGGAGCCAAGGGCCTGAACCTGGCCATCAACGACGTCAAGGTCCTCTTCGAGGGGCTGGACAGCCACTACAACTCCGGATCGGGACACCTGCTGGACACCTACAGCGACCGCGCCCTGGACCGGGTCTGGAAGGCGCAGCAGTTCTCGTACTGGATGACCACCATGCTGCACACCCCCGCGGACGCCGACGACTTCTCCCGGGCCCGCCAGCTTGGCGAACTGAATTCCGTGGTTTCATCGCGGCACGGCATGGCCTACCTTGCCGAGGCGTACACAGGCTGGCCCGGCGCGTCCTAGGGGCCAGGGAGGACGACGACGGACTGCCGGGCCCGCTTTACGGGGCCAGCAGGCGGCGGATCGCCGCTGCGGTTGCGGCCACGTCGGGCTGCTGGTCCCGGCGGACGGTGAGCAGGTGGAGCAACAGGCCGTCGGCGTAGTCGGCGACGTCCTGCGCCCGCCTTGCTGCGCCCGCCACTCCCAAACCATCCAGGGCCTGCTCCAACCCGCCCACCAGCAGGTAGTGGCCGGCGGTCACCGCCTCGGGCCGGTCCAGCGACAGGGCCAGCCGCGCCCGCGTGAGGCCGGCGTGCTGCCGGGCCAGGGCGAGCACCATGGCGGCCAGCTGGTCCGCCAGTTCCGGAATGCCCGGCGGCGGTCCGGCCGGACCGGCCTCCCGCAGCAGTCCGGCGTCAAGCTGCAGGAGGCGGTCCAGCGCGGCCTCCACGAGGGCTGCCCGGCTCCGGAAGTAGTTGGACGTGGTGCCTTCCGGGAGTCCGGCGGCGGCGTCGACGGCGCGATGGGTCAGGCCTTTCATTCCCTTGTTCGCAACCACCCCCAGGGCGGCATCCATCAGTTCCGTGCGGCGGTCAGGCATGCGCCCAGTGTAAGTGCCTCTTCCATGCCACTACAAAAGTAGTAAAATTGCCTGCATGGAAGCGATCTCGATCGTGGGCGGCGGCATCGCGGGCCTGGCCCTGGCGGCCAGCCTGGACCCTTCACGCTATGACGTGTCCATATTCGAGAAGCGCCCCGAACTGCCCACGGTGGGCGCCGTGCTGGCCATGTGGCCCAATGCGCAGCGTGCGCTGGCGCGGGTGGGGGTCCTGGCCGGGGCGCGTGCGGTCAGCCCGGTGCTGGGAAACGGGTCCATCCGCAATGCCGCAGGCAAGCCCTGGGTCACCGTCCGGGGCGGGGAGTTGTTCGGCATTTCCCGGGTGGACCTGTTGCGGCTGCTGAATGGAGCCGTGCCCGGAACCGTCCGCAGGGTGGCTTGCCATGTGCGGCAATTGCCTCCGGTGGACGGGCTGCTGGTGGGTGCCGACGGGGTGCACAGCGTGGTCCGCCGCGAAGTGTGGGGCACTGCATCGGATGCCAGGCTGACTTCCGCCCTCGCTGTCCGCGGCACCATTCCGTCCCCGGTAGAAGCCGGCGAGGTGGGGGAGTATTGGGGGCGGGGCGACCTGTTCGGCATTGCCGCCGCCCCCGGGGGAACCAACTGGTACGGGAGCTGGCGGTCAACGCTCGGCCCCACGGGAATCGACGTGGAAGAGGCGCTCACGCAGGCCAGGCGGCGCTTTGCGGACCACGCACCCGCCATCCGGCAGGTGCTGGCCGCCGCGAGTCCGGAGCTTTCGTTGGCCCAAAGGATCTGGACTGTGCCCCCATTGCGGTCCTATGTCAGCGGTGCGGCGGTGCTGGTAGGGGACGCGGCGCATGCCATGACGCCCAACCTCGGCCGGGGCGCCTGTGAATCGCTGGTGGACGCCGTGGTCCTGGCGGATCTGCTGAACAGCCTGCCGCGGGAAAAGGCGCTCGCCGCCTACGACCGGCAGCGCCGGCTGCGGACGCGCGCCCTTAGCCTAGGGTCCGCGGCGATGATGAAGGTGGCTCTGGCGGACGGTGCCCAACCCTTCCGGGACCGCCTGCTCAACCTCGCCGCCCGGCTCAGTCCTGCTGCAGCGTATCCGTGAGGCGGTGGGTGGGGATCCGGTTGCGGTCGTAGGTGGTCTCCGTGTAACCGTGCGGTGCGGGTTTGCCGGATGCGTTCAGGTTGACGGAGGCGATCTCCTCGATGGTGAGGACGGCTTGCATGGTGATCATGCCGGTCCTAGGCCATGGCCGTGTGGGCGGCGCTGCGGGCGTTGATGCTCTTGGCGTAGCAGTAAGAGTGCTGCACCCCGATATAGGGCCCAAAATTTGGAATCGCCTCAAAGCCGGAATTTTCGTAGAAATTCCTTCCGTCGGGCTGGGCCGAGCCGGCTTCCGCCTTGATGCGCGTGATGCCCTGCTTGAAGGCCTCTGCCTCCAGGGCCGCCAGGATGGAGCTGGCGACGCCCGAACCGCGCGTGTAGGGCAGGACGTAGAGCCTTTTGATCTCCGCCGTCGATCCGTCCAGGAGCCGCAGCCCGCCGCAGCCCACGGGCTGTCCCGAGCCCTTGTCATAGGCCACCAGGAAGACGGCGCAGTCGGCGCCCGACGGCGGCGGGCCGGGTTCGTGGTCCGGCCGGCCAAAGCGGGCGTCGAGTTCGGCCTGCTGGGCGCGGCGAAGATCAGCGCCCACGGGATTGGACCAGGGGACCTGCCTGATGTTTAGCCTGGGGTTTGTCTGCATATCTGCCTCGATTCGCCGGAGGGGTATGCCTGACAAGGCTAGACGATATGTAGTAGGA